>CAMFIS010000029.1 GCA_945952345.1 uncultured Fimbriimonas sp.
GAATAGGGTTGCCGTCGGCGTCGACAAAAGCGGGGGTGCCTTTCTTGAAGAAAGAAATGTGAGCTTTGATGATGCCGTTCTCGGGAGCGCTATAGATGGTGTAGTAACCCGACTCCTTGAGCGATCCAAGGTGCAAGGTGCCAACGAACTCGAGAACCTCTTCTTTGGTCATCGAGAAGTGCCGCATGAAGCGGTCAGCCACTTGCTTATCCGACTTGATCTGAGCCAGCAGCTCGGGTACCGAGTTTGCCGGTTTATTAATGAATGCGTTAAGTTCTGGCCGTGCTAACGCCGTAGCAGTTGTGCCAATAACCAACGCTCCTAAAAAGAATCCCTTCATTTGCTTGTTTTCCTTCTTGAACTATCGCTAGATGCTTAGAAGTACCAAGGTGAGCAAATTGAGTGCCTTTGGGTCTAAATCTCCAAACAATTCAATCATAACCGTCATTCTTACTAGTTGCTTTTATTGCCCTAAAAGCGAACGTTTCGTCGAATGACTTCAATTGCTTCTGCAGCCGCAGCTTGCTCAGCTTCTTTTTTCGAGCGACCGGTGCCCTCACCGATTACCTCGTCATCAAATATTACTTCAACGGTGAATTTCTTATCGTGGGCGGCGCCGAATTCATTCAGAACTCTATAATTCGGAGTCTTCTTCCAGATCGATTGGGCGATCTCTTGGAGCTTCGATTTATAGTCATCGGGATTCACGTCCCCACTACTAATTCGAACGAGATAGGGGTTCAATTGTTCCAAAATGAACCAGCGAGCGACCTCAAGTCCCGATTCGAGGTAGATCGCACCGAACACCGCTTCGACCACGTCGGCAAGGATTGAGGGCCTTTGGCGGCCCCCAGTTGCTTCTTCGCTAGCGCTTAATTCCAAGTAGGCATCTAGTCCTAGGCATTTCGATATCTCCGCCAGGGGCGCCTCTTGCACGACGCTGCTCTTGGCTTTCGACATCATTCCTTGGTCCCAATGGGGATGATGTTCGAAGAGATATTGTGCCACCACAAGTCCTAGGACCGAGTCGCCAAAGAACTCCAATCGCTCATAGCTATTGCAGATATCTTGGGGCGCGGCGGACCGATGTCGCATCGCCAACCTGAACATGGCTTCGTTCTTGAGGGGAATACTCTTCGGGATCATCAGCGATGCGAAAGAGCGTCTTTAATTCGACGGACTCCTTCCTCAATATTTTTGCGACTAGTGGCGTAGCTCAGCCGAATATGGCCGGGACCTTCGAACACCGATCCAGGCACGACCGCGACGTGGGCTTTCTCCAGCAGCTCGGCGGCGAGATCGAGGTCCGACTCGCCTGGACGTAAGTGGGCCGAGATATCGGGGAAGGCATAGAACGCTCCTTTGGGCGGCAAGATGCTGACCCCAGGGATGTCGGTGAGGAG
This sequence comes from uncultured Fimbriimonas sp., assembly GCA_945952345.1. Lineage (GTDB taxonomy): Bacteria > Armatimonadota > Fimbriimonadia > Fimbriimonadales > Fimbriimonadaceae > Fimbriimonas. The sequence continues at coordinate 1,404 of CAMFIS010000029.1, forward strand.
GCGCACGATAAGGTCGCGACGGGCTTCAAATTCAACTCGCATATCTTCGACCGTCGAAGCGGGCAGATTGAATGCAACGACCGCGCCCTTCTGGGCAATGGAGTTCGGGTTGCTCGTGACCTGGTCTTGGAAGTTGCTCATCGCCTTGGCGACCGGCAAGGGACACGCGGCAAAGCCGATGCGCCAACCCGTCATGGCGTAGCTCTTGCTGCATCCGCCGACGGTGATGGTGCGATCTTGCGCCCCAAAGGTGGCGAAAGATTTCGGAGTGACTCCGTACACCAATCGCTCGTAGATTTCGTCGGCGATCACCCAGAAGTCGTGTCGCTGGGCTAGCTCCGAAATTCCCGCAAGGACATCGTCCGAGATGACTCCGCCACTTGGGTTGCTTGGGCTGTTGAGGAGAATCGCCTTGGTGCGGTCCGTAATTGCAGCCTTGATCTGATCCAACTCGGGTTCGAAACCGTTTGCTGCCGACGTGTAAACAACTTTGGGCACGCCACCGGCAAGGAGCACCTGATCCGCATAGGTCATCCAGTACGGTGCGATGAGAATAACTTCGTCGCCGGGATCGACCAGCATTTGGATCGCATTGTAGATGCTGTGCTTGGCGCCGCAACTCACGACGATTTGATCGGGCGAGTAGGTCAGGCCATTTTCTCGGCTGAGTTTCCCGCAAATGGCTTCCTTCAATTCTTTGATACCAGCGGAAGGCGTGTACTTGGTGAATCCAGTTTCGATGGCTTCTATTGCAGCGTCGCAAATAGGTTTGGGGGTGTTAAAGTCGGGCTCTCCAGCTCCAAAGGAGATCACATCGATGCCATCGGCGCGCATCGAGTTGGCTTTTGCGGTGATCGCAAGGGTCGGAGAAGGCTTCAATAAATGGGTTCGCTGCGAAAGGGCCAGGGTTTTCAACGCTTCTTGAGTATAACCTTAGACCGGAATGCAGAAGTCGGCACGTTTGGTTTTGGTCGGGTCAATCTGCGTTCTCGTCATTGTCTTTCTTGTCCATGTCGGTCTGGGTAGCAACGATTGGCTCGGCCCGATGGACGTTTTTCGCGAACTGATGCGAGGAAATCGCGGTGATACGCCGGCAAACGCCACAGTGTGGACCTTCCGCCTGACTCGGGCCGTGCAAGGCGTTCTTGTCGGTGGCATTTTGGGAGTCTCCGGTGCGGCATTGCAGACGTTCTTCCGCAATCCATTGGCCGAGCCTTACATTGTGGGGTCTTCTTCCGGAGCTGCGATCGGCGTTGCCGCTGTCCAGCTTGCCGGATTGGGCGGCGTGTTTGGCGGAATGATCAGCCCGATCGCAGGGTTCATCACCGGACTGGCAACCCTGTTCTTTGTCATGGCCCTGGCTCGCCGCCGTGGAGTCGTCGAAACGCCGACCATGCTCTTAGCCGGCGTCGTCACGTCCACCATGCTTGCCTCGCTGCTTTCCTTCATGATCATGCATGCGGGCCAGGACACTGGCCGGGTGCTGCGGTGGCTCATGGGGAGCCTGGCCGAAGGGTATTGGAGTTCTATCGAGCTCATGGCGGCCGTTTTCCTCACTGGCTTTGTTGCGCTGTACGCGATGACGCCTCGCCTCAACGCCTTGTCGTTGGGCGAAGAAGCAGCGACGACTCTCGGCGTGGACCCTCGCCGCGTGCGGTGGACCATGCTGATCTGTGTCACGGCCATGACCTCGGTCACGATTGGTCCCGTGGGCATCATCGGCTTTGTCGGTTTGGTCGCCCCCCACATCGCCAGGAAACTTGTCGGTGTCGACCTCAGATCGACGCTTCCTCTCTCCGGAATTTTCGGCGCCTTGCTTCTCATCTTCGCCGATGCCATTGCCCAGCGCGGCAACCAAGGCATTGGTTATCCGGTAGGGATTGTGACCGCCATCATGGGTGCCCCGGTGCTGCTGATCTTGCTCAAGAAGCGTTAGGATAGACTGAGATAATGACGCCCATCCAAGCCGTGATGCTGTTTGCCGCAAGTGTGGTGGCGAGCGGTATCAACAGTGTGGCAGGTGGGGGCTCGCTCATCTCGTACCCCGTCATCAGTTTGGGGATGCAAATTCCTGGTCGCGAAGCGAACGCGACGAATTCGGTCGGCTTGTTTCCAGGATCATTCGCGGGTGTGGTGGGGTTCGGCAAGGAGACTCGCGAGAAAACCGGCGTTTACTTTACCAAGCTTTTGATTCCGACCATCCTCGGTTCGATTGCGGGAGCATTCTTGTTGCTCCTTACATCGGAAACGGTCTTCAAGATTGTCATTCCGTTCCTCATCTTGATTGCTTCGACTCTCCTCATCTTTCAGCCGAAGGTCAAGGCGTTTCTGGCCAAGTCGGATCACCATCTTGTGAGCCTGCCGGTCGGCATGGTCCTGCAGTTTCTGGTGGCAACCTATGGTGGCTACTTCGGTGCGGGAATGGGGATCATGATGCTGGCGTGTTTCGCCCTGTACATGGACGGCACGACTCATGAGTTGAACGCCGTGAAGAGTTCTCTCGGAACGATCATCAACCTCACGTGCTCGGTGGTCTTTGTGGTGAAGGGATTAGTGCATTACGACATCGCCGGTGTGCTGATTGTCGGTGGGATTGTGGGCGGTTTCGCGGCGGCCCGGATGTCGCTCAAGGTCGATCCCGACAAGCTGCGTCTCGCAATCGCGATCTACGGCTTCATCATGACGATCTACTTCTTCACGAAGATCTTTGTTTAGTCAGTGCGAGTGCTCGTGGATTAGGTGTGGCACTGGTAACGACAACTGCGCAGCTGCGAGTTACCAGTGTTGAAGAACGCTGCCTCCCTGGCGAGGATTACAGGTGAACTTGGCTAATTTACGCAGAGCTATGGAGGCTCAGAAAGGCTATTCGAATGCGCTGCCTCAGGTCCAACCCGTATCCGCGATTTCCGATGGAGTCATGAGCGGCCCTTAGGCTATAAAACTCTTTAGCCTCGGGGCGGCGGCATGGGAATTCAAACTGTTGTACTCATTCTTTCGACCCGAGGCAGCGTCGCCAAGCTACTCGCCCAGCAGCTTCGGAACCATGCCCGGGCCGCCGTAAATCCAGCCCGTGTACAACTGCACTAACTGGGCGCCGAGAGCAAGCTTCTGCTCGTAATCCACGCGGTCGAAAATGCCTCCAACGCCAACCAAAATCATGTCCTCGGGAGCATTTCGTCGCAGGTAGTCCAGCACTTCGTTCGACCGCTTGAAGACCGGCCGCCCAGACAATCCTCCTGCTTGCTCGACAAGTTTCTTGTCGGTAGTCTTCAACCCGCCCCGCGAGATCGTCGTGTTGGTCGCGATGATTCCGGTCAGCTTCATCTGCGTCGCCACGTCGATCACGTCGTCGATCATGCTCTCTTCGAGGTCAGGCGCGATCTTGACGAACAGCGGTTTCTTATCATCGACGGTTCGGAGAGCATTGAAGATCTTGAGCAGCGGTTCCTTGTCCTGCAGGCTTCGCAGCCCCGGCGTGTTCGGGCTGGAAACATTCACCACGAAGTAATTGCCGTGGTCGCGCAGGGCCTCGAAGCTCTTTCGGTAATCCTCGTGAGCATCTTCGAGTTCAGTGATTTTAGACTTGCCCAGATTCACGCCAACAGGAATGCGCGGCGCGCTCTTTCCCAGCCGCAGCGCCACGCTGGCAGCGCCTTCGTTGTTAAACCCCATCCGGTTAATCAGAGCCTTGTCTTCCGGCAATCGGAACAGACGTGGCTTGTCGTTGCCTGGCTGCGGGTGCCAGGTGACCGTTCCGATCTCGACGTATCCGAATCCGAATCGGTGCCAATTGTCGACCGCCAAGGCGTTCTTGTCAAAACCGGCGGCGAGTCCGATTCGGTTGGGAAACTTGACGCCGAAGAGAGTGACGGGGTTGCTCTCGAGTGGGGTCTCGCGGCCAGGAATCAAGCCCCGAACGATGAGACTCATGGCCCTTTCATGAACCTTTTCCGGGTCCATTCGGAAGGCGATCGGCCGCAGGATTGAGTCGTAGAGCCCCACACCCCTATTCTACTTGGCGGGGAGTCGCACCTTCCCGGCATTTTGAACCGTCTTTCAGGTAGAATCTAGGTTCATTCGAGCCCTTTTTTCCCATGTCCGAACACGACCTTTTTAACGACGATCAGCCCGAGCATCTCGCCGGCAAACAAGATCAAGACGCCGTCATCGACGAGCTCGCTGGGCGAGTCGAAGGTGACTACGATGCCGCGCAGATTCAGGTTCTGGAAGGACTGGAAGCGGTCCGAAAGCGCCCCGGCATGTACGTGGGCGACAACGGCAAACGGGGCCTCCATCAGCTGTTCCGTGAAGTCATCGATAACTCGGTCGACGAAGTTCTCGCCGGACACTGCGATCACATCACCGTAACGTTGTTCGACGATGGCTCGATCGGATGCGAAGATAATGGCCGTGGTATCCCGGTCGATACCCACGCCAAGATGGGCGTTTCCGCACTGCAGGTGGTTATGACCGTTCTGCACGCAGGCGGAAAATTTGGCGGCGAAGGCAGCGGTTATAAGACTTCGGGCGGTCTGCACGGTGTCGGCGTTTCGTGTACCAACGCGCTTTCCACCTGGATGGAATCCACCGTCAAACGAAACGGCAAGGTTTATCGGCAGCGATACGAAAAAGGCATCCCTCAGGGTGATGTTAAAGAGATCGGCACAGTCGACAAGGAGTCGACGGGAACGGCTCAGCGATGGATGCCAGACCCGACGGTTCTCACTGAGGTCGAGCACGATCCCCACATCATCAAAACTCGAATGAAGGAGCTGGCGTACCTTAACCCCAAGACCAAATTCGAGTTCATCAATGAGAACGATCCGGAGTCTAGCGAAACGTTCTACTACGAGCGCGGTATCACCCAGTTGGTTGAGGATCTGAACGACAGCCACGACGTTCTCCATGGCGTTATTCACTTCCGCCGAATTCGCGAGTCGAGCGAAATCGAAGTGGCCATGCAGTACCACGATGGTTACAACATGACCATCCTTGCGTTCACGAACAACATCCACAACCCCGATGGTGGAACGCACGTTTCGGGATTCTCGACGGCTCTCACGCGAACCATCAACGCCTACGCCCGAAAAATGAACTTCCTGAAAGAGAAGGACAACAATTTGCAGAACGACGACGTGACCGACGGTCTGACTGTCGTGATCTCGCTGCGAATTGGCGATCCGTCGTACAACTCGCAAGACAAGGTCAAGCTGGTGACGCCCGAAGTTCAGGGTCTTACCAACTCGCTCGTTGGCGATGGTCTCATGACCTTCTTCGAGGAGAACCCGAACATTGCCCGGAAGATTGTCGAGAAGGGAATCATTGCCCAGCGCGCCCGAGAGGCGGCTCGGAAGGCGATGGAAAGCGTTCGGCGCAGCTCCTCGATGGACAGCTTTGGCCTGCCCGGCAAGCTGACCGACTGCATGTCCAAGGATCCTTCGAAGTGCGAAATCTTCCTCGTCGAGGGTGACTCGGCGGGTGGTTCGGCCAAGGGTGCTCGTGACCGAATGACCCAGGCGATCCTCCCACTCCGTGGAAAGATCCTCAACGTCGAACGAGCCCGAATCGACAAGGCTCTTGACAACGCTGAAGTTCAGGCGATTATCGCCGCGCTCGGTGCTGGCATGGATCTCACGCTCGGCAAGAAGCAGATCGAAGAGCAGCCCGACTTAGAATTCGCCGGCGATAAGGACGTTGTTGTCAAGAAAGGCAAGGATCCGAAAGAGAAGGAAGTCGAGTTCGACATCAACAAACTGCGCTATCACAAGATCGTGATCATGACGGACGCCGACGTGGATGGCGACCACATTCGAACTCTGCTTCTCACGTTCTTCTACCGCTACATGAAACCGCTGGTCACCGGTGGTTACATCTACCTCGCACAGCCGCCACTGTTCGTCGTCAAGGTTGGCGCGAACGAGCGATATTACGCGATGTCCGAAGAAGAGCGCGACGAGATTCTGAAGAATATCAAGAAGAAGAATCCGCACGTCACCCGCTTTAAAGGTCTGGGCGAAATGAACGCCGAGGACCTGGAAGAAACGACGATGGCACCGGACAAGCGAATCCTCAAGCGGGTCACTTTCGATCCGCAATTCGAGGCTGATATCGAGACGATGTTCTCTCGATTGATGGGTGACAAAGTCGAGCCGCGACGTGAGTTCATCGAAAAGCATGCACGTGAAGCGCATGACTTGGACATGCACTACTAAGACTTCGTCTTTCGCTGACGGTCGAGGAGAGTCTTTACTTTGCTCTCCTCGCCTGGGCGGCAATACATCAGCGTGATGATGTCATACAGAACATTGTTCTTCTCGTCCAACGCCAATCGAAAAATGCCGTTGTCACCGTAGTTGCTGTCGGCTTTGAACTCGACGAAGAGCACAGACCGGTTGTCCAGGTGGCTCCGGTCGAGGACGTAGGTTCCCTTGATCGATTGGGATTTCGTCCCGTCGCTGATCTCGCCGGAAAAGGACCGATCCTCTTTGAGATCGAGATGCCCGGATGCTTTTGGGTGCCCGTTGAAACGGGCGAGATTCCACTTACCCTCCACCAGTTTCTGGTCGCTCGCACCTGACGATCCGCAACCTGCTAACGTGGATATTCCGGTCGCGAGGATAGCTACAAAGCGCTTCAAATGAATTCCTCGATTCCTATAAACGCAGCTTCCAGGAGTTCGGCGGTGTGCAGCACTCGTGCCGACTTCTGCTCTTCGCACCCCTGCGCGATCCATGCGTGGCAGCCGGGGTTGCCCGTGGCAACGATGTCGGCGTGTGTCTCTTGGATGTGCTTGACCTTGCGGTTGAGAAGTCTTCGCGCCATCTTGGGCTGGAGCACGTTATAAACTCCCGCGCTTCCGCAGCACATCATCGATTCCGGAAGCTCGACGTACTGCGCATTCGGGATGGCTTGGATGAGCTGCCTCGGGGGTGAGGTGATCTTTTGCCCATGCGAAAGATGGCAGGCATCGTGGTAGGTAATGCGTTTGTTGCTTAGACCTTTTGCGTTTTTCAGTTCATCGAGGAGGCCGTGGGAGAAGAGGAATTCGGAGAGATCGAACGTTCGCTGGGTAAAGCCATCCACCTTCTTTTTATGCTGCTGGCTAGCTTCCCATTCCTTGGCGATATCATCGCTTGATCCACTCGGAGGAATGGTCATCAGGTATTCGAGAAGCTCGTCATATTCCTTCATCGTGCTTCCACATCCCGCCGAGTTGACGACGATGGGGAAGTCGTCGGGGAATTGTTCGGTCAGGGCTTCGCCAAGTTTTCTTGCCGTCTCGAGATCGCCATTGTGAGCGTGGAGCGCTCCGCAGCACCCTTGGTCGACGTCGCGAACCACATATCCAAGTCGTCTTAGCAGTCTGCGTGTGCATTCGTGCACGCGAGGATAGAGAACCTGCATCGCGCAACCGGTGAGCATGTACGCTTCGCCTCTGACAGGAGTGTCCGTGATGAGGGGCGGAAGTGGTTTGTTGATTTGCGGCTTCGGGAGATTCGCTTCCGCTTTCTCACCGGCGAGGGCGCGGGAGACAAATCCCGGCATCTTGCCACCGATGAATTTGGCGGCTTTGAGTTGGGTTTTAAGCAGCGTTGGATTCGTAGTGCTTGCTAGTAAGGCTTTTTTGGTCAGGCTGGGCCGTTTCCGGTCGATCTGGTCTCTCGCCATCTCGAGGATCGCACCATACTGAACCGCGCTGGGGCAGGCGGTTTCGCACGCTCGGCAGCCCAGGCAAAGGTCCATGTGTGGCTTGATGTCTTCCCAGAGCAGCTTGCCCTCGATCGCGCTGCGGACGAGGTAGATGCGGCCGCGAGGCGACTCCAGTTCGCTGCCGGTTTCGACGAAGGTGGGGCAGTCTTCGAGGCAGAATCCGCAGCGGATGCAGTGGGTGGTGAGTTCTTCGAGGTCGTGCATCAGATGAATCCAAACTCTCCAGGATTGAGCTTATAGGTCGGATCGAAGATTTCCTTCGTACGCTTCATGAGCCGCTGCTGAGTCTCCGTGAACTCAGGGAGTGCAAACTTTCCAACATGAGAACGCCAAACGTGGCCATACCTGGCATGGTCGAATACCGTATTAGCCTTCGAATTCCGTAGCGATTCAACGAGCAGCAAGCACGATTCTTCATCGACGTGGTACTCCATGGCGAATCCATCTTCATCGGGGGTGATCATTGGGCGGATGTACTCCATTGCCGCCTTTAACCCCTCCCGATTCGTTAGGAACAACTCACCATGATTCAACCAAAGTGGCGGATATTCCCTTAGTGCGCTGGCGGGTCGAATTCGAAGGGTGACCTCGGCAATCACTCCCAAAGTTCCTCGTGCGCCAATCATGAGTTTGTGAAGGTCGAATCCAGATACGTTTTTCACGACATCCGCTCCTGAAACGATGACTTCGCCCGATGCGAGCACGATCTTCATCTTAACAACCCAGTCGCGCCACGAACCGCTCTTAGCCAGATTCCAATGAGGCAGATTCATCGCAATGAAGTCACCGACGGACGAACCTTGGCTTTTATCGTTAAGACCGACCGGAATCTCAAAATTCTCCTTCCGCAGGAATTCATTGAGGGCGATCAATGGCATCCCTGCCTGCACCGTCACGATTTGATCGCTGGGATGGAAAGCGATGACCTGGTTCATTTTCCAAAGGGAAACCCACGCGGAAACTTCGACATCGAGCGCATGCGCAGGCGGTCCCGAAATAGCCAGCATCTGGCCTGTTTCTTCTGACCTCACATAGGAGCCAGCGACCCTGTCCATTCGATAAGAATTGGGATCTCGCGTCACAAGTGTCCGACACTCTAAAACACACTGTCGGAGTTCATCGACCGACTCGGGCGATAGGCGCGGAGTTATCCGTTGCTCCGATTCTGGAATACCCATGGCGTCGGCGAACGTGCGCATCTTGTCCGGTCGGGAGGCTTGATCGCTCACGTCGCCACCCCGCGCCACCGCATCCGATGCTCCGCGCAACCACGCTGATTCGGCAAGACCTTGCACGGATTACACAGCTCTCCGTCGTTAAAGATTCGCTTCGCCATCGCCTGAGCTTCCAGATCGGCCGGGGTGAACATGAGCGGCATGAGGTCCATCTTCTCCACCCCAATCCCATGCTCACCCGAGACCGATCCGCCAAGCTCGATGCACTTACGAATGATGATCTCGCCCGCTTCCACCACCTTCTCGACCTGAACCGAGTCGCGATCGTCGAAGTAAAAGCAGGGGTGCAGGTTTCCGTCACCTGCGTGAAAGATGTTCGCAACCCCAATATTTTTCTCGCTTGCTACTGAGTAAACAAAGTCGAGCATTTCCGGCAATTTCGACCGAGGAATGACGCCGTCGTGAGTGACGATCGACGGTGCGATGCGACCCATCGCGCCGATGCCTTTCTTGCGCACCATCCACAATCGAGCCCTCTCCTTTTCGTCCTTTGCAACGGACATTTCCAGGCAACCATTTCCCTCACAAACGGCACGAACGGATTCGATTTCGGCTTCAACCGCTTCGACCGACTCACCGTCGCATTCCACCAACAACAGCGCTTGGGCTTCGGCTGGATACTCTAAACCAAAGGCCATCGACACCGCGTTCATAATGCCCCGATCCATCATCTCCAAAGCGGCGGGAATCGTTCCTGTCGCGATGATTCCCGCAACGGTTTCAGTAGCCGATCGAATAGTAGGAAAGGCTACTAATACGGTCTCGATAACCGAAGGAATCGGCGTTAGCTTCACCCATGCCTCGGTCACAATTCCGAGCGTCCCTTCCGAACCACAAATGATCCCGAGAAAATCGTAACCCGGCCCACATCCCAACTTGCCGCCAATCTCTAGGACTTCGCCAAGAGGGTCGACCATCGTCACACCCAAGATGTGCTGGACCGTGACGCCGTACTTAAGCGTGTGCGGCCCGCCGGCGTTCTCGCCAATATTCCCGCCTAGAGTCGAAACCGATTGCGAAGAAGGATCGGGGGCAAAGTGCAGCCCGTCCGCCTTCACCGCATCCGAAATCCGCCGATTCGCGATCCCGGTCTGCGCCCGCAAACACCGATTCTCAATATCGATCTCGAGAATCTGATTCATCCGTTTGGTCGAGATCACGACTCCGCCGAGAGCGGGCATCGCCCCACCCGAGAGGCCGGTTCCCGCGCCACGACAGGTAAAGGGAACCCCGGCCGAAACGCACCACCAAACAATCGTGGCTACCTCGGAAGTAGATTCAGGAAGAACGATCACGCTTGGCTTGGATCGGTCCACCGTGTAGGCGTCGCAGTCATAGGCGCGAACGGCGGCAGAGCCGTCCAACACCTGATCGGCCCTCAACTTCGAGCGGAGACCGGCAAAATCCATCCGTGAATCATTGTATGCTCCCATACCGCCCGAGGAGGCACAAGAGGCGTAAAAAGAGCCATGGTATTAGGAATTCATCATGTGACGGCGATCGCCAGCCACCCTCAACCGAATGTCGATTTTTATTCCGGCATCCTCGGTTTGCGTTTGGTGAAACAGACCGTCAACTTCGACGATCCTGGCGTGTATCACCTGTATTACGGCGACGGCATCGGCTCGCCCGGAACGCTCATCACCTTCTTTCCCTACAACGATATCTTGCCTGGCCAACGAGGAACCGGCGAGACGACGAGTCTCACATTCCAAGTTCCGAAAGGCTCGCTGGATTGGTGGTGCACCCACCTCTCGCTCCACGGTGTTCCCAACGGAATCGAGACGATCTTCGGTAAGCAGGTGGTGTGGTTGATGGACCACGACAAGATGCGCATCGAACTCGAAGAAGCCGAGCACGACAGCAAGCTCATCGAATGGAAGGATGCGATCATTCCCTCTGACAAGGCGATAAGAAAGATCGGACGAGTGACCCTGGCTCCAAACGATCACGGCGGCATCGGCGAATTCAAGACCACCGAACAGGCCCTCGTCGGCATGCTCGGCGCAGTGAAGGTCGGCGAAGAAGGCAATCGTCAGCGATTCCGGCTCGGCGATTCCTACGTCGATGTCGTGCGTCAAGAAGGATTACTGAGAGCCAAGGCTTCGGCGGGGACGATCCACCACGTGGCATTTTCAAATGCGACCCAAGAAGTGCAAGAAGACTGGCTACTCAAGCTCACCAATGCGGGCTTTCACTGCAGTCCGGTCACCGAGCGCGACTACTTCAAGTCGATCTACTTCCGCGAACCCGGCGGCGTGCTGTTCGAGTTCGCCACCGTCGGCCCCGGCTTCCAACTCGACGAGGACGAGTCAACGCTGGGCACACACCTCAAGCTGCCAGACAAGTACGAAGCGCTTCGGCAACAGATCGGCGCCTTGCTCCCAACCCTCAACCTCAAGTTCCCGGCGGTGACGATATGAGCTTCGAAGTCTATCGGCAACCAGCCACGAACCCCGATGAGAAGCGCACCCTACTCTTGCTCCACGGCACCGGCGGATCCCAGTTCGATCTTGTCGATATCGCCCAGGCGCTCTTGCCCGGAGCCGCCATCGTCAGCCCTCTCGGCAACGTTCGCGAGATGGGAATGACGCGCTGGTTCAAACGGTTCAAAGAAGGCGTGTTCGACGAAGCCGACATCCGCAAACAGGCCGACGATCTCGCCGAGTTTCTGAAAGAAGAGAAGACGAAGTTCATCGCGATCGGATATTCGAACGGGGCGAACATGGGGGCGGCGATCATGACCTTGCATCCAGAGCTCCTCGACGGTCTGGTGATGTGGCGAGGGATGCAAATCTTCCAAGAGCCAGTCCCAGCGAACCTGGAAGGCAAACGAATCCTTATGACCAACGGGCTCGTCGACCCGATGGCGCCGATCTCATCGGCCCAGAATCAGGCGGAGATATTCCGTTCCAGCGGAGCCGAGGTTTCGGCGCAAGAGTTCGGCACGGGGCACGGCCTCACCCAAGCCGATTTCGAGTGCACCAAGGCGTGGCTAGATGAGTTATGAGTCATGAGTTGTGAGTCTTGAGCCAACTCGCAACTCACAACTCAAGACTCCCAACTAATTGGGTGTGTCAAAATGAATTCATATGGCAGGCCACAGTAAATGGAAGAACATCCGAATCCGGAAAGGGAAGCAGGATGCGCTTCGCGGAAATCTCTTCACGAAGCTGAGTCGTGAAATCACCGTCGCAGCGAAGAGCGGCGGCGGAGACATTGCCATGAACCCTCGCCTTCGGGTGGCCGTGGATAAGGCCAAGGAAGCCTCGATGCCCAAGGACAACATCGACCGGGCGATCAAGAAAGGTACGGGCGAAATCGAGGGCGTCAACTACGAAGAATTGGTTTACGAGGGAACGGGTCCTGGCGGAATCGGAATCATCCTCCAGTGCTATTCGGAAAACCGAAACCGAACTGTCGGCGAGGTCCGCAGCACCTTCAATAAGAACGGCGGCGCAATGGCCGACAATGGCGCGGTGAGCTGGCAATTCAAGTACATTGGTCAGATTCAATTTCCGAAGGAAGGGACGGACGAAGATGAAATCACGTTGGCGGCCCTAGAGGCAGGCGCGGAAGACGTGATGTCGGATGAAGACACGATCACCATTGTCACCGCGATGTCCGATCTGCACAAGGTGAATGAAGGATTGCGAAACGGTGGATACGACTCGAAGGAAGTTGGTCTCACCTACTTAGCGACCAACAAAGCCGATCCCAGCCGAGAGGATTTGCTCAAGCTCATTCGATTGCTAGACGCGCTCGAAGAACTCGACGACGTGCAAGAGACCTTTGTGAATGTGGACATTCCCGAGGAGCTTTTCGAGGAGGCTTGAGCATTCGTTCTCGCACTCCCCTTGTTACGCTTCTTCTCATCGCCGTCAACATTGTTGCGGCGTTCTATTTTCTAGTTCGTACCGATATCAATTCGTACGGCTTTAGCGCGAGCGAGCCGTCGTTTCTGACCATCTTCACCTCGATGTTCGTTCATGCGAACGCCATTCATCTGTTGGGGAACATGGTCTTTCTGGCGGCAGTTGGCGCGGCCGTGGAAATCGCAACCGGATCGCTCCGGTTCCTTGCGGTTTATCTCCTGTCGGGCATCTTCGGTGTGGTCGTATTCTGGCTATCGGTGCGGCACAATTTTGCGGCTCCTCCCCTCGTTGGCGCGAGCGGCTGCATCTCCGGCTGCGCGGTGTACTACAGCCTCAAATACACCAAGCTTCGGGTTCCGCTAGCGCCGAAGGCATCGGCCACCGTCGCGATTGTAACGATCGTTTGGTTGGCCCTGCAGGTGGTTGGCGCACTCATCAAGATCGGCGAACCGATGCCGGCCACTGGATTCTTCGCGCACCTCGGGGGCGCAGTCGGCGGCATGCTGATGGGATTCGTTTTCCGCGCGCCAGATCTGGGCTCCAAGAAGTTGGGGCATCAAGTTTACGAAGCCTTGAACGACCAAGGTCTGGATGCTCAGATCGCTCATTTGAAGCAACACCTCAAAGCTCACCCCGACGACATCGAGATGCATCTCAAGTTGGCGGAAGAGTACGGTCGTCTCGGAGACAAGAAGGACGAGAGTCAGACGCTACGGAATGTCTTGTTCCAACTCAAGGGTGAGGATGCGGAGCGGGCGACAGTTCGACTCATCGAACTGAAGCAACTCGACGAGATACCCGCGATTCGTCGCCGACAATTGGCGGATAGATTGCCCAAGGAGTTGGCGTCTAAAGTGTTATGGAGCATTGCGTCGATGGCAATAGCTGAACCTCAGCGGCCCGAGGCCCTGCTGGAACTGGTGGGGCTGTTGCGGGATAATGAAGACCCGAAAGAGTCGATGCTCGCCATGGATTTGCTAAAGGCGGATTACCCCACGCATAGTGTGATGGAGATCGCCAAGCAGCGGGGTTGGCTGGCTTGAGCGATTCGCTGAAGGTTCGAATCAAAAAGCGGGTCGGATTCTTTCTTGGTTACAGCTTGGTCCGATTGATCGGTTCGACGGTTCGTCTCAAAGTCGAAGGTTGGGAGCGGTTCCTATCTAGCGATGCCAAGATGATCTTTTGCGGGTGGCATGGCAAGTCGCTGCTCTTCGCCAACTACTTTCGCAAGCGCGGCTACTGGGTGATCATCAGTAACAGCAACGACGGCGACATGCAGAACATGGTGTTCACCAAGCTGGGTTTCCAGACCATCCGCGGTTCAACCGCACGTGAGGGAGTCCGGGCTGCACTTCAGGCGGTGAAACGACTCAAAGAAGGCGGCACGATGGCGATCACACCGGATGGTCCGCGAGGTCCCAGCGGCGTGGTGCAGGGCGGCGTGATGCTGATGGCCACGAAGGCTGGCGCTGGGCTGGTGCCCGTCGGAATCTCGGCGCGAAAGGCATTATATGTTCGGAGTTGGGATCGGTACATGTTCCCGTATCCTTTCACCAGGGCGAGGATGATCTTTGGCGAGCCGATGTTCGTCCCCGAGGGCGCTTCGGATGAAGAAGTCGAAGCGGTCCGGCTGGCGTTCGAGCAGGAGATTCATCGCCTGCAGACGCTGGCGGACGATTGGTAGCTTGTTAAGCGAACGAAGCGCAGGAAGTGGCAAAGCCAGCGCTAAGAAGTAGAAGCAACCCTGAACTTCCATAAAGGCTTCTTAATCCTGCTTTTCCGATACCTCAATCTTACCGGGGCTGTTTTCGATTGTGATCGCTGCTTTCAAAGCTTCCTTCGAATCTTCTGCTTCTATGCGCTGGCTCTGACGCTATCTCAAACATTTCTTCCCCCACCGCATCTTTTGCTAGTACTTAATCGTAAAATCTTACAAACTTCACGTACAAAGTGTAAGAGTCATGGAAGCAACAGAACTCGTCGATCAGGCTAACGAACTGAAGGAAAAGAAAATGGGGAGCGTGGTTGCGCTTTCTGTCGCGTTTCTCGCCGTCTTCATGGGCATCTTCAAAGTGAAGGACGACAACATTTGTCAGGCCATGCAGCAAGCCCAAGCGGATCGCATCGATAACTGGGGCTGGTACCAAGCCCACAAGACCCGATTCGAAGTCGCTGAGGCGACTGTGAGTTCGCTAAAAGCGTTACCCCAATCGGCCGATCGCGACGTTCAGATCGCCGTTTGGCAGAAAGCCGTCGACAAGCAGAAAGGCGAAGGCGATGACGTGAAGAAGAAGGCGGAGGACGCCGAAAAGACCTACGATGCATGGAACTTCCGCGATGACCAATTCGACATGGCCGACTCGACGCTGTCGGTTGCCATCGCAATTCTTGCTGTAACCGCTCTCACCAATAAGAAAGGCCTGCTCATCGTGGGGCTGATCTTTGCCGTCATCGGCCTCGTCTTCGGCATCTCTGGCATGTGCGGATGGGGAATCCACCCTGGCGCACTGGCCAAATTCCTCGGAACCTAACTCATGAAATCCTCTACCATTCTCGTCGCACTTGCCCTCACGTCGTTCGGTTGGGCGGACGATGACGACAATCTACTTCCCGTCAACCGTCCCAACTTCAGTTCGAACGCCGAAGTCGTTCCGCCGAAGATGGTGATCTTCGAGATGGGTAGCACCTACCAGAAAGTGGGGGGCAGCCAAACTTTGAGTGGGATCGAGGGGCAACTCAGGATGGGACTTTGCAAAGGATGGCAAGTGGATTTCTTCCTGCCCGGCTACACCAGCGTTGCCGCACCGCGTGGATGGACCGATAGCGGTGTTCAGATTCTCCACCAGTTGCCAAGCGCGGGTGGATTCAACTTCCTCGTGGCGGCAGGAACTACTATTCCTTCGGGTCAAGTGGACCTGACGGGTGGCGCGTTCAATCCCAATTTCTACTTCTCGCTTGATCACGACCTCGGCAAAGACCTCAGCTTTACCAACACGTTTTATGTGAACTGGCAGCATAGTGGCTCGGTCTTTTTGCCGAATTACGCCAACGCGGCGATGGTGAGCAAGGACCTGGGACACGGCAACAGCGCCTTTTTGGAGCTCTACTCGACCTTTGCCCCGGCAACGACGTCGGCGGAAATATTGAACATGGGATACATCTTCGCGCACAACGAAAACCAACAAGTCGACTTCCACTTCGGAAGGTCATTTGTGGGCGGCCCCAGCGATAACTGGTTCTTCGGAGCTGGCTATTCGGTGAAGCTCAGCAAGTAAGCTCGCACTCAAGAGCGTGGACAAACGGGTATTTGGCTACAAGTCGGGAATCTACTTTTTTGTAAGTGGATTCCTCTTCCTATGGTCCACGATTTGGATTTACGGCGCGGTGTCCGGCTTGGTCACCCACTCGCAAAACGTCACCATTCAGGGACGACAAGCCACACCTGAGGAAGCCTTTTGGTTCCAGTTTGCCATGGTGCCAATCGGGCTGGCTGTACTCGGAGCAGGTGTTGCGTTGCTTATGTACACCATTAACCGGCGGATTGTCCTCGAGCGAGATTGGCTCACAAACCATGACTGGCGAGGTCGCAAAACAGTCGAGTGCGGACTAAACGAGATTCAAAGTGTGGTTGAGAGTAAGGCTAGCAATGGCATCTCGAATCTTTTGGTCACGACCTCCAAAGGCAATTTCAAGTTCGACTCGCAAATCCGGAACTACGCCGATTTGCGACAAATTCTTGGAAATTCAAATCAATCAGAGATAACCAGTTTGATTCCGGATACTGTGGGTATCGCTAGCAAGTATGTGCCGAACAAGAGGACCTTTCGATACCTCCTAAGCTTCCTTCACATTTTTTCCTTCCTCTGGCTGGGGATCATCATGTCGATGGTCGTTTCCTTTGCACGGGATCCAGCCTTCGTACAAGGTTCGATTATTCCATTCATTGTTGCAGCGGTGCTCTTTGGTTCGATTGGCGTCTGGATGCAGATGACGGGCTGGATCGAGCGGATCACGCTGGGGGCCGATGGGATCGAGTGGATCGACTGGTTAGGCAGAGTTCGAGTCCGTGCGTCTCTTGAAGATATACGTGATGTGCGAGTTATTCAGGGCTCAAAGTCGAGATCGGGTGAAATTGAAACGAGGCAAGGCCCGATCAAGTTTTCATCGAACATATGGGGCTTTTCAGAATTGGTTGGCGATGTGAAGAAGATCATCGATGGTCGGCAAGTTCCAGAAAGGCACCTAAGTCCAAACCTTCCGCAAGGCGAAGGTTCGGTGGCTGACCCCGAAGTCTCCCAATTCACGATGCCCGAAATCGAGAAGGGATCTCTTTATTCCCAAGACTAATTAGAGGTCTTGGCTGCGGCTGACAAAAGCATCGATGTCCATCGACTCATCGAGAATGCCTTTGCGTGAATCGCTGGCAATCTGCAACATCCGTGCGTAGATATCGCTCGCTGCGGTAGGATCGGCCGTATTCTTCGCCCACGTCTTCAGCACTGGATCTTGGATTCCCCGCGAATACGAGAATGTCACGCCCCACGGATGCGGACCGAGCTGCGCAATCCGATTGAGGTTGGTAAAGGCGTCCTTCGGCGTTTGTCCGCCCGACAAAAACACCACACCACCAAGTTCTTTGGGGACGTGGCGTACCAGCGTCCGGACGGTTGCGACGGCGACCGCGGCATGGTCCATTTCGGCGCCGGAATCCTTTCCAGGCAATACCATACCGGTTTTCAAAACTGCGCCCGGCAGATGCACTCGGTAGCGGGACATCGCGGCGAAGACGCTGTCGTATACATTCGCCGTGACTTCTTCGCATCGCTCGATCGTGTGGGTGCCATCGAAGAGAACCTCGGGTTCCACGATCGGGACAACATCGAATTCTTGGCAGATGCGAGCGTAACGTGCCAGGACGTAGGAGTTGGCATCGATACATGTTTGTGTTGGGATGCCCTCTCCGATGGCGATCACGCTGCGCCACTTGGCGAACTTGGCCCCGGCTTTGGCAAACGGCTCGATGCGAGTCGCGAGCGAGTCCAGACCGGCAGAGACTTTCTCACCCGGGAAGCCAGGAAGATCTTGCAAACCTTGGTCGAGTTTGATTCCGGGCAAGACTCCATTTTCGGCGAGGACATCGGTGAACAGCCGGCCGTCATCCGTCTTCTGCCAGAGGGTTTCTTCGAAGAAGATGATGCCGGAAAGTCTGTCTCGGATGGCCGGAGAGGTGACGAGAATCTGCCGGTACTTACGACGATTCTCCTCGGTGGACTCGACGCCGACGGCGGTGAACCTCCTCTCGCAGGTGCCCGCGCTTTCGTCGGCAGCAAGGATGCCTTTGCCCGGCGTCACAAGGGCATGGGCAGTGGTTTCGAGAAGCGTGGTGTTCACACCATAATGATAGCTATCGCTAGAGGCTCGTGGCTAGCGGCTTATGGCTCAGGACTTAATTGCTCCCTTCCCAGATGTGATACGCCAGCGTAAAGATCGAGGAGCGGATGGACTTCGCCACCGAATTCTGAAGTGTCTCCAGATCCATGTTGTTGGCTTTCGCGTCGTCTGCTGTGAGAGTAATCAGAGTGCGATTCTTAGCGTAAATCACGCCTTCTTCGCCAGTCGTGACTTCATACATCTCCGGAACTCGGTCGAAGAAATCGTTCAGCGTTTTCGTGAGCGCATTGGTCCGGTCGTTAGCGGGATTACCCACGACGAAAAGTTTGCGCTTGCCAAAGAACAAAGTGGTCTGGCCCTTGTCATTGGCTTTTCCACTCACTCGAAAGTCTGCCGCAACTTGGCTTCTGCGAATCGGTATCAAGTTCTTCTTCATGTACTCCTCGATTCGCTGAGCGCGAACCTTGGAGAGCGGGTGAGTGCGATAGATTCCCCAGTCGACGGCGGTATCGACCACTCCTTCTTTTGCCTGGAGTCGTTCCATAAAGGTGAGCATTCCTGTGGCGTCATATCCCGCGGCGACCATGAGTTGGGCTCCACCGTAGTCGGCCGAAGTTTCGGCTTTCACGCTCCACCCGTTGGTTGCGGCGGTGGTGCCGAGTCCGACGGCGGCGATGCCGGGGCCCGCATTTTGTCCGCCGGAAAAGATCGAAGCGAGGATGATCGGAATGGTGATGGGAAGAAGCTTGTCTTGCTCCCTGCGAAGCGTAGCCACGTGGCGTTGAGAAGCGTGGCTGATTTCGTGAGCTAGCACGCCCGCGAGTTCGTCGTCCGATTGGCAGAAGTCCACCAATCCCTGAAAAACATAAATGTATCCGCCGGGAAGCGAGAAAGCGTTGACGTCTTTGCTCTCCACGACTTTAAACTTGTACTCAAACTCGGAATGGCGTTTGTCGCCCCAGAGAACTTCGAAGCCGTTGGCATTCGCAATCAACGCGAGCTTCGCGCCAATCTCCTCCACTCGACGTTGTGCCTCGGTGTCTTTGGTGGGCCGATACTGCTTATCGTATTCGTCTGCCGCCTTCTTACCAATCTCTTTGTCATCCGCGACATCTTTGTCGAGTTGGATTTCGGCTTTGGTTTTTTGCTGTCCACTCTGAACAGTGGGCGGCACGTAGCCTGCCGCCATAGGAGCAAGGTGGACCAGCGCAAGCAACGAGGAAAACATTACGATCTAATTAGTTTTGACGATTTAGTCTGGAATCTGTTTTGTCGGTGGTGTCAGGTTTGTCAAAGACTTTGAAAGATTTCAGTACTTTTTCTTACACTTTTAGAAGACGACCATGGGCTTCAGAATTTCTCCACGCTTCATCGCCAAGTACATCGCGGGGAGTTCATCCAATTTGATGAAGTGAGATACGACTTGCTCGGCCCGGAGAATTCCTTTGCCGATCAATTCCCACGCGGCACGCGTATCTTCTGGTCCGCACGAGTAAGAATTCAGGACGGCGATGTCTCGGAAGTAGACATCCTGGGGAATGCGAAGTGGCTCGTCCGGCCCAAGCGGCGCAAACATCACGATCCTTCCTCCCGGCTGGACCATCCTTAAGGCGGCGTCAAAGGCTTCCTGCGTGCCGGGACAAACAAAGACGACGTCGTGCTGGTTCTCAGCAATTTCATCGTTGCCTCGCGCATCGAGCCCAGTTCGCTTGGCCCATGCCACCCGCAGAGGGTTGATATCGTATCCGACCGCGTTCGCGCCGACTGCGATCATATGCATGAGACCCATCACTCCGAGCCCGATAACGGCGGGCTTCTCAGCCACGCCAGCGGTGCGAAGTGATTTCATGACGCAAGCCATGGGTTCGATGAGAGCGGCATCGATCGCGCGCAGTGGGTTCACCAACAGGGTGTCCGAAAGATTTCCAAGCGGGACGGCGAATCGCTCGGCCATGCCACCGGGCAAAAGCTTTGTCTTCTTCCACTGCTCGCAGTGAACGCTTCGACCTGTTCGGCAGTATTCGCACTCGCCGCAAGGCGCATGGTGGTGAGGGAAAATTCGGCTACCTACCGGGAAACGGGCATCTTTCGATTCGACGACGACTCCGGTCACCTCGTGACCGATCACGTGAGGGATTTTTTTGTCCATGTACCAGGACATGAGTTCGCCAGAGCAGAGGCCGCACGCCTCGGTCTGGACCAACAGGCCGCCATCGGGGCAGGAGGGTTCAATCTCCTCAACTATTCGAACCTGTCCGTTTCCAAAGTACCGTGCGATCTTCATGGGTGAAATACATATTTGATGCCGAGTCCAGCATCCAAATCGTCGAAAACCTTGCTTCCTTCTTCTAGTCTACGCTCCGAAGTGATCAGTCGACCCAAATCAACCTTCGAATCGAGGATCCACTGTCGTGCCAATTGTACGGCTTGGGTCCCGAAATGGAACGGGCTGACGATCGAAACTTGGTCATAATGCACGCGCTTGGTGTCATAGGTCACCGTCGTTCCACCGGCACAGCCGCCAAATAGCATGAGGGTTCCACCCCGGCGGACATAGTCGATGCTGCGCTCCCAAACCTCCACTTGTCCGGTGCACTCGATGACGATATCGAATCCTCGGTCGACGGTGATCTCGCTGACGGGAACGGTCCTCGCGCCAAAATCAGCACCCACACGGAGTCGGCCTTGGTTGCGACCCGCCAAAGTAATGTCGTTAACACCCGACTGCCGGAGCGCGGCAACAAACAGCAGACCGATCGCGCCCGGGCCGATGATGAGAACTGAAGAATCTGGTCGGAGAACGTGGCGAAGCTCGAGAATCCCTTGGGCCACGCTGGAATAGGGCTCGAGGAGCGAGGCGATATCGAACGAGATATTTTCGGGCTTCTCAAATACGTTCTTGTCCGCAATCCGCTTAGGCACGACCAGGTATTCGGCGAAACTGCCCAAAACCTTGGATGCCATGATCGTCTCGCACAAGTTCTCTTGGCCCCGCTGGCACCAGTAGCACTCACCGCACGGAGCAGAGTGCACGCCCATGATTGGCTGACCTACGGCATACTTCGCTCCAGACCCCACGGCCGTCACAGTTCCCGAATACTCGTGGCCAAATCCTCCGGGCATGGGAATTTGAGCATGGCCGCGCTTGTAGGCCTTGAGGTCGGTTCCGCACGTGGTTGCCGAATGTACACGGACCAAGAGGTCGCCATCGTGTAGGGCAGGAATTGCGACGTCCTCCAGCCTAATATCTCCGGGTTGGTGGAGAATGAGGGCTTTCATGGTGGTTGAGTCTGGGCTCGCGGCAAAGCGTTCCATAGGCGACGAAATCACGCGGTTTCCTACGTCGTAGGGCAATGGTAGACTGCCACTACTCTTTATAGTTTGACTCAAAAGCCATGCCTACCGTCGAAGTAACCACCTGGATCGATGCCCCTGTGGCGAAAGTCTATGCAATCGCAAAGGAATGCGAACGATATCCCGAATATATGAAGGCAGTCGTGAGCCTGGATATCGTCGAACGAGACGAGAATCGAGTCGTCGCCGACTGGGTTGGACTGGTGAAGCAGTTCAATCTCAAAGTCCGTTGGACGCAAGAAGACATCTGGGACGATGCCACGACGAGCTCCAAATTCCGACAAGTGAAGGGCGACTACGACAAGATGGAAGGAACCTGGAAATTCCTCGAAGAAAATGGGGGCACTCGCTTCGATCAGTTTCTGGACTACGAATACAACGTCCCGACACTCGGACCCCTTGTGAAGAAGCTGGTCCTGTACCTTTTCCGAACCCAACTTGAAGCAGCCGGCGAGGCCATCAAGCAGCGTGCCGAACAGGGCTGAGAGCTAAAAACCTGGTAATTATTCGGACCTCCCAAAGTCCCGCACGTGGCATTAAATCCGTGGGGAAATGGAGGTCTCGTTGCGAGAAATCAATCGAATTGAAATCGATGAAATTGATGCTTTGAATGACAAGGCGTATCTTGCCCGTGCCTCCGATCCAAGCTATGCTCGTGAATTGACGAACGAGGTTCTTGAGCGAGCGCAGCGCACAAACTATCAGAAAGGAATTGGCCAAGCGATTCGTACCCTTGCGGCGATCGAGGCGAAAATCAATCCGGCTGAAGCCTACGTGCTGGCAAATCAGGCCATCGCCATCCTCGAGGAGGAAGACGATAAGAATGCCGTTGCCAGCGCGTTGATGACAGTTTTTTGCTACTATCACCACATAGGCTGGTACGAGGAGAGCCTGAAGGTTCTGCAGAGTGCCTACGAGCTAGCCACGACGTCTGCTAATCGATATGTCGCCGTCATCGCTCTCTATAACATGGGCGTGAACTCGGAAGAGCGAAAGGACTTGACCGCTGCAATCCACTACTATGCCTTGGCCGCCGAAGAATCCAAGGATGGAGTCAACGAAAGTGTCCACTGGATGTCCAAGAATGCGCTGGCGAAACTAGAGTCCATGCAAGATTCGGATCCGCGATGGATCGCCGAGTTGCGGGAGGCTCAGCGTCAATTGCTGGCGCTGCAAAACATCTCCGCCGCATGCGACAGCCACACTTCCCTCGCACTTTTGTTCTCTGACCGTGGGCTTTACCGAGAAGCGATATTAGAAATGCGACGTGGTCGCCAACTGGCCGCCAAGCACAATCAGGCACCAACGATTTCCGCGATGCTACTGGATTTGGGCGAGATATATATCAAGTACGGCAAGTACCAATCCGCCCTTCGAACCTACAAACGAAGCTATAGTTACGCCCAAGCTACGGGCTACGCCATGTCCGAGTGCCGATCACTTGAGAGAATGGCATGGGCCGAGCAAGAGCTTGGACTTTACAAGCGGTCTTTGGCGCACCTTTATCAACATATCAAGCTCAAAGAGCGACTGATGAGCGAGCAATCGGAGAACCGATTGAAGGACCTCCAAACCTTCCACAAGCTTGAAATGGTTCAGGCGGAGGCCACCTTGGCGCGGCAGAAAAACGACGAGTTGGCTTCGATCAATTCCGAGTTGCAGAATTCCTTGGAGCAGCAGGCGCGGCTCCAGAAAGAACTGATGAGGATCGCGTCGACCGACGATCTGACCGGCGCGGTCAACCGAAGGCAGCTTATCAACGATGGAACCCTCGAGATGGAGAGATTCCGCCACGTTGGAGCACCCTTCGTGGTGACTATTCTCGACGTCGACTTCTTTAAGCGCATCAACGATACTTATGGCCACGCGGCCGGCGATGAAGTGCTCCGTCGATTGACGAAGTGCTGCAAGGATCACCTGCGAAAGTTCGATGTGTTCGGACGACTGGGGGGCGAGGAGTTCTGCGTGTTGCATCATGACACCGATTTGAATGGTGCTGTTGTAGCGGTCAAGCGACTGATGCAGTCGATCTCTGAGATCTTCGTGTCGGATGTCATCGGCGATACACCTTTAACGGTGAGCATGGGTCTCAGTCAAGTACGAAGCAGCAACGATTCGTTCTACGACGTTCTTCACGACGCCGACATGGCGCTCTACGAAGCCAAGAACGCCGGACGAAATACATTCAAGATTTGCAAGAGTCGCTATCTCGAAGCGGCATAGGCTAAACCTGGTAACCCTCACAGACCTCGAAGAGGTCCGATCGGGCACAACTCCCTTAGGGAATCTAACCTGTGCGAGTGACTTTTAGGAGGGTGCATTGAGGCAATCGAAATCCAAGATCGATGCGGCACTGGCCGTTGCAGCCAGCCAACTGAAGACCCAACCCTTGGAGGCCAGCGCTGCTGCCCTCGCCATTCTGGAAAAAGCAGAAGCGAGCCGGTACTATCATGGCCAAGCCGAAGCGCTCCGGATTCTCGCGCAGGTGCACGCGCAAAGCGACCTGCTTATCGCGAAGGACTATGCCGTTCGGGCGATCGAGTTGTACGACAAACTCGGCGAAATCTCAAAGACGGCCGGTTTGCTGATGGTTGTCGCGAAATATTATCAGCACGCTGGCTGGCTCAACCGTGCTCACTTCGTTTTACAGGATGCGTATGAAAGCGCCATCCGCGGCGACAACTATTCGGTGCTAGCTGCCGCACTTTTCAACTTAGGATCCAACGCCGAGGATCGGGGCGATTACGCTTCCGCTCTGACCAGTTTTACGAAGGCGAAGACGATTGCGAGAGATCACTCACTGGATGCAATCTTCTGGCGCGCGATGGCCGCCGAGCAGGAAATGAACTACGCCCTGGCTAACGGCGAGTTTTCGCTGGAATCGGTGCAGGAAGCTGTGCAGTGGCTGTCCCAAGATGGCTGCGAGTCAAGCTTGATCGAATTGCTTCGTCTCCTTCGCACGCTGGCTTCCGATCGCGGCGCCGTGCTTAGCGCACACTCTTACTCGAACTGTAGCTTCCGGCTTGCGCGCAAGATGCATC
>CAMFIS010000030.1 GCA_945952345.1 uncultured Fimbriimonas sp.
GGTGCCAACATCGCTTCGATGATCAACGCCGCTTCGGGCCAGACGGGCGTCACTGCTTCGTTCAATGCTTCGAACCAGCTGATCTTCACGCAGACTCAGACAGGTACCAACCGATCGATCAACTTCGTTGACACGTCCGGTGCTGTCTCGTCCGCTGCAAACACCTCGGCTTCAGTCACCGGTAGTGACGCGACGGCAACGGTTACGATGGGTGGTCAGAGCGTGCTCTTCACCGGCGGTCGAGCTGGAAACGACGGTCTCACGTTGACCGACTCGAACGGCAACAAATTGGTGGTCACCACGGGTGGAAACGCCCTGAACACCCAGCTGATGGGTCAGGTGGTCGCTCAAGATTCCAGCTTCCAGATCGGCTTCTTGGCTGGTACCACGGCGAACCTCGCTCTTCGAAACATGAGCGCTGGTCAGCTCGGTACCGGTGCAAGCGGTAGCACGGCAAACCTTGCAGCGATCGACCTTACGACCTCGGCGGGTGCAAGCTCTGCCATGGCGGTCATCGACAAGGCAATCGACGAAGTCAGCCAGATGCGAGGCCGAATCGGTAACTTCCAACGCAACACGCTTGAATCCAACAACCGATCGCTGTCCAGTATGAAGGAAAACCTCTCGAACTCCGAGAGCTCCATCCGAGACTTGGACGTCGCTTCCGAAATGACCAACTACACCAAACTTCAAGTGATGCAGCAAGCCGGTATGGCCATGCTCGCTCAAGCGAACCAAGCAGGTCAGTCGGTCTTGTCTCTCCTGAAGGGCTAATTTCCACTCGAATAGACAAAGACCAGAGCCCCGCCTTTATGGCGGGGCCAGTTTGTTTTTGGACATTGAGAGGGAAGAAAGGGGGCGGCACGGGTAAGCAAAATGCCGTCTGACGTTCTGAATCTGAAGCTGCTTACCCATGTGCTTTCGCATAGGTTTTGACTCGAAATGTTGCCGACTATCGTCGGGGTCGCTCATCCGTGCGAATGCGAGAAATCAGTGCCGGCCCTCGCTCCTTGGACTCTTCCGATCGTGGCCCTCGTCCCAGCCCTGCACGTTCGCTCGCTTGGGCTCGCTCCGTTTGGACTGGGCTATTTTGGTGCCGCACCTTCGGCGCTGGGTTGTCGAGAATCCAAGGGTTCGGCATGGAGAAAGTCGCGGTTTGGTTTGAAGGATTCAAGCTTGGGCTTACTAGACGTTGCTCAAAACTCAAAACTCGCGACTCAGAACTGAATGCCCGCATTCACACCGGTTCCTTATCATCCCCGTATCCGCACGGGAGTTTTGGCACACAATTCGCGGAAAACCCAGAGTGTCGAAGGAGGATCAACCTCCTCGATAACAAAAGAACCGGACCGACCTATCCCCCCCAAACATGAGTCCGGTGACCATAAAACCCTCCAAGCCCATCGGGCCCGTATTAGTTGCGGGCCCATTTTTTTTGAACGCATCTCATGAACTTGTAGGTGAGGCGAACCGTTGTCGATGCGCAGCAAGTAAGGATTCCGTGAATTGAATGAAATCTCGCCGAACGATGTAACCAAGTTTCGGCGAGCAAACCGCCATCGAAGTTTTCGGAGCGAGGAACCTGGTTCAGCAAGTCGATCGAATGCCAAGTTTGGCCATCTCGCTCGCCATTCTCCGAGTCAATCCGAGAAGTGCCTTGGCTCAGACTCTAACCAAGTTGTGCCATTCAGGGTCAAGTTACTCCCCGATCCTCTTGGATTCTTTCGGCTCCAAGAGGGATGGGGAGACTCATCTTGCTACGGCGCGATTCCGAGGTACTCATCCCATTGCGTCGCCAAGGCGAACTTGAGCTGAGCATAGTCGGCTGAGTTAGGAATGAAGCTAGATGCCGGCGAGAAATCGATGGAGATTCCTTTACTGTTGGGGGAGAAGGTGTTATGGCCCTCCCACACGACAGCGTTATCGATGGCAGTTCGGACGTTCTGCGAGGCCGTGAGTACCGAATTTGGTACCCCGCTGCCAGCTTCGATGTTCAGGCAAACATCCTTCAGATCGCGATAAACACGTACCGAAGTTGGGCTGTATGCCTGACTGTTCGCCCGAGCATTCTGAATCGTCGTCGTCATCGGCCCCACGTTGTTCTTGAGTTCGGTACCTAGCGTGCTGACCGCGGTGGCCAGAGCTGGAAGCTTCGACGTATCGAGAACGCTCTGCGTGATCTTATGTGTACTGGTCTGATAGCCTGTGATCATGCCATCGACGAAGGACTTGGTGAGGTTCTTGGTTGTGTTGTCCGGATTATCGCGGAACGGCGCAAACACGAGATCGTAGGGCAAGCCCTCCGCAGGCGGGCTCTCTTCGCTGCCGACCACATAATCGCAATTGTCCTTCACTTCATAGGCGACCTCTAGCATCTGCATGAGGCTGGCATCCCAAGAAAGGATGTCAAAGTGGTCGGTCGAGAGCGCCTGACTCAGCTCCCAAATCTGGATCGAGGTGCCCTTTTCATCGTCATAAGAAACTGCGTACGGATTGACCTGCGATGGCGACCGCAGCCAGCCGTTGCCGTGGTTCCAAATGATGAGGCAGTATCGATCGGCGGGGAAGTTGGCTTTGCCCCACGAGATGAAATCGTGCAGGGTTTGAGCCGAGCCCATGTCGACGGTAGTGCCCATGTCCTGGAGCATCGTCGAGGCGATATTCGCCGTCGTGTCCTGCGTGACCTGATATCGTCGCGTGCCGTTGAAGGTTCCGCCGCTGAACTGAGCCGGGAACTGCTTCCATTGGACAATGAACCGCATATCTGGATTGCTCGCGACCTTCTCCATTTGGTTCATGTTGAGCACCGAGAACTGCTGGAGGTCGTTCGCGCCATTCATGTACACCAGCACGGTCCACTTGGTATGGGTCGATGTTGGCGCGGAGTTGGTGATGGCGGCGGAACCGTTGCGTCCATTGGTGTAGGCCGCGCGTACCGTACCGGGACCGATGGCGTTGGCGGTGTAGTTGCCGTCGGTGGTGATCGAGCCGATGCCGCCCAGGACCGGCCATGTGATGGAATTTGGCGCGAGGAAGGTCATCTGTCCCGCGGTGTTGAGACCGAAGGCACGGAACTGTTTGCCACGTCCGACTTGGACAGTTGCAGAATCCGGCGAGACCCCTACGTTATCGATGGTGGTTCCAACCGAAGTTTTGACCTGTCCGCCGCTTCCGCCTTGGACTTTGATGGGAAATTCGAAAATGCCCGTCTGGGTTCCCGTCGCATTGGTGGCCGAGAAAAGCTGAACTTGGACCAGGTAGTTGCCGTCGGCAAGCGTGGTGAATTGGGTCGACTCCACGGGGGCCGTAACGTTCTGCAGCACGATCGACTGGACGGGCAAGCCATTTCCATCGATGATGTTGACGCGCTGGGAAACACCGTTGATCTGTCCGGCGTCGTTATGATGGGTCCAGTCGGTGATGTAGAGGATGCCGCGCACTCCACCGGAACCTCCACAAGAAATCAAGACCAAGCAAACAAGCACAAAAAGGATGCCTTTCAATCGAGACATATACGAGAGGATAATTCAAACTCCCGGCGATTGTGCTGGACTCTGAGATTTTTTGGGTAGAATATTGGTTCTTCCCTGGCCGAAGTGTGGCGTTGGCTGGAAATTTCTTGGCGGTTTTTGCCATAATTTCTGATTGCGCCTAGACGCGGCTGAATATTCAGGAGATTTAAGACATGCAAGCAATTGTTAAGACCGGTGGAAAGCAATACTCGGCTTCGAAGGGCGACGTGATCATCGTCGAGAAGCTGGACGGAGATGCCGGCACGAAAGTCGAACTCACCGAGGTCGTTGCCGTCGTCGATGGCGACAAGACCAAGATTGGCAGCCCATTCATCAAGGGAGCCAAGGTTGTTGGTGAGATCGTTCGCCAGAGCAAGGCGAAGAAGATCAACGCTTTTAATTACAAACCGAAGAAGAATGAGCGCAAGCGATGGGGACACCGCCAGCCTCAGACTCACATTAAAGTCACCGACGTGGTGGCCGGGAGCTAACAATGGCACATAAAAAAGGACAAGGTTCAACTCGAAACGGTCGCGACAGTAATTCGCAGCGACTCGGTGTGAAGAAGTTTGGCGGCGAAATCGTCAAGCCAGGCGCGATCATCGTTCGACAGCGCGGTACGCAGTTCCACCCGGGACCGAATGTGGGAATCGGCCGAGACCACACGATCTATTCCTTGATCGACGGCCAGGTCAAGTTCGAAGGTCCGAAGAACAAGCGACGCATCGCGGTTTACGCACACCAAGTCGAAGCCTAAAAAGCAGATTTCGAAAGCCCTCGCTCGATTTGAGCGAGGGCTTTTTTGTTTGGCTGTGCGAATCATGGCCCTTCCCCTTGCTCTTTGGCCGGGGGAACGGGTGGGTTGGGGGTCCATTCGATGCTGAACAAGGTCATAATTCGTTGATGACCCGAAATCTGCTTGCTGTGTGTATTGCTGTCGGTGTCATCGGGTTTGGAGCCGCCGCCCTCCATTTCATGCCACTACGAAAAGAAGCGCTGAAGGCTCAATCAAATACGGCACCAACTCAAGTTCAAGATTCGTGGGTGTTGGCGAAAGTGACCACAAGGAATGGGCATGGTTTGTTACGGTACTTGGAAAATCCAAGCAAGAAGAAATCAGATTATCCCTGGCTGATCATGGTAACCATGCCGGTCGTCGGTGAGATGCCAACCACAAAGGAAATGGACACGTTCACGGAGCTCGAGAATCGAATGGCGAATGTGGAAGCCAGCAATGGACTATTCCTTTCTGCATGCGTAACCTTGGATCACAGACGCGACTGGCTACTCTACGCGCGGAGTCCGAAAGAAGCAATTCCCTTGGCGAAAGAGATCAACAGGTATCACCCGAAGATCGAATATCGAGAACAGCCTGATTGGGAGGAGTACGAAGCTCTGATTTCAATTCCTAAGGCCAATCATTAGGTACCGACCACCCAGCGACAGAGATTCTCCGCATTCGAACCCCTCTCCCCCTTCTTCCGAGGAGAAGGGAATATTGCTATCCAATCTTCGTGGCACGATAGGCGTACTTCAACTTGCCATTCTCGTAAGTACCCCATCCCTTCGGGCCGATGAATGCGCACTTGAGGTCTTTCACTTTCGACCGCGCAAATGAAGGATCTTTGCCGTTCGCTGCCTGCCAGCCGGTGAGAGCGAGGTAAGCGCCGAAGGAGGCCATCGCTCGGCCGTAGTGGTCGCTGCACTCGACCTCGTTATACGGATTGCGCTTCAAAGGATGGTAGCGGTCGTGGATCGCTCGCACCACCGTCAATCCTTCGGCCACCAAATCCTCGGCGATCATGCACGATGCCGCTTGGTATTCGAATCCCGACATGCACTCGTTGAAGTACATCGCCGCCCAAGAGTCGCGGCCCGCCCCGGTGGCGCGCTCGGCTCCACCACGCGGGAAGGTGGTCATGATGAGTCCACTTTCACCGGGCATGGCGTACCAGCGTCCACCCTGAACCTTGGACTGCTTGCGGTACTCCCAAACGTTCTTGAAGAAGTTGTTAGCGAACAGCGCTGACATGGCAGACTTGGCGTGATCCTTATCCACAACTCTTGGCAGGCCCAACCAGCCGGTCCATGCTTGGCCGTAAAGTTGGTCGATGTGGCACCCGATGCCGGTGGCGTTGGCTTCGGGGTGAGCGGGATCGGGCTGGTGGAAGAAGTAGGATCCGTTGTAAAGTTTGGCGACCAAGGACTTCGATCCTATCTCGGCTCGAACTCGGCAGTCGCGAGCGAAATCGGCGTCATCCATCACCACAGCCATCGCCTCCGAAGCCCGAAGCGCGGCGATGAAGAGCGAGGATATCCACGCCATCGGACCGTACCAGGCCGCGTCGAGGGTGTTGTACTGCGGACCTTCGAGCAAGCCATCTTGATCCTTGTCCTCCGCCATGAGGTATTGCATCGACTTCTTGGCATGCGGGTAGACCGACTTCAGGAAGGCATCATCCGGTGAGTTGAGATGCTCGCGGTAGGTCCGCAAGATGCAGCCGCACTGGCCGTCGGTGGCGACATGCTTTCCAAATTCGGCGCGATAGTCGATTGCACCGGTGTCTCTATACGCCAGTCCGTAGTCGATATCTTTCCGGAGGGATCGCTCGATCTCTGGGAAGATATAGCCCATCGCCTGGGCATAGCTCCAGACGTGGGTGCAGGTTCCCTCACAGCAACCCACGCCCTCCCAGAACCAATAGCGACCATCTGAAAATCGGTAGCAGGTGTTGGTTGCCAGCGTGGAAACGTTGATGAAGGTGCGGCTGAGGAACCAGTGCGGCAGGCTGGAGTCGTACCAGGTGTCGCGCCAATGAAGCGTGGTTCGTTTCAGGAAATCATAGTCGTGAGTCAGGCTGGTGGCGACGTCGAGCGCATTCATCCACTTCTTGGCGTACCACCTCTTTTTTCCAGCTATCGGACCCGGAAGGCTGACATTCGGGAAGTGCCACGTCAGGACAAACGTTCCCGTTTGGGGCTTCTCATCATGAAATGAGATGTCCTTATAAATTCGTCCGGTGGGCAGGCTCGTATTGTGGGGAAACTCGACACGGCCTCCCTTCGTCGCCACACAGAAATCTCCGAAGTCCGGCTGTTGTTTGTCGAAACTCGGATCACAGAAGGCACGGGCTACTTTCCACTCGCCAAGATCCTTCTCCTCGGTCAGTTTTCCGCGAGCGCTCTTCTCTGAAACCAGCATTCCCGGATGCTCGAAGACGCACATGAGTGTCGCCTTCTTTGCGTCGGGTTTCTTTGCCTTTACCGAGAAGTCCATCGCGACGGCCGGGAAAGAAGACTGCTCGATCTCCAGTGGGATGAAAGGAGAGAACGCGGTGAGAGTGACCTCGTAATCGTCGTTGGCATACGTGACGGTGCCTACTGGATACTGACCGCAGAAGGTGATGTTCCATCCTCCACGATGGTCCAAAGGCTTTTCGTCGAGATAGAACTGGACTTCGAACGCCGAGGTCTGCTGCGGAGACTCCACATAGTTAGCACCATCTCGCTCGCGCATCGTTTGGTCGAGAAAAACCACTGGCTGACGGGAGATTGACCCCTCATGAACCTGGTTGAGGATGTCCCAGTTCCAAAGGTGGCCATCGCCGCCTAGGTATACGGTCCCAGCAAAACAACCGCCAATCGGCATTCCCACGTACTTAAGCTCGTTGCCGGAGAAGATTTCTGGCGAAGTTCGATTGAGAAGTGCATCCAAACTCTGGGCTTTTGGGTCATTGCTCATAGGAACGAGGGAAACGACATTGGGAAGGAACGCTCCGCCTACGAGCTTCAGCACATCGCGTCGGCTGGTCATGTTGCTAGATTATCTGAGAATTTGGCAATCATCCTTTGGAATTTTCGTAGACTAAACAGTATTCGGGGGAACTTGCTGAAGTATCATATATTTCATACAAATCACACATGGGAAAAAAGTGTATGAAATTTGATGAAGCCTTCTATGGCTCTGCGACGGTTGGAGACCGTGGCCAAGTGGTCATTCCCTCCGAGGCTCGACAAGAACTGGGAATCGAACCTGGCGACAAGGTGCTGTTCATGCACCACCCGATTCATTCGGGACTGATGATTTTTAAGATCGATGCGGTGAAAGACTTCCTCGATGAGTTCACCGCCAGCGTGCAAAGACTCGAGGCAAGGATTGCAGAAGAAAAGGAATGATTACGTTTAAAGCTCTTTCAATTGCCCTCTCGCTCGCGACGCCGAGCCAGGATCCTTTGACGGTGAATGAGGCGATCATGATCGCTTTGCAAAACAGCTACACGGTCAAGAACGCCAAAGAGACAGTTGCCATTAACGAGGAAAAGGTTAAGGAAGCACGGGGCAGCTTCGGTCCGAAGGTCACCACAAATTTCCAGTACCTAAGATATGGGCACGCCTCGACGGCCAACATCGGAGGTCAAACCATCACGTTCACGCCTCTGGACACCAGCACTTGGTCGAACCAGCTCACGATGCCGATCGATATCATTGGCGTCTGGCGATCGAACCTGAAAGCGGCCGAAGCAGGAGTAGAAGCAACCCGGAACACGGCCACAGCAACTGAGAATGACCTCAAGCAGTCGGTGCGCAAGGGGTACCTCAACGTGCTTCGAGCAAAGGGATTAGTCGCCATCTCGGAGCAGGCGATCGTGAACATCGTGGCCCGTGTCGACCAGGCTAAGAAGCAGTTCGACGCCGGGGCGATCGCAAAGATCGATCTGACTCGGTTGCAAGCACAAAAGGCTTCTGCCGATTCCGATCTTATTAATGCGCAGAACAACTATCAGGTTGCGAAGCAGCAGTTCAATCTCTTGCTGGCCCGGCCCATCGAAACCGAATTCGACGTTCGAGACATCGAAGGTACACCGTCGGTGAGTTCTTCGCAAGATTCGCTGATCAGGTTGGGGCAGACTCGCCGACCAGAGGCTCTGTCGTTCCAAAATCAGATTCTCGCACTCGACGCGGCCAAGAAGTATGCGGGCCAAGGCATGGCTCCTTCCTTGAACTTGACAGTCAACAATAACCAAACGTTGGATCCAGTTGGCCTGAATCCTCAGCGAGAAGTGAACACGGCCATGATCATGCTCTCAGTTCCGCTTTACGACTCGGGTGTGGCTCGGGCGAAGATGAACCAGACGCAGGGCACGATCAACCAGACCAAGAATAACCTGGACGCATTAAGGCTCTCGATCTCGCAAGAGGTTCGAGCCGCCATGACTAATATGGCAAATGCTCAGGCCCGACATAAGGCCGCAGTGGACCAGGAAGCGTTGGCCAAAGAAGTGGTCCGGATCGCGCGAATCCGACGCGATGCTGGCGAGGGAACCGTGCTTGAGATCATCGATGCGGAAACGCAGTGGGTGAGCGCTGAAAACAATTTGATCAATTCGGAATATGACTATCTTGGCGCTTTCGCCGACCTGCAGCGGGCGGTGGGAAGCGACGATGTCGAAGCGACATTGAAAGCCATGAACGAAGAAAAGAGTGGGAAATGAGGAAATTAGGGTTAATATCGTTGTCGGCCGTTATGGCGGTTGGCATCGGGGGCTGTGTCGATCGTAAGGCGCAGGCAGATTCGGCGAAAACCGCACAAGTCGTGAACGACCCGGTGCGAGAAGTCTCGGTGACGCCAGTCAAGGTTCAAAACGTCCAGCAGACGTTGGACCTGAACGGCGAAATCTCGACGACTGACGACGCTCAGATCAGCGCTCAAGCGAGCGGGAAGATCGCTGCAGTTTATGTGAAGGAAGGCGACATTGTCTCGTCGGGACAAGTCGTAGCGATGCTGGATTCCGAGAATCTGCAGAACCAAGTGAATGTCAGCCGCGCGGCTCTGGCGCAGGCTCAGGCGCAATTAAGCCAAGCGACCTCGAACGCAACGTTGACTCCTCGACGGTCGACGGCAGCGGTTAATCAGGCCACAGCCGCTCTTAGCCAAGCGAAGGTTGCCCTCCAGAAGGCATTGAACGGATCGAGAAGCGAAGAGCGGATTCAAGCGGACAACAATCTGCGTGCCGCCAAGAGTAGCCTCGATGCGGCAAAGAAGAATTTGGATCGAGTGAAGAAGCTGGTTAAGGAAGGCGCGCTTGCGGAATCCCAACTCGATTCCGCTCAGACTCAGTTCGATAGTGCGCAAACGCAATTCGATAACGCAACTCAAGCGGTAAAACTGGTCCAGAATTCAACTCGACCCGAAGATATTGAAGCGGCACGTGATCAGGTTCGCCAAGCCGAACAAGGACTCGAAACCGCGAAGGCGAACAAGAAGTTGGACGTCGTTTTGTGGGATCAGGTCTCGGCGGCCCGAGCCCAAGTGCAATCGGCCCGATCGCAAGTTTCAGTTGCCGAGAAGAACCTTCGTGACTCTTCGATCAAATCTCCGTTCTCCGGGCGCATCTACGGCAAGCCACTCCAGGCGGGCGTAGTGGTTTCCTCAGGTACCCCAATTGCCCGAGTCATCGGCGGATCGGGAATCTACTTCGAAGGCCAGGCTCCATCGGATACGGTGACTTCGATTCGAACCGGAACTCCCGTGTCGATCCAGGTCGACTCGGTTCCGGGTAAGAGCTTCCCGGGCCACGTCGTGAACGTGAGCCCGCTGGGTGACAGCGTGGGACGCCTGTTCAATGTTCGAATCCAGTTCGATAAGGTTTCCGACTCGATCAAGCCCGGCATGTTTGCCAACGGCTCGGTCGTGATCAGCCAAAGCAATGGAGCCATGATGATCGACGAAAGCTCGGTGATCTCGCGGGATGGCGCGAAGTACGTGATGGTAGCCGAGGGCAAAGTCGCCAAAAAAGTGCCGGTTACAACCGGAATCAAGAAAGGCTCGCAAATTGAAGTCAAAGGTCTTCAAGCGTCGAGCCAGGTGATTTCGAGAGGTCAAGACGCATTGGTGGACGGTTCGAAGATTACGATCGAATCGGCTAAGAAGGGTGCCTAATGAACATCACGCGACTTGCGCTCCAACGGCCAGTCTTCATTTTCATCCTCGTCATCTCGGCGATCCTGATCGGAACCATGTCGTACCAAGGCATGCGGAAGGAGAACAATCCGGAAGTTAACTTTGGAACGATCACGGTTACAACCAGCTACCCAGGTGCCGGCCCCGACGACATCAACCAGCTTATTACCCGTAAGGTGGAAGAGGCGGTCTCGGGCGTCAGCGGCATCCGCGAAATCCAGGGTCAGTCTCAGGAAGGCGTTTCGGCGGTCGTCATCTCGCTTGAGCTTGGCGTCTCGACCGACGTCGCGTTGAACGACGTTCGGACCAAGGTGGACGGTATCGTGAATACGCTGCCGAAGGATGCGTTGAAGCCGACGGTTTCGAAGTTCGACAACTCGGCTCAGCCAATCTTGAATCTTGCGGTGAGCAGCCCTGGGCTTTCGAGTAAGGACCTGCGCGACCTCATCGAGGATAAGATTGCCGACCGATTTAGCCAGGTGAATGGCGTCGCGACGGTCAACGTCAGTGGCGGTGACATTCGCGAAATCCAGATTCGTCTGAGTAAGGATAAATTGCTTCAATACGGCATCGGCGTGTCCGATGTCCTGACTGCAGTCCAGTCCGCGAATGCCAACATCCCGGGCGGAAAGTTTGTTTCGAACGGTCAGGATATTTCTGTTCGTGTGAAGAGCGACTTCACCAATCTCGAGAAGGTCCGCCAGATCGTCGTCAAGGTCTCGGATCCGAACAATCCGCAGGCCAAGGCGAAACAGATTCCGATCACCCAAGTGGCGGAAGTATTGGATACGGTTAAGGAGCGAACTCGAATCGCGCGACTGAATGGCGACGACACGGTTGCGCTATCCGTTCAGAAAACAAAAGAAGGCAACACGCTGGAAATCAACACCGCGATCAAGGGAATGATCCCAGCAATCGAGAAAGAATTTCCGGTCCACTTTAAGACGCAGTACGACGAATCGATCCAGGTTAGCGAAGCGCTGAAGGACGTCACGTTCTCGCTCGTGTTTGGCATCTTCCTCGTCGCTTGCATCGTGTACATCTTCTTGCACAACTTCCGAGGAACCTTGGTGGTTGCGCTCGCGATTCCGACCTGTCTCTTCGTGGCGTTCATCGCGATGAAGGCGGTTGGTTTCACCGTCAACTCGCTGTCCATGCTCGGAATGTCGCTCGCGGTCGGCGTGCTCGTGGACGACGCAATCGTCGTCTTGGAGAACATCTTCCGGCACCTTAAGCTTGGTGAAGACCCTCGCGAGGCGGCGGTGAATGGACGAATGGAGATTGGTACGGCGGCGCTCGCGATAACGCTGGCCGACGTCGTGGTCTTCCTGCCCATCGGCTTCGCCGGTGGTATCGCTGGACAGTTCTTCAAGCCTCTTGCGATCACGTACGTCTTTGCGGTTATTACGTCGCTCTTTGTATCGTTCACCTTGACGCCTCTGTTGGCGGCACGATGGTTTAAGAAGGGCGAGGACATGGAGCATGCCAACGGAAGATTTGCCCAAGGATTCGAGCGACGGTTCGGCAACCTGGAAAAGCGATATCGAGGCGTTCTCGAATGGGCGCTTAATCACCGCTGGTTCACGTTTGTGGCGGGCAACACGGTCCTCATCTGCGTCTTCATGTTGATCGCAGGTGGATCTATCGGAGCAGGTGTTCCGGCTGGCGCGCCGGCTGCCGCCGTAAGCGGGGCCATGAAGGGCGCCGTGATGGCAGGCATGGGACCGTTCCGGTTCTATATCATCCTGGGCATCCTCGCGATGATCTGTAACGGGATCTTCTACCGACGACTGACTTGGCGTCCACTGTGGGGTGGTGCACTATTTGGTCTCATCTTCCCGGTCGTTGCCTTCATCGGCTTCTTCTTCGGACACTGGAAGCAGGAAGCGGTCTTTAAGTTCGGATTCTTGCCGCCCACCGATGCGATTCAGGTTCGCGCTTCGATCGAACTTCCGACCGGCGCGAGTTTGGCGGAAACGGATCGAGTTGCGAAGCAAGTCGAAGCCTCGTTCCTCAAGCATCCGGACATCGAGTTCACGCTGACGGAAGTTGGTAAGCAGTCAGGTTCGTTCTTTGGTGGCGACACCGCGAACTCCAACTTTGCCGAGGTTACGGGCAAGCTGTTCGAGAAGCGCTCGATCATCGACAAGGTGACGGGCAATAAGGAAGAGAAGCTTCGGGACAACAAGGGCTCGGCGATTGTGGCCGACCTGACCCAGGCAGTCGGCAAGATTCCGGGCGCGACGGTTCGCATTGCACCAGTATCGTCCTGAGCCTTAGGACGCCCGATCCAGATCGCGCTTCGATCCGACGACCGAGCGCTTCTCACGAAGACGGCGGCGGACATACGCGACAAGCTGGCATCCGGCGCGATTCCCGGCATCTTGAACCCAGACGTAAGCGTGAAGTCGGGCAAGCCTGAGCTTCAGATCAAGCCAGACTACCGAAAGGCGGCTGACTTGGGAATGGATGCGACGGCGGTTGGCGGTGCGGTCCGAACCCTGTATCAGGGTAACGATGATAGCAAGCTGCGTGTGAACGGACGAGAGTACGGCGTGCGCGTCATGCTGGACTATGCCGACCGAGACAATCCGGAGACCATTACTTCGGTGCCGCTGAAGTTCAACCAAGGTCGCCCGATCTATGTTGGGCAGCTCGCGAAGTTGGACACCGAGCCTGGCTTGACGGCAATTAACCGCCGCGACCGATCGGAAGAAATTCAGGTAACGGCCGACCTTCTTCCGGGCTTCTCGAATGGCGTCGTGGTGGGCAACATCACGAAGTGGATCGATAGCCAAAAGTTGGTTCCGGCTGGCGTGCAGTACAAGATGCTCGGCGAGCAAGACGCTCAGGCCCGAGAGTCGGTGTTCCTCATGACCGCGTTCATGATTGGAATCTTTGCGGTGTATGCGGTACTTGCCTCGCTGTATAACAACTGGCTGTATCCGATGATCATCCAGTTGGCACAGCCGCAGGCGATGGTGGGTGCGCTACTCGCTCTGATCCTGTTGGATCAGTCGTTCAGCGTTATCGGCTTCCTCGGCGTCATCGCGCTGGTTGGCTTGGTGGGTAAGAACGCGATCCTGTTGGTGGACTATACGAATACCTTGCGAGAACGTGGACGTAACCGGCATGATGCCATTGCGGAGGCGGGTCCCACCCGACTTCGCCCGATCATGATGACGACGTTGGCGCTTATCTTCGGCTCGTTGCCGGTGGCCATCGGCCTCGGCCGCGGCTCCGAGTTCCGCCAGTCGATCTTCATCATCATCCTCGGCGGCATCATCTTGTCGACGCTGCTGACGCTGGTGGTCATCCCTTGTTCGTACACGATCTTCGACGACCTGTCGAACCTGTTTGCGAAGTGGATGAAGAAGCCGCTGCCGTTTGGCGGTCCGGAAGGATTCCAGCCTGGCTCGCAAAGCGGTTCGGGTTCCGACGAGACTCCGGCGACGGCGGACGTTCACTAGATCTGGCTAGTAGAAGGGAACGGGGATGGCGTAAGTCATCCCCGTTTTTGCTTTCTATACTTGCTGAACGGGGTTGGGAGGCAATCCCCCGGTTCGTCCCTCACCGGCCCCTCCACCAAGGGGTAGTTGGTTCCACAGAAATGAGATGCGATACAGGTTTCCTGACAGGGTTGAGTTTTAATAGAAAGTGGCAGCCATTATGGAGCGCAGGCATCCTTGCCTGCGGAAAGCAAAACCCGGCTACACTACGAGCGGCGTCCTCAGCGAAGGTGGAATCACTTTCCTATGGACCTGAGTTTTGGGAGCCTGTTCATTCAGGTCGTCATCTCCGTGGGAATCTATGCACTCTTCCGTTGGGCAAAGAATCTGCGGGATAATTAGCTTTGAGCATTTAGCGATTAGCGTTGAGCAAGCCCGATTGCCCCGCGCGGTATTGTGGCAATTAGAATTCGCCTACGAAACCCCTGTCCCCACCCAAATATCTGTTTAGTTAAACATTTGATCAAGCCGATTAACAACGCTCCTCCCCGGGGGAGGTGTCGATCATTCCTCAAATTCTCGTTGCCGATGATAGGGTCGACGAAGGGGGTGGGACGGCTAATCAATGACTACCGGCTTGAACTTAGCTAACCAACCCCCATCCCAACCCTTCCCCCTCCCAAAGAGCAAGGGGAAGGGCTCAAATTACTCCATCGCAAACAACGCCGGAGTGCCGCCCGTGTGCCAGAAGCACACTCGATGCGGCAGTTCGCCCTTCTTCGCCATGTCGAGCAATCCATGGAAAGCCTTCGACGAGTAGATGGGATCGAGGAAGATGCCTTCTTTTTGCGCCAAAGTCCGGATCGCGTTCATCCCACCCTCGCTGGGAACGCCGTAGCCCGGCCCAACGTAGTCGAGGTTGAATTCGAAATCATCGCGGGTGAGGCGTAAGTTGGTGCCAGCAAGAGAGTCAAGTTGCGCAGCGAGTGCGGCGAATTCCTCCGGCATATCCGGTTCGGGGTCGCACGCGATCCCGAGCAGCCGGGTCGAGGTTCCGCGAAAAGCCATGGTTAGCCCGGTCTGAGTCGAGCCCGATGAACTCGCCACCACCACCATGTCGAAAGGATCGGCCTGTTCTTGCAGTTCGAATCCGGCCTGACAAAAGGCATAAGCGCCTTGCGGCGTGCTGCCGCCAAGCGGGATTTCGAACACAACTTCGCCACAGTTTCGATAGTCTTCAGCCATCGTGGCAGCGGCCACGAACAACTCCTCCCACGTTCCGTTGGGCAGCATCCGAATGTCGGCCCCGAGGAGTTCACCGAGCAAAAGATTGCCGTTGGAGGATGACATCTTGCCAAGGATAGGCTCAAATTCGTACGGCAGAGGCATCACCGCCGCGCCGAACTTGATGCCAAACCGAGAGCAGGCGGCGGCGAGTTGGCGAACGAAGTTGGATTGGGCGCCGCCACAGGTGACCACTGCGGTCACGCGCCGAGCCAGCGCTTCACCCATCAGGTATTCGAGTTTGCGGCCCTTGTTGCCACCGAAGGCGAACCCGGTCAGGTCGTCTCGCTTGATCCAAAGATCGAGCCCGAGTTCCTCCGACAATCGATCCAACCGATGCAACGGCGTCGGCTGAAGAATGAGGTCGACTTTGGGAAAGAGTGGGGCTCCGGCCACGCGAACATTGTGACAGAAGTAATGGAGATTCGATACAATGAACCTATATGTCGACGAAACGCAAGGTTCTCGGATGCGGTTGCGGAGTCCTTCTCATTGCCTTAGGAGTGACCTGGTTCAGCCCGGCGGGTAAGGCGATCCGTGCGCTGCTTCCTATCGCGCTGATGAAGGACACGGCAGGAACGGAGAGCTTCAAAGGGGACCTCAGCGATCGACTGAAGGCGATGTACACGGCAGCGGAACTGTATCACCAATCGGAAGACTCGTTCCCGAAAGCCGAGACGTGGACCGACGATTTACTGAAGCGACTGCAGACGCAAAACCTGAAGCCGGGAGAGGCGGAAAAGAAACTGAAGCGGCCTGACCTCGAAACGATACCTGACCAGTTTGGATTCGAAATCAACAAAGAGGTGGCGGGCAAGTACAAGGGCGATATCAAAGATCCCAAGACGATCATGATTTTTGAATCCAAAGAGACGAAGAAGAACCTGAGCGGCGACCCCAAGGTGGATGGCAAGCCAGGCGGGCAGGCGATCACGGTGAGTGGTGAGCTTGTGAACATTTCGCCGTAGGAGGCCCTAAATCCGTTTCGATCGAAACCCCCTCACCCTGAATCCCTCTCCCCAAGGGGCGAGGGACATTGAAGTATTTACTGCGTCCTGACCGTAGGAGAAATATGCTCGTCGCGATTTCCGCTCTCGTCTTGGCCCAGCCGAGAGTCGTTACGTCGAACGAGCTTTTACGGAACCGGGCGGTACCCGGCAAAGAACGCGAGATCGGTAAGCACCACCGGTGGATGCTCTTCGGCGATTGGAACGAGAAAGCCGTCGACAGCCTTCGAGACGGAGCTTTCACGTTGGTTCACTGGCGGGCATCGCTGGAGTCAGACAACCAAATGAAGGAGGCGATGGTCGGTCATTGGAAGTCCCACCTCGGTCACCCGGCGGTGCCAATCCTGCCCAATCTGGTCCGCGATATCATCGCGGAAATTCCTGCCGACAAATTTCCCCCGCCGAGTTCGCCGTCCGGTAAATGGTTCAAATTCGACGCGAACAGCTCAGCCGACTTAAAAGGTGAGAGTGCAGCGGCAGCGAAGCGAGCGATTCAGTTTGCGGTTCAGAAGTGGAAAGATCCCAACATCCGGGGCTATCTGCTGCTGAGGAAAATCTGCGGGAGCCTGACGGGCTACGCTGAGATCGTCGACGGCGGCGGAAATGAGATTGAACTGGACACGGTGAAGATGCCCGACGCGGACCTAAAACCCACGTCAGCCTTGGCGAAACTGATTTTCCCCGATGCGAATGTGACGGAAATTCCGATCGCTTCAAATGAAGAGGTCAAGGTTGAGGGTACGAAGGCCAAGGACTTCGAGCTGAACCAGGTCATCGCCGACGGATTCACACCATGGTTTCAAGCCAAGGTGGCCCCCGCGGTGGGTTGGTCGCGTCGTCCAGTAGCCGTGCTTGCCGACGAGATGGCGATGCTGGATTTTGTGAAATCCGGAGGCAGTTACTCGGGCTATCTACGGAGCCACGGCTACAACGCGGTCCAGGTTGGTGATGTCGATTTGGTCATTCCGGACTCACTGGTTGACGTCGAAAAGATACATGTTAATGAGCAAGAAGTTGCACAAATCGACGGATCCAAGAGTGCGGGTGAAATCATCCAGACATACGCGAAGTGGGTCGACAATAGCGGGTTGATGGGTTCGTTTGATCGACTCAGCTACCTCGAAGGCGCACTCTGTTGGCAGCGGAATTTACCGTTGTTGTCCGAGAATATCTATCCCCTCGTCCCCGTTCTGGCACGTGTGGGAAGGATCGATACTCGTCAACCGATGCTGTTTCGCTTACCCGGGACGAGCGCGTCGGATCTTGGCAATCGCATCATTTTCGAGCGCATCGGAGACCCGTTTGTTTTAGGGCCACAACTCCCAAGTGAGATGCGCACTGGCTATGCGTGGGGACCGAATGGCACCGAACAACTCACTGCGCTCTCCATTACGAGCCACACCGAGCAGCAGGTCTTTTTTAAGTCGCTCATGGGAACCGCCAAAAACCCTTGGGACCTCGCCGAGCAGCTTCGAGCGTACGGAACCACGTGGGATCGAATCTCACTTTCCGCGGCGAACAAGCCTGCGGAGCTTCACGAGGGAGAACTGGTGACGATCTCATTCCAGTGCGCGTCTCGTCGAATCCTGAGCGGCGATATGTTCTTTCCTCGCCGCCAAATCTTCAAAGGCCAATTCGTAGATTTGCCGAAGGAACTCATGGACAAGATTCGAGAATCCTCCAATGCGATCAATCAAGGTATGGATGATGACAAAACGTCACCTCCTCCCCCGTATTGAAGAGTGGGCGCGGGCGGTAGAATAAGAAGACGCTCGGACCTTCCGACGTCCTTTTCAATGGCGAAAATGGACAGGCATTCTATGTCAACACTACAGGCTTCAACCGTGCTGAACAAGCTCGATTTTCTTAAGCTCATGATGATCAGTCGCGAGGGAGACCGTCGCGAAGGCATCCTTCTCCGACAAAGCAAAGGCTGGTTCCAGGTTTCCGGCATGGGCCACGAGGCGCTGGGTGCACTTGCCTATAGCCTCCGCGAAGACGATTACATCTTTCCGTACTATCGAGATCGTGGTTTGATGCTCGCTCGGGGACTCTCGAACTACGAACTCGCCGTCGCTTATTTTGCCAAGCGCGAGAGCAGCAGCGGTGGACGCCAGATGCCGGGCCACTACAGCAGCCGCAAGCACAATGTCATCAGCGTCTGCACCATCACGGCGGCGAACCTTTTGCCCGCTTGTGGAACCGCATGGGCAATGAAGCTCGACGGAAAAGACTCGGTTGTCGTGGCCACCGTTGGCGACGCATCGTCGCGACAGGGTGAGTTCTTCGAAGCCTGGGCGTTTGCGGTTCAAGAAAAGCTCCCCATCGTTTTCGTGGTCGAAGATAACAAGTACGGCATTTCGACGCCGACGGGCAAGTTCCTGCCATTTCACCTCGGCATCCTTGATGAAGATTCGTATGTGAAGGTCGATGGCCGCTTCGCTGATAAGGTGCATGAAGCCGGCAAGGCAGCAATCGAAAAGGCGCGAAAGGGCGAGGGACCGACCATGCTTTGGATGGACCTCGATCGGCTTTCCTCCCACACATCTTCGGATGACCACCGTGTCTATCGACCGCTGGAAGACATCGAAGAGATGACTCATCGCGATCCTATTAGATTGCTAGCGGAGGAATTGATCGAGGCGAAGCAACTGACCCAAGAGGCGTTCTTAAAGCTGCAAGACGAGGTGGTCGAGTTGGTGGACAAGGATTACCTTCAGGCCGAAAACTTGGAAGATCCTCGAGCCGAGGAAGTCATGAAGGATTGTTGGGGCGCCGAATGCGTCGCAGAAGCTCCTCCCATCACGCCGGGTCGAATGACCATGGTATCCAGCATCAACGGCACGTTCCAGAAAGCGCTGGAGAACGATCCGAAAATCGTGTTCTTTGGTGAAGATGTCGAAGATCCCAAGGGTGGCGTTTTCGGTGTGACCAAGGGTCTCAGCGAGTCGTTCCCGAAGCAAGTCTTCAACTCGCCATTGGCCGAGGCGACACTCATGGGAGTCGGCATCGGCATGGCGGCTTACGGCTGGCGTCCGGTATTCGAGCTTCAATTCATCGACTTCATCTCGCCGGGCTGGAACCAGATCGTAGCGAACATGTCGACGCTCCGTTGGCGGTCGTTCGGCGAATGGAAATGTCCGATCACGATTTACGCTCCGTACGGGGCATACCTACCGGGCGGCTCGCTGTGGCACAGCCAATCCAACGAAGCTTCGCTCGCCCACGTTCCGG
Source organism: uncultured Fimbriimonas sp. (assembly GCA_945952345.1). Taxonomy (GTDB): domain Bacteria; phylum Armatimonadota; class Fimbriimonadia; order Fimbriimonadales; family Fimbriimonadaceae; genus Fimbriimonas. Next base: position 19,448 of record CAMFIS010000030.1, read on the forward strand.
GTCTCCGGGTCGCAATTCCGAGCACGCCAGAGGACGCGGCCGGAATTCTCTGGAGCAGCATCCACGGTGACGACCCGTCGTTCGTCTTAGTTCCTAAGCACATTTTCCGCATGCAGCGAGATGTAGCCGAAGTGAAGCCCGTGCCGTTCGGCAAGGCTCGACTCGTCCAAGAAGGAAGTGACGTCACCATCGTGACCTATGGCAACACCATTGAATTGGTGGAAGAAGCGGCAGCGAAATCGGGAGTGTCGTGCGAGATCATCGATCTCATCTCGATTGTGCCGTGCGACTACGAGACGATCACGAAGTCGGTGGACAAGACCGGCCGGTTAATCGTGGTCCACGAGGACACGAAGACGTGCGGTTTTGGGCAGAGTGTCATCAGCAATATGGTGAGCGTTCCCGAGCGGTTCAACCTGTTCCTGTCGCCGCCGCAGCTTGTGTGCCGCGACGATGTGCATGTTGGCTATAACCCGATTTATGAATACGCCGCCCTGCCAGATGTTCAGCAAGTGCTGGATGCCATCGCCGTTGTGATGGAATAGTTCAGTCCGCAGTCAGCAGTCGGCAGTCAGCAGAAAATTCTTCTGCTGACTGCCAACTGCAAACTGGAAGGTCTTTAGCCCTTCCGTCGTTTTCGAACCAATGCAAGTGCGCCGAGGCCCAGGGCCGCCATAGATGCAGGTTCGGGAACTGTGTTGGCGTTCACAACGAAATCATCGTACAACGTGATGTCGTTGGTCCCGCCCGCAGAGTAGCCCCAGCCGCGAATACCCGTAACCGTCTTGGAAGTGTTCACGAGTGAGGTGAAGTCGAACTTGGTCCACGTCCCGGTGTCTGCGCCAGAACCGAGGGTTTCGTCAAACGAAGAATCCGAATAGAGGATGTCGAACGCAAAGAAGTAGCCAGTGAGACTTGGCTGCTTCACCCACGCCGATACTTCGGTGATGCTGGAGCCGGCAACTCCGGCGAAGTCCTGCTCCACGAAGACATTTCCAAAGGAAATCGCCGACCATGAGCCGGTGTGCGAATCATTATTCGTTGCTGTGTAGCCTGTCGTCGTCCAACCGGTCAGGTCGCCCGTCTCGAATCCCGGGTTGACGAGAATGTTTGCAAAACTTTGGCTCCCCAAAGCGATGACCCCAAAGACTAAAAGTCCTGTTTTGTAATTCATGTTCAATCCTGCCCGGCAATGCGCCGAGCTCAATGCAGTCTAAACCACGAGATTGAACTTGCCAAGGGGTTGGGTCTCAAGACTCATATTTTGTTGATTTCTTAACTTCGTGCTCCTTATACTTTTCGTCCGATCCGAATCCCTCGCGATTGCCCATCCGTATCGATCCTTTGAATGGTTTTGGTAAAGGATGTCGTGAAGAGCTTTGGGGAGGTTCGCGCGGTCAATGGGATATCGTTCGAAGTCGCCAAGGGAACGTGCTTCGGGTTGCTGGGCCCGAATGGAGCCGGGAAGTCCACCGCGATTTCGATGATCGTCGGCACGCTCAAGCCCGACTCCGGCAGCGTGACGATTGCCGGACATGTTTTGTCAGGCGACACGGATCCGGCCCGGCAGAAGATCGGCTATGTGCCCCAGGAACTGGCCTTGTTCGAAGATTTGAGTTCACTGCAAAACCTCGGATTCTTCGGGTCGCTGTACAACATGAGCAAACCCGAGATCGCTCGAAAATCAGCGGAAGTATTAGCGATCGTTGGTCTCTCGGACCGGGCCACCGAGCCGGTCAAGAACTTCTCGGGTGGCATGAAGCGTCGGCTGAATATCGCCATTGCACTCGTGCAAGGTCCCGAACTCCTGGTCCTCGACGAGCCTACGGTGGGTGTCGATCCGCAGTCGCGCAACGCCATTTTCGACGTACTGGAGAAGCTGAAGGCGCAGGGTATGACGCTGATCTACACCAGCCACTACATGGAGGAGGTGGAGCGCATGTGCGATCATATTCTCATCGTCGACCACGGGAAGGCGATCATCTCGGGCACGCTTGAGCAGTTGCTGGACACCTTAGATTCGCGATTCCGAATCCGATTTGAATTCCTCGACGAGGACACGGCGGTGAAAGCCGAAGCGGCCCTGAACGCGAAGACCCTCGGCAAAGTGTTTCGAAAAGATTCCGCCGTCGAGGTGCTCCCATCCAAGAATGCCCAGGCAATCGTCGATTCGATCTCGTACCTGCAAGGCGCGAATGTGATGTTTGAAGACATGCGGGTCGAACGCGGCTCGCTCGAAGAAGTGTTCCTTGCGAGCACGGGGAGATCGCTGAGGGACTAACATGATCAATCACGTTTGGGCGGTTGCCAACAAAGACTTACGGCTCTTCTTCGCGGACAAAAAGGCGATGATCATCAGCTTCCTGGTGCCGATCATCATTGCCTCGTTCTTCTCATTTGTCATGGTGGGGAATGGCGGCGGCGGGAAGCAGGCTTCCAAGATTCCGATCCTCGCTGTGAACGAGGACGACGATCCATTGACCGCGACACTTATTCAGAAGCTCGGCAAGAGCGACATGATCTCGGTCGAGACCGTGACCCGCGAAGCGGCGACGACGGCTGTTAAAGAAGGGAAGTCGGGCGTGGCCGTAATTTTCCCCAAAGGCTTCTCGGCCAAGGCTAAGAGCGCGATCTTTGCCGGTGACCCGGCGACGCTGGAAGAGCTTTACGATCCGACAAAAGGAACGGACAAGCAAGTTGCCCAGGGCGCGCTCATGCAGACCCTTATGCAGGAGATTTCGAAGGAAGCGATGACGGGTGATAGCGCGAAAGCGAATCTGGAACGGGCGCTTTCGTTCGAGACCGACCCCGTGCGCAAGCGAGCATGGAAAGGCATGATGGACTCGTGGTCCTCACTCGATAAATCCGGCGGAATGTCAGGGGGTACCGGTGGCGGAATGCGAACGCCGTTCGAGATCAAGGGTCAGTCGATGACCGCGGCGAAGGACGACAACGCGGATGTAAATGCGGGCAAGGCGCATGTCTTTGGCGGCATGGCGATGCAGGGATTGCTCTTCTTCGCCATCAATGCCGCGATTGGCATGTTGCGCGACCGGAAGACTGGAGTTTGGAGCCGGATGAAAGCGGCGCCCGTTTCATCCATGGCGCTGGTCCTGGGCAATGGCCTCAGCACCGCGATCATCGCCTTTATCATCTTCTGCGGCGTAATGGCGTTTGGAGTCTTAGCCCTTGGCATAAGGGTTTACGGAAGCTGGCTTGGGCTTGGGCTGGTGGCGATATGTTCCTCGATCATGACGGCCGGCTACGGATTGCTCATTGCTTCATTGGGCAAAACCGAAGAGCAAGCCCGGGGATATTCGATGATCGCAACGCTCATGATGCTGATGCTGGGTGGAGCCTGGTTCCCGACCTTCCTCATGCCGCCGTTCATGCAGACAATATCGAAGATTATGCCGGTTCGGTGGAGCATCGACGGCGTGGACGCGATGGTGTTTCGCGGCGCGGGTCTGACCTCGGCGGTGACGCCGATGGTGGTGACGCTCGGGTTTGCGGCTGGATTTTCGGCAATCGCGATTGCGCGGATGAGGAAGCAGTGAAAGAGGCTTCAGCTATCAGGATCCAGCCTTCACCTTGAGACGGCTTGAATGTGGCACTGGTACGCAAAGCGAGGAACGAGTGGCGCTTACCAGAGTTGCTTTTTACCGACTATCGTCGTGCAGAAATCCGAAAGATTTGAATGAGCCACCAATCCCCCGGTACACTCGTTCCTCGCTTACCGGCCCCTTCACCAAGGGGCATAGGGTCGCTTGTTCGTGCAAGTGCGAAAGATCGGTGAAGGGTACCGCTCCTCGGACTTTAGCGATGATGGCTTTCATCCTAGGCCTTCGTATCATGCTCGCCTAAGCTCGCGTGACACTGCGACCTAGGCTAAGTTATGGCCGCACCTTCGGCGCTGGATAATCGTCGTGCCAAGTTTGTGGTAGACCTGGAAAAGTCAGCTGTTTCTGAAGCCTGAAGCCTGAAGCCTACTTATCCCAATTCTTCGGCAGCTGAACCAGCAGCGGATGCTGGTCCTTGTTCAGCCACTTCAGAAGCGTCTCCATATTCGGACGGCTCATCGCGGTGCAACCCGATGTTGTCTCGTCCGGATTTGCCCAGAGATGCAAGAAGATCGCCGAGCCGTGACCTGGCGTGATTGGTTTTGTGTTATGACCGACCACGATTCCAAGATCGTAATAAGGACCCTTGGTGGTCATCGTTTCCCAACTCTTCCATCGAAGTTTGGGATCGACTTCGAGCGTCTCGATGCGCTGCCAGGTGTTATAGTCGGGGCTACCCACGTCGTCGATCCAAAAGTCGCGATCGTCCGCCTTCCGGTAGGTCAATCCAGTTTCGACAAAGGATTCTTTTCCGAAAGCCAAAGGGAGGTCGAAGACTCCTGCGGGAGATCGCTTGTCGCCTTCGCGTTTTACCGGCCCGTTCTCGATAGGGAAGTGGAAGACACCATCTCCCCAGCCCAATCCCTTCCCGCCTAGGCGGACTTGCCAAGTTTCACCGACCTGCTTCCAGCCCTCCAGGCTTCGTTCATACCTTCCCAGAACTGCCTTGGTCTCTTCCCAAGAATCCGATTCGACGTAGACCACCTGTCGGCAGATGGCCGGGAGGGGGATTTCGTCGAGAGGGTGAGAAAGGATGAGAAGCGTGAGGAACACTTAAGGGGATTATAAAGCGTTCTTGATGCGCAGCAGATTTATTAGTGCGCCTCGGTTCACGCTCCCCGCTTCGTACCTCAGCGACCCCTCAGTCCCAAGGGGTAACTTTCGATCACCACTCGCCTCAACTACCTGTGCCACTTAACTGACCCATGACCTAGTACACTAACAGGGTGTGCGGAATTGCCGGGTACGTAGGACCAAAGAACGCCGTCGACGTTGTTTTTGACCAGCTGAAGCGATTGGAATACCGAGGCTACGACAGCGCCGGAATCGCTTACCTCGAAGGCAACAGCATCAAAGTGACGAAGAAGGCGGGCAAGCTGACCGAGCTTGGCAAGGCTCTCTTCGATTCGCCCAAGCAAGCAGAACTCGCCATCGCCCACAGCCGCTGGGCAACCCACGGCGGACCAACGGACGAGAACGCTCACCCCCACTACGACCGCTACGAGCGCGTGGCGATTATCCACAACGGCATCATCGAGAACTACCTCGAACTGAAGCAGGATCTGCTCGCCCAGTCGCACAAATTTCACTCTCAGACCGACACCGAAGTCGCCGCCCACATCATTGGCCGTGAATACAAAGATGGAGTTCCTCTCGAAGAAGCCGTGAGGCGAGCCATCAAGCAGCTCCGAGGCGCCTACGCGCTCGTCATCATGAGTGTGACCGAGCCCGACAAGATCGTATGCGTCCGAAATTCCTCCCCTCTCGTCCTCGGCATCGGCGAAGGTGAGAATCTTCTGGCGTCCGATATTCCGGCTCTCCTCCCGTACACCCGCGAGGTGGTGATCATGGAAGAGAACGTGGTTGCGGTCTTAACGCGGGACGAGATCCGGCTCATCTCTGCCGACGGAAAGGAATTGCCGATCGAGTCGATGCACATCGAATGGGATGTCGCCGCCGCCGAGCGCGGTGGATACGAGCACTTCATGCTCAAGGAAGTCCACGAGCAGCCGCAGGTCATGCGTCAGGTAACGACCGGGCGAATCGAAGAGGGTCGAGTAAGGTTTGAGGGAATCTTCGGCGACCACGTGTGGACCGAGATCGACCGCGTCAATATCATCGCGTGCGGCACCGCGTACCACGCCGGTCTCATGGGCAAGCACCTTTTCGAAAGCGCGCTGAGGCTCCCCACCGACGTTTACTTCTCGTCCGAATTCCGATACGGCGATCCCGTTCTCTCACCCAAGTCGCTCGCGATCTTCGTGAGCCAAAGCGGCGAGACGCTGGACTCTTTGGCGGCCCTGCGACTCTGCAAGCAGCGACGAATCCGAACTCTCGGCATCGTAAATGTAGTTGGCTCTGCCATCTCGCGCGAGTGTGACCGAACCATCTTCACCCAGGCTGGACCCGAAATCTCGGTCGCAAGTACTAAGGCTTACACCGCCCAAGTGATGGTGTTTGCTCTCCTCGCGCTCTACATCGCCCAGGTGCAAGAGGTTCCGGGTGTCCGAATTGCCGATTGGATCGAAGAGATCGAGCGGATGCCAGAGTTGGCCGAGCAGTGCATCAAGCTCGAAGAGCAGATGATCGGCATCGCCGAAGAGTACAAAGATATGCCGCTGTGCTTCTTTCTGGGCCGGGGAGCCGATGCCTTCGTCGCGATGGAAGGCGCCCTCAAATTGAAGGAGATTGCCTACATCCCGACCCAGGAGTATCCGGCCGGAGAGATGAAGCATGGACCTTTAGCCCTAGTT
>CAMFIS010000031.1 GCA_945952345.1 uncultured Fimbriimonas sp.
GTCAGAAGCAATGCCATCCACGCTCGTTCATGTCAAATCGAACGCTCCCGAGATGCTGCAGGCGATTGCAGATGCACGAGAATCGCTCCCGTATTTTTGGAAGAAGCTCGCCTCGGCCGCTGACCCGTCCGACTTCTTCGTTAAAGTCAAATTTCAAGGCGAAAAGATGAACGAAGCGATTTGGCTAAGTAGTCCTCAGGTTGATGGTGACGAGGTTTACGCGATCGTCAATCAGTCGCCTGCATTTCTTGAACTTCGAGATGGGCAATCCGTTATGGTCGAGGCGTCGTTTATTTGCGATTGGATGTATTCCGAGTCGGGCAAGATTCACGGAAACTACACGGGCCGAATCATGGGCAAGCCGGGGAACATGAGCGAGGCCAAGTATCAAGAGATTAGGAGATCTTTCGCGCCGCTTCCAACACTCGATGATCTTAAATCCTGATGTCCGCCCCCGATCCCGTCGATGAAATCTTGAGCACAAGGAACGCCAGAATCGCTAGCGGCATCGCGTTGTTGTGCCTCGGACTCTTCACCTGCATCTGCTGTGGAGGATTGTCCGGGTTCGGAGACTGCGGCGGCCCTGACGAGATGATGCGGCAATGCAACGAAACCAAGCAGCGACATATGGACATCTGCTTCGCCATCGGTTCGATTGTTGCCCTCGGCGGCGTGTGCCTGATGGCGATCAAGTCCAAGCGGCGCTAGGTCCAAATCGGGACTTTTATAGCTAGAAGGCCCGCAGAGTCGTCTAAGACTTGTAGCTCAGATAAAACTGACTACCGATAAGAGGCGGGCTTCGGCCCGTCTCTACGCATTTAAAGCCAGATTTTGCTCCATTAATGAACATCGTGGAAAGATTTGCGTCATAATAACCGCTAAGGATTTAGAACATGGAAATCTTGCAAAAGGGAGGAGTTCGAGAAATGAACAACGCAATTGCGTTGAATCATCATTATTATTACGTCTTCCCTGAGCGAGTCCTTCTGATGATCTAGTCGTCACGAACCAAGAACGGAAGGCGCCCTGCTCAGGATTCTGAGTGGGGCGTTTTTGTGTTTCAGGTTCAATTGGAATCGAAATGGATACGTAGAGCACCACCGAAAAAAGGCGAGAGGCCTAGTCATAGCATAGCGGCTACTGCGCTTGGCTGTGGCCCAAGAGAGAGGGATTCGATTTCCCTTGGCTAGACCTGTCGCATCTAAATGTTAGTACATAACCTATCGCACGTAATGCGATACCTATGGGGATGCGCCAACGATGGAGAGTTGGGGCAGGCTGTAACCCTGCTGCCTAACCGCTGAGAGAGTTCGAATCTTTCCATCCCCACCAATGTAGTCAGCAGTAGTGAGGATAATGGTAGTAACGCCAACGGTCCGGAAGTCTGGCTCGTCCGAGACCCCTATGTTCCCTCAACACGCTCTGCGTTGAGGGAACAAAAACCAACGGAGTTTTCGCGCGAATTTGAACCTGAAATCGTGAAAGCGACTTAGAATGTAGCCATCGAGCCACAATCCAATCCGGAGCGAAAGTCCTGGGCAAGAGGCACCGCTATCTTGCTTTCCGTGCTCTGGTACCTCACCGCGATCCCCAGCGAGGCGATGCACGCACTCGTCTTCCGCGTCCTCCGCTGGCCCTTCGACGCTGCAGGTGGAATCATTTACGGAGGCATGTCGCTCAAGGAGGTCGAGGAGAGCAATCCGCTCACCAGCTACTCCAACGAGTACCTCAGCCCAGTTGCTTTCATCATCGTAACCATGACCGTCGGCGTCACGATGTTCTTGCTGTTCCGATCCAACCTAAGGTGGATGAGGAACCGAATCCTCCTCACCATTCTCCGACTCATTGGGATCGGTTTCGCCATTGCGATGGTGGTCACTTGCGCCAGCATCGACATAGAAACGGCAGGGAGTCGAACGGCGCAGTGGCTGATTCTCACGCTGGCGCTGCTTCCTTTTTGGTCGAAGCTCAAGGTCTAGAGTTCGAGGTCGGGTTCGAACGTGTAAATGCTCGTCGCGTGATCAACGGAAATCTTTTGGCCAAAGAGCGTCCAACCAAAGAGGTGAAGCCCGCGGGAGTAATGCGTGACGTGTAGATCGATCCCGGTCTCTTCTGTCGATGCGAACCCCTCACCCTTCAGGAAGACATCAAAAGGCGCAACCTTGGGATCGGGAAGGGAATAGATCGGCTCTCTGGTCCCGTCGAACTTGATTTTGGAGAAGTCAAATCCCGCTCTTAGAATCTTCGATTTCAGTGGTTCGGGCCGTGCAAACCACGCCGCAACCAGCAGGAGAATTACCACCAGCCCCGCAATTTTCAGCCCTTTCACTGCCTCCATTATGCGGCGAATCGCGTACATTAAGGCAGAGATGAACAAAGGGCGGCTGGCCACCTTTGCGTTGTGTGGCGTCATTCTTTTCCTGGGGTATCTCTTCTCGATCCCCAAGTCCCTACGTCGCGAGCTTACGGACGCAGGCTTCCATCCGCGGCTTAACTCGAGTCGGACCACGATGGTCAACCCAAACACGTTCGAGCCAATTAGTCAGGAGTTCGAGTACGGCTTCGACGAAATCCCACTCGATCGAATGGTCACTTTCTTCGAGAAACATGGCTATGTCACTGTGCATCGAACCACGCAGTTTCCCGAAATCGTTCGAATGAGAAAGCCCAATCGCACCCATCAGTGGCGAACCGATGAATCGATCGAACTCTTTGGCACGCCGGTGGACGAGCATTTTCCAAAGCAGACAACCCTCCTCAGGCTCAGCCACAAGCTATGAGGTGAATTGCGGAATAACCTGATAGGAAAAGATGAAGATCGTTGGACTTGCGTTCGTGTGGGCGGGACTCATCATCTCTGGTCGAGCGATCATGGATTCGGCGAGTCATTTACCGAGCGGTAAGCCAGGTCGCGAACTGAGGTTTTGCCAGCGAATGGCGTTCGACGGCACGCTTGGCGTTGTGCTGGTTTCTTTCGGATTTGTTTTCCGAACCGCGACTCCGAACCGACATGCGATCGTCCGAGACACGAAACAACTGAGCATTTGACCGTAAACTGAGTTATAACTACGTAAAGGGCATGCAGACGCAGTCTCAGTCGGAGCCGATCGACCACCTTCCGTTTTACGGATTCTATATGGTGGCGATAATCTTCGCTCACTTTCTCGCCCTGGCTTGGACTTCGCTTCTCTTTGTCATCGTTGTTGGGATTCTCACCCTCTATCTCGGTGTTTGCTTCTTTCGAGACGCTCTCCGGGTGACGAAAAAGGCGTGGCCCGTATTTGGTTTGCTCGCGTTCTCGATTGCTGTTTTTGTCATTTCTGCCCCGATGGTTTGCATCACTGGGCCAAATATCGAGCAGTTCTATCGAGCGAGGTTCGTGTTGACCGTGGACGAAGGAATTGGGATGATCGACGCCGCAATCCTGTTCGTACTTTCCATCGTTCTGTGCTTTACGAAGCCAAAGCAAATTCGCAAAACCTTTTCGAACCAAGAGTAATTTGGTAAAAACCGAATCTGCCGGTACAATGCACTTGAGGACCCCATGCAGCGCAAAAGTAAAGCCGACATTAAGAAACTCCTGGACAGCCTGAAAGATCCCAAGGGTCCCGACGAAAAGGGCGCAGTCGTTGGCGGCAAAAAGCAAGCCGCGAAGACGATGAGTGGCGCCGTCACCGGCAAATCTTATCGACCCAAGATCTAACTAGCCGAAGACGCAAGCGTCTTCATCAGCAGGTTCCGCGCTTCCTTGCCGTCAGAGCCTGCAGTACGGCTTAGGTCATGCGCGATCCCAAGCAAATGAGCATATAATGCATCCAAATGCATGTGTTCAGGCGTGATCTTGTACGGCTTCAACCCTGGGTGCTTATCGCGCTCGGCGTTGGCTGCCTCTTCTTAACGGTTGTGTTGTTTGGCGCAGAGACGCCGTGCATGTACAGTGGTCCTAATCCTGCCGAACACCGGGCCGAATGCGTTGTTGGACAATTCAAATTCCTTGCGGTGACTTACACCGTGCTCGCGCTTGGCCTCATGTGGCTAGCCCGCGGAATCTATTGTTCGATTCGTCGGCAAGATTGAAGTGAGACTTGGCGAAGTCTTCGATGTTTATGAGGGGAAACTTCTCTGACCATTAAACTCCGTTACGCGGTTCTCTCGATTCTCGTCGTTGTCGGGATCGCCTTCGTTGCGCGTCCCAAGTCCATCGTAAAGCAACTCGAAGCCAATGGCGTCGACCTCAAGCCAATCGGGGGCATCCGCAATTTGGGGATCGAAGAAGAAAGATTCGAAGCGCCTCTTTCCGACGAGGCCAAGATTATTGCGGCTCTCGAAAAGGCGGGATTCGAAAAGGATTCTGGCAGCGGCGCCTCCACGAATCATTCCACGTTGTTCGTCAATACCTCGGGCTTTAAGGCAAGCAGCTCGAGCTATGTCGTCGTGGAGGTAACGGACAGGGTTCGAGTCATCGTAGATTCAAGCCGACACAGTCCATTTGAAGGCTCGAGAAATCCGCTGCCGTAGTCTGCGTCGAGCGTGGCATTGTATGATATGCCATGCTTCCCGCCGCTATTCTCGCCGCCCAGACCAGCAAGCCACTCCATTGGGACTTGGTAGCGCCTGGCGTATGGCGATGCCAAATTGGAGCGGCCGACCGTACCAGTCTTACGAAAACGGCAGAAGCGAAACCAAAAACGGATCGGCTCAAGGCGATGCCGTCGAGCGAAATCCCCTTTGAACTTCAAGCCACCCGCGGCTGGGCCTCGTCGAGTTACGCCAGTATCCAACTCCCGTTGACTCCGGCCGAGAAGGTATTCGGTCTCGGAATGCAGATGTCGGGAGCGAATCGTCGCGGCCAGATCTTCCACCTTCAGGTCGACCATTACGAAGCGGGCCACGACCGGCTCCACGTTCCCACGCCACTCTACATCAGCGACCGTGGGTACGCCGTGCTCTTCAACACCATCCGCCCGGTCAACGTCTATGTCGGGGTTGGCAATCGTCTTGACGATCCCAAGACTCCCAAGTTTCGCGATCGCAATACCGATCCCAATTGGGACGCTCAGCCAGATAGCAGCGCAGTGGAAGCCAGCGTTCAGGCATCGGGCATGGAGGTTCTCGTCTTTGCCGGACCAACGCCGATGGATGCCCTTTGCCGATACAACTTGTACTCTGGCGGCGGAGCGATGCCGCCCTTGTGGGCGCTCGGATTTTGGCACCGAATGAAGTCGCTCTCGACCGCCGACGAAGTTAAGGAAGAAGTGAGAGGATTCGAGCAACGGAAGATTCCGCTCGACGTGATCGGCCTTGAACCCGGCTGGCAGTCGCGCTCTTATCCGGGAACCATGGAATGGAGCCCCGAACGTTTTCCCGATCCTAAAGCCTTCGTCGCGGGGCTGAAGAAACAGGGCGTGCGGGTGAACCTGTGGGAGAACCCCTACGTCGCTCCGGGTTCAAATCTCTTCCAAGCTCTCACGCCGAGGTTCGGCTCGCATACCGTTTGGCTCGGCGCCGCACCCGATATCGCCGATCCCAAAGCCGCCGAGATCATCCGCAAATTCCACCACGATAACCACGTCGCGTTGGGGGTTTCGGGATACAAGATCGACGAGGTCGACGGCTTCGATGTGTGGCTTTGGCCCGACCATGCCCAGTTCCCCAGCGGTCTCGATGGACTGCCGATGCGGCAAATCTACGGCATGCTGTGGCAGCGCGAACTCGACCGGATGTACCACCAAGAAAATCGTCGAACCTTTGGTTTTGTACGAGGATCCAATGGTGGGGCCAGCCGTTTCCCGTTTGCCCTCTACAGCGACACGTACGACCACCATCAGTACCTCACGGCCCTCACCACCAGCCCGCTGGCGGGAGTGCTATGGTGCGCAGAAATTCGAAGTGCCAATAGCTCGGAAGAGTGGGTTCGACGTATGCAGTCCGCGGTGCTTTCCCCCATCGCCCAACTGAACGCGTGGGATAGCGGCAAGAAGCCATGGAGCTACCCCGACGTGCTCGAAACGGTTCGCGAGGCGATGGAATTGCGGCAAACGTTGGTGCCCTATCTCTACACCGCCTTTGCTCAATACAGCATGAAAGGCATTCCCCCGATCCGACCAATGTGCCTTGTGGATGGAGGATTGGAAACTGACCAGTATATGTTGGGAGACAATCTGTTGGTCGCCCCCGTGGCCAGCGGCGAGAAGACGCGCAAAGTCCGACTACCGTCGGGAGATTGGTACGACTACAAGACGGGCAAACACGTGGGCAGCCACGAAACCGTCGTCGTCGCACCTAAGCTCGACGAGATTCCGATGTACGTTCGAGGAGGTTCAGCGATACCCACTTACAAGCCTAAGCTGCATGTGGCCGACTTCGCGCTTCAAGAGACCTATCGACTCCGGTGCTATGGTCAAGGACCCTGGCACGGCACGATCTACGACGACGATCGCGAGACGTTCTTCTTCGAGAAAGGCGCGTACATCTTGGCCAAAGTGACGGTCGCGGGAAGCGAGGCTACCGCCGAAAAAATCGAAGGCAACTGGCCTGTTTTGCCCGGCCGTATGAGCGTTGAAAAGATGTAGCGAACTACCAACCGTGGATTAGTTTCTTCACCTGAAAGAACACCACAGAAGTCTCGGTCCCTGGGCCGTTCTTAACCAGGACGCATGGCCATGATTTCATCATCGGCGAGCCAGTATACGGCGCGGGCTTCAGGAGCTTCCCGGAACCAATTCCCTGATTAACTCCGAATTCATTGTGGTTACACACGACGACCTCGTTGTTGCCTTTGGTGAATACGAACCAAGGAGTTTGGCTCGTGTCTTCGGTAAATCCTTGGGCTGTCAGCACCCCACGAACTTTCTTTGCTAAGTCGGCTGGGGTGCCATCGTTCATCGAGTAGTAAGCCCACTTATCATTGCCATCCTTCCACATATCAATGGGATGATCTTGGGTGATGAACGGGTACGAAGGTGGCGCCGGTTCCGCTGCCTTGAATCCCGCAATAATGAGTACGAGCAGCACACCGCCTAAAATCACGAACCCTGGCTTAATCTTCTTCATGGAAACCCCACGTCCATTATAGGGGACTTACGCTAAGATAGTGAGCAGTGTCACAAGAGTCGATCGACTTGCTGAACTTTGCGGGAATTCCGCTCACTAAGGCCTTGCTCTGCCAGGGTTTGTCGGTGGTGATTCTGTTGCTCATGGCATCGGATGTTCGCTCCACCGTTCAGCTCGGAAGAAAGCGAATCTCGTTCCTCCTCCTCATCGCCGAGCTTGGTTTCTTCCTCTCGCCGCTCCTCTTCATGCCCACTTATTGGATGGCGGAGCCGATGCGAATCGCGTACTACGGCTGCGCATCGATTGCCGCCGTTTGTGCATGGATGGTCACCGAGCCAATTCCTGGTCGCCGACCCGACCGCAAGGGTCTTCGATGGGTGGGTAGCGTCGCCTTTATCATCATCTACTCTCCCATCTGGCTCGGGGTGTGGATGAACGTCAAGCCGCCGCGTTAAATATGTGGCCCAAGTGTAACGAAAGTAATCGCCGTCCGCGTAGAATGTCGATATGAGTGAAAAAGGGCGGCAGGGCAAACCCCGAGCAATCGCCTTTAAGCATGGTGGTGTACAGATCGACACCAACAACAATGAGATTTTTATTAACGGACGCTGGTTTCATGTGTCCGAAATTCGTGCTTGCGAGAAGTCTGCCGAGGGTTACAATATCCTCTTCGTCGATCGAAACCTTGAGAAGTTCCGCTGGAAGTCGATGTTCGGCTCCAAGCAGGACAAGATGGGTGACGCACTTCGACTGATCTGGGCGAATCGGCAGGCCTGATCGCTTAGGGATTCCGTCGACTTATCTTGATCTTCCTGACGACCGCCTTACTCGGCAGCAGCGTCATCTGACCTGTCATCGAGTTGCCTTTCACAGTGAGGTCGATGCGGAACTTAGTCCTGCCGTTATCGTAGAAGTTGGTCAGCACCGAAGTCTTCGGGTCAAACGTGAAGTCTAAGTCTCCCATGTTGACGAGTTTGTTATCGGTCAGCCGGTCGGCCTGAACGTGCAAACCCATCGGCTTTCCTTTCACCGTCGTGAAGTGGTAGATCACATGCTCGTCGTGGCAACCGGGCGCAGCCTTGAGGTCTGTGCACTTGGACTCGCCTTCCCAAGCACCCACCAAACTTGGGGCCGTAAGCTGGGCATATACCATTCCGGCTAGCGAGAATCCAGCGACCCATGCGGTAAGTTTCATTGTCAAATTGGATACGATTGAATGACCCTTGGTTACGCCCTGGTAGATTGTGTCGAGTGTCCAGCAAAAAGAACCCCTACACGACAGAGTCTTTTGGCCGAAAGGCCGGCGGCGGATGCGCCATTCTTGTAGGGTTCGCTCTATTGTTGTGTGGAATAGGCGGCCATTTCTCGAGCAGTTCTTCGACGGACCAGTCGCCACCGTTATCATCCGCATTGATGGCGATTTGTATTTTGATAGCCGTCTTGTTAGTCGGATTTGGTGTCTCACGCCTGCGTAAAAAACAGGATCAGTAGGGCCGAGTTCAGTACAATTCGGTTATGACCGCCCAAGATTTCATGGCCGAGCATATCGTCCGAATGGGACACTCTATGGCCCACTTCGTTGGAAGTACTCAGCCCGATATGCTGAACTGGAAAAAGGACTTGGGCGATGGAAAGTCCACGCGTACCGCTTTGGAAGTCACGGCCGAGTGCGTCCAAGCAAACTTCTACTTTGCCTCGCTCCTGCGTGGGGAAGATGGCGATCGTCCGGCGGAACCGAATTTTAGTTCGCCTGGCGATGCCCAGCGGCAGATCGTCGAAAGCGCAAAAGTGCTTGCCGACGCCGTACGAAATCTGAGCGACGAAGACATGGATCGAGAGTTCATCCACCGCGTTCGCGGCCCAATCCTCGGCAAGGTTCTCATGATGGGCGCATACCGAAACATGGCATACCACTCGGGTCAGATCAACCTCATCCAATCGTTGGGCGGAGATACCGAGTTTCATCTACCGCCCACCTGGATCGGTTGGGAATTGCCTGAGACCGAGAGATGAAGCCATACCAAACACGGAACGTCTAGAGTAGTGATGATCCTCCCGCTTGCACTCACGTTGGCCACGCACCAAAGCAAGGTCGATACTGCCTTTATGGTCCAGGCCTTCTATCCAGCGGGGTCGTTGCAGAAGGATCCGACAGAGCCGGGCGGACATAGCGTGTCGAGCAACATGCCGGTCCCGATGACTTTCAAATCGAGAATGCAAAGGAGCCTGGCCGTCGATCTCACTCCGACCAAGTCTGGAATCGCGGTGCGGTTGTTCAATGCATCGCAAACCGATGAATGGCTCCCGGCAGCAGATGGCAATCTCTTCGGCTGGCTCGAAGCCTTGGACGGCAAAGTTTGGCGCCCAATTGAATATCACATGTGGTACACGTGCGGTAACAGTTTTCACCGCGTGGTCCTGCCAGCAGCGTACCAATGGACTTTCGATCGGCCCATTGCAAAGGGAAGTTGGAAAACCCAGGTCCGATGGGTTTTGTCGCGGGGCAACTCTCGACTCGAATCGCCCTCGATCGAGTTGAATATTCCGCCAACGAGGACTAAACTGACTCCAGCGATGGCGGCCCAGAACCAGGTTGCCATGCAAGGAACGCCAACTTTGGTGCCCAAGAGCGATGGAGCCAATCTCGCCCGGTAAGAAAGTTTTCTCTCAAATCTTGATTGCGATCGGGACGGCGCTGACCGGAACGGCCGGCTTCTTCCTCTATCGAGATGGCCGCATGCACACCACCGCCCAAAGCCTGATCATGGTCGCCGCGTTCGGTGTTCCGGGATTGCTGCTTCTGGCGTGGGGGTATGAGCCGTTCTATCGACGCCGGGACGCGGAATTGCAAGCCGGGATCGTTCCCGAAGAAGACGATGACTTGCCCCGACTCTAAGCCGGAACTTTGATCTTGTTGGTCAACTTTCGGAAGAGCATGGCAATTCCCAATCCTGCCAACAGGCAAGCGATGGCGATCACGAATGGGTGCCGAACCGCCGATGCGTCCGAGCTTTCGTCACTTGTCTCGCTGGCAATCGAAAATGCAGACTTGGCCGAAGCGTCGGTGGCTCGCGAGGTGGCTACCGAAGACCCAGCTTGCCCAGCTTCTGTCACGCCTGCCTGCTTGTCCGATCGAACCGTTGTGGGGTTTCCGTCCTGGTCCAGCATCTTCGGGTCGACACCCACGGACGCGACAGTACCGTTCGCCATCATCTCCTTTTCGACCTGGCTTTGAGAATGCTCGGGCCGTTGGATATGCCACTCTTTGGAGCGATTGATATCCTGGCCAAAGCCGAGTGCGGAAACGGACACAAAGCCCACGAACAGCAAAATCTTAAAGCGCATATTTCACTCCCTTGCTTTGCCACGTTCCGTAAACTAGGACCGGACTCCGGGGCAATTTAATATCGATGAGCGGCTTCTGCGTGGACGATCGTTCCTTGATCCGTGGATCGTAGTTGCGATAAGAAGGCCCGCTGAAGTGCGAGTGGGCGCTGTCTTTGCAGATCACGCAGCCGTTGAAGATCACACCTTTGCCGCCTTTTCCAAGCTCGCCACCACTGAGGTTGTTGGTGTACACAATCGCGTCGACCTGGTTCACATCTTCTGCGATGGCATCCAGGGCCGCGTCGCCCAGCACACTCTTGTATTTCAAGGTGCCGGTATAGTCGGCGGTCAGAGCATCGAATGCAGGAATCGTCGTCCCGTATTCGTCGAGTCTGGACTTCGTAAATGGAGGCGTCATATATTTCAACGTGGTGCTGCCGAAGTCTTTCGGATTGCCGAAGATCACACTGCCTCGCGCCGCCAAGCCAAGCACGTCCGCTTTCTCATTCTGATTGTCGATCACCGAAGGAGTCGACCCACGAAAGTCGGGCTTGTTGGTGTATCGAAGTGAACCGACCACGTGAACATTTCGTCCTGTGTAAATCGTGCCTTGGCCCGATATGTCGCCTTTGATGATCGCATCCTGCGAAATTGTGACCGGTCCATGGATTTTGATTGGGTGGGCCGCTGACCCAACCAGGACTGCTGAGCCAGAGATGGTTCCGGTGGTTGTCAACCGCTTGTATTTACTGGTCGAAGAATCCCAAACATCGACATAGGCGCCCTGACCGTACAAGGGGTTTGCTGTACCGTCGCCAAAAGTCGGTTTGTCGTCGACATAAGCTGCGCTCAATGCTTGATAGGTGGAGATGTCGTTAAGATCGGGCATGACCGTTTCTTGAGATGACATCGAGTCGAGCTGCTTCGTTACGACTTCCTCTTTCAAGCTCTCAAGAGTCCAGGCCTGCGAACCTGAGCGATCCTTGAGCACGGCTCCATCGATCTCTCCAGCAACCACGCTGGCGTCAGAATCGAAGATGATGTCTTTCCACTGTTGATACATCAGGCTGTTGCGAGCGCCATGTTTTGCGGGATCGTACGCTTGCCGCCATCGGGCTTCATTGTCCAAAGATCCTCCGGACTGAGCGCCAGTGTAAGTCGCCGACGACCATTTGACTGGTATTCCGGAAATGACGCCTTCCGTATCGGAAGCCAGCTTGTTGTTGGGTGTCGCGGTAAGAGAGCCATTATTGGTGAAAGTCCCGCTCAGCATCGTATGGTTTCCGTTCGACTTGATGTCGCCGTTGATAATGAGCGATGCAGGTGTGAAACCTGTTGCGTACCCGTAGTTATTGGTGAACTTAACGAAGTCGAAAACCTCACTCCGCTTGAGCTGAAATTGAACTTTGACGTCGACAACCTTGACGGCTTCGCTGGTGTCGAGAACACCATTTCCGTTCGCGTCGATCCAACCGAGAGAACGAATCGTTACTTGCCGCGTGTACGTGTCCGTTCCGGGTTGTACGCAGCTTATGATCGCCGACGTGTATTGGCCAACGCCCGTGATACTTCCGGCAACGGTACCTTTAGGATTCGTTGCGTTAGCGCCAGCACACGTTGTGTCTAAATTGGCAAATGTCTGGTTCGTCTTAAAGGATTTCCAAAAGCCGAGAAGGCAATGCTGGGCGCCGGCATCGCACAGATGAGACATCTCGGACTCTTGTGCACGGCGACGAGAATCTCGCAACTCTTTGGTAGAAGAATCGACATAGCTTAGTGCCGCGATGGACACGAGCGAAGCCACCATCATGGTGATTAAATAGGCGCTTCCACGCTTCAGCCGTGACTTCCTCATGTGCTCTTTTTCCTTGGAATATTGCGCAAATACACGGTTTCTGAAGCACAGTGAGAAACCATCTGACTTCGGCTCCCGTCTTTCTGGGTTCCCAACTTGATTTCAACTCGTCGCGTGAGAGCGTTGCCATCGCCCGTGAATGGAGTGAAGGCCTGGTTCGTTTCCGGATCCTTCAGCAAAACATTGGTCGCTAAGATTCGTGAGCTTCCACCAATCGTCTGGGTCAAAGTCCCTGCCAGGACAGAGAATGATCGATTGACTCCATCAGCAACCGCGGGTGCTACGTAATCGCCCGTACCATCGCGCTTTGGTAACTGATACGTCACGCTTTGGCCGTCAGAACTAACAGTTACCAAAATTGCTTCTTGGAGTTCACGAGCTACATTCTTGACCGCCACCTGGCTGGCTGACATGGAGTAGATTGCGCCTCGGCCCTGAGCCCAGGCCCCCAACTGTGAGAGATAAATATACAGACCGACACCTATGGCAATCACCGAAATTGCCGCTGCTACCAGTGCCTCGATCAAGGTGAAGCCGCGGCGCTTCATAAATTGGTCACCACCGTTCCAAGGTCGTAATTCCGGGTTGCCGACCGCTCTTTCCACTGAACGTGGACGGTGATCCGTTTGGTGTCCGCATCGACATTCTCGATTCGGACCGTGGCCGATCCGCCCGGAAGCTTCGATGCGATGGTGTCGTTCGCGCCAAACTTGGTCGCACTGCAGGAAAATGTGTCGGTGCCTGCGACAGCTTTGGCGCTATCGAGGAGACCATCGCCGGAAAGGTCGTCGGCTGTGATACGTGCAAATTGGTGGTACTGAATCTCTTCGATTTGCCGAGTCGCGAAGTTAACGGCAAAGTTCATGTACTTTGCTTTGGACTTACTCGCCGAACTGGCAGGCATCGCAACGAATGCGATCGATGCCGCTGCACCAACAAACATGATCGCGAATAGCGATTCGATCAACGAATGTCCTCGTTGCTTGATCCTTACCATGTGTCCCCTTGTTCCCAATCCCACAATTGCTGAGGACTTCACCTGGCATGAATACGGGGAAACCAAATCATTGGTCGAACCTCCGTGTGACAATCTCCTGTTGCCCTTCAGACAGAAATGCACCGCATTCATACGAGGTTCTGCGGAACTAGGTCAAAGGACCTAAAGTCGTAGCCGTGGGGATACAACCTATGAAGATTCATTCCTACTTGGTCATTTCGACATTTGCGTTGGCTGGCTTTTCCCAAGCCGATTACGACTTCAACAACTATGGGGACGAACCGTTTGTGTTCTTCTTCAATTACTCGGTGTCTCCGGACAATGGCACGATGCAAGATATTCTTTGGGCTGGCGGTGGAAACCCAGGTGGGTTCTACGAATTCCGGGGAACTTGGAGTACTGGCAAGTACGAGATTATTGGTGGCATGGCGGCCGACCTATGGTACGCCGACCAAACGGCTACCGACTACATTTCTTCGATCGACGTAACAACCGACTATCGAAAGAATGCGGGAGGAGCAAATCTTGCACCCCAAATTCTCATCACGCAAGGCAACCACATTTATGCCGCTGATTTGGCGACAAACTCAGGAGCAACGAATACTTGGCTTACGGTTTCTAAGCATCTCACTGCGTCAGATTTCTACGAGATTCCGGGTGGAAATGGCTGGGGAATTGGCCAGCATGACTTCAACTCGCATCCAAATTTTGGCGCGAGCGGACCAGGAATCAGTCCGTATATGGGATCAGACATGTTCAGCGCCACTTCGTCAGCACCAGGAAGTGCGAAGATGCAGTACGACAATTACTTGATTCACGTAAATACCGTGCCTGAACCGGTCTCATCGCTCGCCATTCTTTCAGGCATAGCTGGTTTAGCTGTTCGTCGACGCCGATCGGCTCGAGGCTGAACTTGCCATCCGGGCAGCTTTGACTGCCCGGAAATACTGCAAAGCTATAATTGAGCAGTGGGCCGATTGAGCCGAATTCAGCGAGTACGTATTCTCTTGATCGGATTCATGGTCGGACTCGCGCTCTCGGGGATTACGGCTTTCCCGCTAACGGCCGAATTAAAGCTCTTAGTTCAGTGGTTCGGTCAAGGTGACTCTGGAACCGCCACGTGGTTTCGACGCGTGCTCGAAGCCTTGGAGACGAATGACGCGAAGTATCCCTTTATCGCCTACGGGACGGATTGGCTTGCCTTCGGCCACCTCGTGATTGCGACTGCCTTCATTGGCCCGATCAAAGATCCTGTCCGAAACAAATGGATTATCGAGTGGGGAATCATCGCCTGCGGGGCGGTTCCCATTCTTGCGCTGGTTGCTGGGCCAATCCGGGGTATTCCACTTCCTTGGCGGCTCATCGACTGTTCGTTTGGGGTTGTCGGAATTGTGCCGCTGCTTGTCGTAAGGCGAGAAATACGATGGTTGGAGAAGTCGCCGTTAGAATCTTGACGAAATTATCATTTAGTGGGAACATAGCCTTGGCCCAGTCGTCACGGGGATTAAGGGGAAAAACTGATGGGATTTCTACTCGCTTCTCTCGTTATTTCTAGTTCGGTAAACAACGTAAGCGCCGTTGAATTTGGTACTACGTGCGACGAACCCAATTACTTTTACTTCGGCCAACCAGAAAGTTGGGATGCCAAGTACTCCGTAAAATATGCCGCTTGGTCGGGTGACAAGGCGAAAGGTAACCCCGGCAGCTTCTACAGCATGAAGGGCAGCTGGGACAAAGGCAGGGTGGGCCTACACGGCGCGATGGGCCAGCAGGCTTGGGCCTTCGATCCTCAGCAAGACAAAGTTATCGACTCGATCGAGTTCACGACCGACATTCGAATTCACAATCCCAGTCGGCAAGCTGCCCTTAGCCTCCAGCAAGGTGATCACGGGTACGTTGCCTACATTAAGCCAAAAGACAAGAACAGCACCGATTGGCAGACTGTTACAGCAAAATTCAAAGCGAACGACTTTCGAGACCTTGGATTTGAGAGTCTTTACTCCTCCAGCGGACCAAACCTCGCTATCTACAAGTCAGGACATCCGAATTTCAAGAAAGGTGGCGGTTACTGCAGCTTCTTAGTTGGCTTCTTCCAAATCGACAAGAATGCTTTGGCTGGCAACGACTCCATCGACTACGATAATATCAAGATCAAGGTCAACTACAAGACGGTGGATTAAGGAAACCAAGATGCTCGCAATTCTCGTATCAATGGCGGCTGCCCACGCGCCGACTAGCCTCGACTTTTCAACAACCTGCGATGAACCAACTTACTATCAGTTGCTTGCAGGAGATGGCAGCGCAAATCCAAATAACCTGAAGTACAACGCTTGGTCTGGTCCAAAAGCAAAAGGAAATCCTGACAGCTTTTGGTCGATCAAAGGCTCTTGGACCAAAGGCAAAGTCAACCTGTTCGGCGGAATGGGGGACCTTTGGTCGGTCGAGCCGACTTCGGGGCAAAAGGTCAAGTCGATCAAGTTTACGACGGATGTTCGGGTCTACACGAAGGAACGCGAAGCGATTCTGGTGCTCATGCAAGATGGCAAAGAATACGTCGGTCGGATCAAACCTCACGGCACGAACGATCAAAAGTGGCAAACGGTCTCCCGGACATTCCGCGATCGCGATTTTCAGCAAGTGATCCCAATCGATCCCTTTTTGTCCATTCCCAAGAAACAGCCAAAACCCGGGCACCCGAATTTCGACCAGGGATGCAAACCGTTTCAAATGCTGGTGGGGTTCATAGAGAACAAGACCGAAACTATCGAAGCCTCGGACACGATCGACTACGACAACGTGAATGTCCATGTCGAACTGGGTAACTGAGATTTCTCTGCTCGAAACCAACTCTAAAGTTCCTTTTCAACTTCTCCAAGCGAGGAGTTGGAGGGGAACTTTAGCTTTTTATGCGAAAAACCTGACAAAAGTGCCAGGATTGCCCTAATGATAATGTGGAAACCTGGTCATTATTACAGTGAGCGAGTAGGCTCACGAGGTTGGTTTGAATGCCGAAGCTTATTGGATGTGTCGCCGGGTTAGTGGCACTCGCAGCAGGAATCTTCGGAAACGTCGAGCCAGTGACGTGTCTAGAAAGAGGAATTATCGCGGTGATAGTGGGCTGGTGTGTCGGTGCTTTGTGGCAAGCAATGGCATCGAATCCGGTACATTTACAAGTGGTAAGGCCTGAAGCTGCGAAGACATCCGCCGACGGAGAGAAAGCGGAAGCTGCGTAGGACATCAATAGGAAAGAACGAAATGCCGCTAAGCGCAGAACAACTTCAAAAGGCGTGGAAAGATTACAAAGTCTTTAAGGATCCGGATGCCCGCGCCGAAATCATCAACCACTTTTCCTATCTTGTAAAGATTACAGCTGGTCGCCTTGTGACGAGCTTACCGGGTGGATTGGATCGCGAGGATCTGGTTGGCGCCGGCGTCATCGGACTCATCAAGTCAGTTGATCAATTTGATCCGACTCGCGACGTAAAGTTTGAGACGTATGCCATCGCCCTTATTCGAGGAGCGATTCTAGAAATGCTTCGTGATGAGGACTGGGTGCCCCGGTCGATTCGAGAAAAGCTTAAGGCTCTCGACCGGACCATGATGTCCCTCGAAACCCAACTTGGCCGACCCGCCACCGATCACGAAATCGCCGAAACGATGGAAGTGAGCAAGGAAGAAGTCAGCGAACTCATGGTTCGCATGGGTCGCACCAACATCTACAGCCTCGACGACATTTTGGGAACCAGCGATGGCGAAGAGCACGTCTCATTCCTGGAGCTTTTGGCCGACGACGACAGCAACACTTCCGGTGAAGTCGAAGGGAAAGAGATCCGACGCATTCTTACTTCTGGCGTGGATCATCTTCCCGAGCGGGAGAGACTGGTTATTGCGCTTTACTACTTCGAAGGTCTTACCTTCAAAGAAATTGGCCGAGTACTCAGTGTCAGCGAGAGCCGGGTTTACCAGCTCCACACCCAAGCGATGAATCGCCTGCGAAACTTCATGAGACAAGAAGGCGGGATACAGATTCGGTGATGACGTGGGCGAAGTCGAACGAGTCCATGCCAGCTATGGAGCTTCCTTTGGAAGCTATGGAAGTCGCGTAAACGCCGCCAAAGATCGCAATCCCAAGCGTCATCATCAAGAACATCAGGCCGCGAAGGAAGACGCGCTTGAACTCCACGAGTCCGACGACGAGCCTGTTGTCGAACAGCAGAAGCTCCCGCTCGAAATCGTCGACGGCGAGGGGCATCTCGATTTGTCCGCATAACAGCGACTAAGTGTTAAGGTTCGCTCGAACTTGCTCCAAGAGCGGCGAACGTCCCGAGTTGGCACGAATCCTGCAACCTTGTTGTTGTATCTGAAGGAATGCCTCGAAGAGCCCGTACGGGTACCATTCGTATAGGTATTTTTACTAGGAGAGTAACCCGCATTTATGCACAAGCTTTTACAATCGGCATTATTGGTATCTAGTCTTGCACTCGTTCTTTCTGGCTGCAGTAAAGGTGGCAGCAGCGGCGGCGGTGGTGGCGACCTCATCGCGACGGTTAATGGAGACCGCATCAGTAAAGATGACTACATTACGTATCTCGAACATAAGATGCAGGTCATGGTCCAAACCAGCCAGGGTCCGGCTACCGCTCCGGTAGCGGCACCCCTCGGTTTCCAGGCGCTGAACGATCTCGTTGGTCAAAAGCTTCTTATTCAAATGGCCAAGCAAGAGAATGTTTTGCCTACGGAAAACGACGTGAACAACGAACTTCAATTCCAGACGTCGATCCGGGCCGATTTTGTACGAGCCTTAACCGACCAAGGATTTACGCTTTCCGACATCAAGAATGACTTAATGGTTGGACTCTGCCGCCACAACTTGCTCAGCAAGGGCGTCACGATCACCGACGCTCAGGTGGATGCATATATTAAGGAGAATCCCCAGCGCTTCGAAACGCCTCGAACGGTCGATTTATCATGGATCGTTCTCAAAAATCCAGCGGATAAAGACAAGGTTGATTCAGATCTTCGCTCGGGACAGACCTTTACAGTCGTATCCAAGCGCTACTCCGCAGTTGCCAATCCAATGTTTGCGCAACGCGAGTACAACAAGTTCAATCCGACTCTCCAGAAGATTGTCGACAAGCTGAAGGAAGGTCAATCGAGCGATTGGATTACCGAAGGTTGAAGCGCGATTCGATTCCATGTCGAGAAAGACACTCCAGCCAGCAAGGTCCAAATTAAAGATTGGATGAAAACCGCCGTCAAGCGCGAACTTGCCGACAAGAAGGGTTCTGCAGCCCAAGACCTCGACAAGAAATTGCTGGTCCTTCGAAAGCAGGCCAAGGTCGAAGTTCTTAAGCCTGGCATGAAAGAAAGATTCGAACAGCAATCCAAACAGCTTAAGGAATCCGATATGAACAGCGCGACGAGTTCGGCCAGTAAGCCAAATTCGACCAGTGCGCCTGCGGCTAACAATCAGTAAGCCAACATGCAAATGGCCCCTCTCCATCGAGAGGGGCCATTTTAGTTCAAATCTTAAGCGGCGACGTTCGAACCAAGAAGGCTCGTGACAAGGTGCTTGACTTGATCGACGCTAAACTCTTCCGTCTTGAGATAGGGCGACATTGCCGACTCCAGTCCATCGAAATTGGGGGAGAGCCAGCAGCCGAGCGGTTCTTGATTTGAATCCAGCTTGGTCAGCGTGAGGCGAAGTTTGCCTTGGTCGGGAAATCGCAGTCCGTAGTGGACGAGATCGGGAATAGAAGTGTAAACGCCGTTTACGGATGAGGTGCCGTCGGTAAAGACCTGTTCACTCACCCAGTAGAGTCTTCGAAACATCGTTGTTCTTTCGCTCCTTAGTGGCAATCTTGCCAGCCGAGATTATACGCGATCTCTTTGGCCCATTGTCAAACTAAGATTTTCGACTTCAAATTCCTAGAAAAGTTGCCAGGATTCTTTGTCAATTCTTATTTTCGGCATTTCTAGGCCTTTATGCAGGTTCGAGCCGTCCTTATGGTGATGAACATTAAAGCGCTCATTGCCGAGTTCTTGGGTCCTTTTGCCTTATGTTTCTTCGGCATTCTATCTTGTGTCAATGCGGGCCAGCATGGACTCGTGATTCCAGCCCTTTGTCATGGCTTGGTGATTGCCGTTCTCGTTTCCGCATTTGCGGCGATAAGCGGCGGTCACATCAACCCGGCAGTGACCTTCGCAATGATGGCGACTCGAAAGATCTCCATGGGCAATGGCCTTGCCTACATCGTCGCTCAGCTCTTGGGTGGACTTGCCGCGGCATACATGCTGATGGCTTGTGGAATCGGCAAAACCGACATTGCCATCGGAACTCCTGCTCCAGCGCCAGAGACAACTGCTCTCAACGCGATCATGCTGGAAGCCGTCGCTACGTTCTTCTTCGCGCTGGTGATCTTTGGTACGGCAGTCGACAAACGGGCCCCTAAGATGGGTGGACTCTTCATTGGCTTTGCCATCACCCTCGATATCCTCGCGATTGGTCCAATGACGGGTGGCGCCATGAACCCTGCACGCTGGCTGGGACCAGCCCTGGTGAATCCGAAGATGCTGGCTGACGCGGGCATCTATTTCGTCGGACCCATCCTCGGCGCGGTGGTTGCCGGCCTCCTATACGATAAGGTCCTCGCCTCCGACCAGCAAACTGCTGCGGCTGAATGACAGAATCCTTCGTCGAATCTGCAGAAGCGATGATCGAGCTGGGCAAACGCCTGGCTCGATCGCTTCATGCTGGTGACCTTGTTGTCTTCGATGGCGATCTGGGGACGGGGAAGACAACGCTCATCCGTGGAATCTTGGAGGGATTGGGTTGGACAGAAGCCGTGCGATCCCCCACCTTCAATCTCTTCTCCATCTACGAAACCGAACCTCCGGTTTTGCATGCCGACTTCTACCGCCTCACATCCGCCCGAGGAACTGGGATCGAAGACTATCTCGACACCCACCTTTGCCTGGTCGAATGGCCCAAAGCTCTGCTGGAAGGAATGGACCTCGCGGCCGAGAAACGCGTGAAGATCGAGTTTGCCGTCGGCGGACGACGGGTTCAACTGAGTAACATCGAAGGATGAAACTCCGCGTTGGTCTTGTCAGCGCCGCCCACGTCCACACGGGTAGCTACGCCCACCAGTTTTCTCACAATCCACGTACGTCGGTTGTGGGTGTGTGGGATGACGATGCGGCTCGTGGTCAGAAGTTCGCCGACGCAAGGGGTTTAACCTTCTATCGAAAGCTTCACGACCTTCTTGAGCATTGCGATGCCGTCGCGATTTCGAGTGAGAACAACAAGCACTTGGAGCACATTGTCACCTGCGCCAACGCAAAGAAGGCAATTATTTGTGAGAAGCCTGTCGTCGCTCGAATGGAAGATTTTGAGCCCGTGCGTCAGGCTGTTCAGTCGAACGGAATCGTCTTTATGACCGCATTTCCGTGCCGGTTCTCGCCTGCCTGGACGGCTTTGAAGACTCGACTTGCGAGCGGAGAAATTGGCGCGATAAGGGCGATCAATGCAACGAACCGGGGAACCTGCCCTGGCATGTGGTTTACCGAGCCAAGCCTTAGTGGTGGCGGCGCGATGATCGACCATGTCGTTCATGTCGCCGACCTGCTGCGCGATCTCTTGGGAAGTGAACCGGAATCCGTGTATGCCCAGATCGGCAACAACATGTACGGCCAAAAGTGGGATGACACGGCGATGGTTTCGCTGGAATACCCCGGCGGTGTGTTTGCCACACTCGACAGCTCGTGGTCCAGGCCGGCGGGCTACAAGACTTGGGGCGACGTCACGATGAAGATCGTCGGCGAAAATGGCGTGATCAACCTCGATATGTTTGGTCAGGGCTTGGATCACTTTCGGAACGAGGGCAAGAATCACGTGGTCCAAGGATTCGGCAGCGATCTTGATGGCGCGCTTATGGGCGCATTTGTGGACAGTTGCCTGGACGGGAATCCCGTCCCTGTGACGCTCGAGCATGGCTTGGCGGCCGTGTACGTTAGCCTTCGGGCCTATGAGTCCACCCGAACGCGGCAAACCGTTGCCTCGCTCGCCTCGTAGGAAGAGGTCCGATGGCGATACCTATTTCGGTAGCTCACGACTTTACCTGCGCCTGGTGTTGGGTTGGACTCCAGCAGATTCGTCGACTGAGAAAGGAGTTCGACGTTGAAATCGAATGGTTGCCGTTTGAGCAAACACCGGCCACGATGGACTTCGAACCGTTGGCGCCGAAGTCGGACCCAGCCGACAAGCCGCGGACACCGAGCCGTTTCCAACTGATCCTTGCCGCCGACGGTCTGCTCTTGCCGCTCGCGCCAAAGCCTCCCCACGTCCGAACCTTTTACGCGCACCAAGCTGCCCTGTACGCCCGTACCGAGGGGGTCGAAGAAGCGATGATCGAAAGGATCTACGATGCCTTTTGGAACGATGGCCGGGACATCAACAATCTGGACGTGCTCATGGAAATGGCCGAAGGATTAATCCAAAACCGAGAAGCTCTTCGCGACGCCATGGAGAACCTTCGGTTTGCATCCTTGGTCACCCCGTTCGACGAGCCCGCGCATGCCGTCGGAGTTTACAATTTGCCCACCATCACCATTGGCGGGCAGCGACTTGCCGAGCAGCCTTATAACGTCATCCGTCGTGCCGTGGCCGCGATCGCGCAACTCCCAGCCGACACCGCCATTTACTCCGATCTCCAGTACACAAACCCCCATTCGGACCGCCCCTACGTGTTCGTCAACATGGTGACGACCATCGACGGCAAGATCATCACAGGTGAGCGTGGGGAACCGGTTGGTGATCTTGGCAGCAAGGTCGACCACTTCCTGATGCATCGCCTGGAAAGCAAGGCCGATGCAATTCTTTCGGGAGCCAATAGCTTGCGCGCCACCGGCAGCAATTGGAATCCGAAAACGGACTGGCGCATCGTCGTCACAGGTTCCGGAAACATCCCTTGGGAGAGTCAGTTTATGACGCTCGGAAAGCCGGTGGTCATCACTACGGAAGGCTCCGGAATCGAAGATCGGCCCGGCGTCACGATTATCCGAGCGGGAGTGGATCACCTCGATTGGCCCAAAGCTTTTGCGCAAATCAAAGCTCTCGGGATCGAAGTCCTCAATGTCTTGGGTGGAAGCGAGATCAACGCACAAATCCTTACCCTGGGCCTCGTGGACGAGCTCTTCCTGACCATGGCACCCAAGATAAAGCTGGGAGCGGAAACTCCTACCTACGCCGACGGCAAACCTTTGCCTCGGGAGCTTGTCCAAACTTACAATTTGGCAAGTTCATACGTTGTTGGAGACGAAGTTTTTCTTCGGTACACGAAATAAGAGTTTCGACCTCGGGGTCATAATCGTCCTTAAGGTATGCGAATTTTTCAGTATGTGGTGGCGGTCGCCGCCGGCGTTTCGGTAGGGATGACACTTGCTCCCGCAAAGCAGGATGGCGATAAGCTCACCGCAGCGACGCTCAAGAATATGCTCTCGGGGATGGGATATGAACTCAAGACGCTTAATGCCGAGGAAGGCAAAGAGAAGTATGAGATTCCCTTGAAGTCGGCCAACCTAAATATTCCCGTGGCCGCCGAGCTGAGCCCAAGCGGAAACTATATTTGGTTCACGGTTAACCTTGGAATGAATTCCTCGACCAAGAAACATGAAGAGTTGCTGAAGGAAAATTTCAATATCCAACCTACTTTCTTCTACATCACCGCCAAGGGCAATTTGATGGCGGCGGAAGCAGTGGACAATCGAGCCGTTTCTGCGAGTGTCTTCAAGCGCGTGCTCGACAAGATCGTTCTCGATGTCGATAAGACATCCAAGGTTTGGCAAGATTAGGTCGTCAGTAGTTTCGAAATCTGACTCCCCTGGAGTCCTTAAGGGAAGATTCGTAGTAAACCCGACCAACGGTTGGGGTTTCCGTATCGTAGGTTAGCCCAACCAATCTGTACGCAGGAAATGCGGGAGGGGATTTCGGCTTGGACAGGTATGGCCCCTGGAATGATTTTGGTCTTAAGCTGACCGAGTGGCCCCTGTCGTCGAGCGCCGATGAGGGAGTTCGTGACTTCCTAAGATCGGACAAAGTGGCTGGGTAATATCCTGTGTCGGCCCGAAACCTTTCCACGGCGACGCGGTAGGCGTGAAGGTCTTCTCTTAATTGAGACTCGCTCCCCTTCCGCCAGCCATCCGAGGTTTTGAGGATAGCAATGGTTGCCACGATCGACGTCACAATGATGACGATCAGTAGCTCGACCAACGTAAACCCACGTCGGAACCTGTGCATCAATATCCCCTGTTAAGTACGTAGTAGCATGAAGAAGATGGCCCGATTGTCTCGACCGTTGTCGCCCACCATGTTCCTGAGGCGTAACGCAGGCAAAACCATCCCTCTCGTTGCTGTTATCTCTCTGGCAGTCATGCTCGTGCAGAGCATCATCGCACTCATTAATTCGATTCCACTGAGCATCCGGACGATCTACCGGTATACAGACCGGTTTCTGGTGGTATCTCCCCGCCTTGATCCCAGTCTTACAACCAAATTGGTGAAGAAAGCGACGACCGGTGCGCCAGTGCCGATCGAGCGGGTGATGCTCGCCCGCGGCAGCAATGCACAGGTGAAGAGCATTGTGGGCAAATGGCCCTTTTTTGTTCTTGGTTTGAGCCAGGACGACATGACGTACTACCTGGCTCGGCAGGGAGCCACCGGAATCGAAGGGCGACGCCCTATCGACGGGAAACCTGAGATCATGGTTTCCGAGCCGGTCGCTCGGAACCTCCACCTTAAGCTGGGAGACCCCGTTCTGAAACCGGACGATTCGGACAACTTCTCGCGGTTTCCCGTCAAGCTTGTCGGCATTATCAAGTGCGACCGCTGGCTGATGCTTTCGAACAAGAAATATTTCGCCGACACCCAACCCATCCCGATCGACATAGCACTCATCTGCACCAAAGACCTGAGGGACCAAGCCAAGTACGGAGCGTGGGCAAAGAAGAAGATGAAAGGCGACTTTGCCCTGCTGCTTACCTATGAGGAAATCGAAAAGCAAAGCATGGAAATGTTCGAGGTTTTGTATAAGCTTATCGATGCAGTCATCGGCATATTGGTGCTCGTGATCTCGATCATGATGGGCATGCTGATGAACATCTACCAACTGCAGCGACTGGTGGAGTTTGGTTTGCTACAGGCAATTGGCCTAACCAAGCGGCAGCTCTTTCGCCGCGTCTTGACCGAGTCGGTCATCGTGATTATTGGCGGTTGGCTCATCGGATTGGTCGTTTCGCGAATCGTCCTCGTCACTCTCAAGTCGTCGCTCATGGATCCCCACGCGTTCGCCCTCGACCTTGCCGATCCCATGGCGATGTCGTACACGGTTCCCGTACCGATCGCAATTTTGTTGGTCGCGCTCGGCACCATTTGGCTGCGGTTCCGAAAGTTCGACCCCGTCGCCGTGGTCGAGAGGAGGATCGTATGATTCAAGCGAAAGGTGTCTCTCTGATTTACCATGACCATGGCCGCGAAGTCTTCGCGTGCCGGGAGGTGGATTTTGATCTCGTCGATGGAGAATTCGTCGGCATTCTTGGTCCGAGTGGCTCGGGCAAGAGTTCGCTCCTGTACCTCCTTAGTGGACTGAAGAATCCGACCCGAGGAACCATTACCGTGAAG
>CAMFIS010000032.1 GCA_945952345.1 uncultured Fimbriimonas sp.
GGCGATCATCGACCGCATGACGGGAGAACGTATTGGCGATGAGACCGATGAACAGTTCGACCAATTCCGCTACCCGAACAAGCTTCCGGGGCAGTACCCCGACGAGTATCGCAACCAAGTCTCGAAGCCAATCAAGGCTCTTGTCTTAACCCGCGAGGTTCTGCAGGCCGGTAACAATCCGAACTTCTCTTGTGGCCGACCGGTCGATTCCCGCGCGCCGAACCTCGTGCTGATGAGCGCAGATCGCTACGAGGGTTCCCTCAGCTACGACAAGGTGCCCACGCTGACGACGACTTCCACCGTTCCCGCAAAGATCGACTCCGTTTTGAATGCCTACCTCGATTCAGTTGAAGCAACGGGTCCGATAAAGGAACTGACGATGCAGGTCACCAAGGGCGTGGAGGGTGACTACAACAAAGCGATGGCGATCAAAGAGGAGATCGCGCGGCGGATAAAGTACAACACGAAGGTTGACTCGACTCCAGACGGCAAAGACGCGGCCGAGTACGCGCTGTTTGAACGGCACGAAGGATATTGCGACGTGTTCGCGACGTCGATGGTGCGCATGGCCAGGATTCTCAGGATTCCTGCTCGCTACGCGGTTGGCTATCTTCCCGATCCAAAGAATCGAACGAACCAGCAAACACAAATACTCTTGGAAAGTGATCGTCATGCCTGGGCCGAGCTTTACTTCGATAAAGCTGGATGGGTCGTCTTCGACGCGACAGAAGGAGCCGAGGTTGTGCCGGGTGGTGGGCGCCACGATAACAAGCCGGCGGACACCATGGCGATCCTGCGAGCACTCGGAATTGTCCTCGATGTTCTCATTGTCGCAGCTCTTGTCGTAGGGGTCGTCTTGTTCCTTCGACTGAGAACGATTCCGAAGTCGGCGAATGTCATTCGAAACGAACTCGATGTCGAGTACCTCAAGTTCATCGGGGCGATTTGGAAGGTCACCGGACACCGCCGGTTGCTGAGCGAGACGACGGCGGAATACTTGCGGCGGGTTGGACCTGATCTTGGTGCTTTGCAGCCGGATGCGGACCAGGTTGGCGTCGACTTTACAAACGTCATGTTTGGTCGGGAAGATATTACGACCGAGCAAGTTGCCTCTATGCGCTCGACCGTGCAACACTTTAGGGACCGACTAAACGCGCAACAAAAGGCTGCAGGTAAACGCAAGCCTGGCCCCGCCGTTCCGTCGGCCTAGCCATGAGTTTCAACGTCGCTAAAGCGCTCCAACATCGGGTGATCCTGCTTACGGGTTCGGAACCTGCATTGGTGCGTCATGGCCTCGACGACCTCATTTCGCAGGCGGGATTGCAAAAAGACGACTATGATCTTGAGGAGTTTTCCGGGGATAGTTCGTACCCAAATGACTGGCTCGCTTCGGTCGGCACCTATCCGTTCCTTGCCGATCGCCGCGTGGCAGTCATCCGAAATGCGCAAAAGGTTAAGCCTGAAGATGTCTCTTTGTCCTCGCTGCAAGCCTTGCCTGAGACTGCATTGCTGATCTTTGTGATGCTTCCTGACTCGGGCGACGAATCTCGATCTGGCGGGAAAAAAGCTGGCTTGGAAAAGGTCGTGACCACAAGCGGCGGATTGGTAGCCAAGTTCGAAGCCGATCCCAAGCAGATTTCAGAAATGCTTCGAGCCGAGTTTGGCAAGCGCGGGAAGAAGGTCATGCCCCGCACGATGGACCTCTTCGTCGAGATGACCGGCGGGAGCTATTCGTATGCTCTCGAGGAACTCGAGAAGGTTGTGCTTTACTCGGACGAAGACACGGTGAGTGACCACACGGTGCGGACCGTTGTCGTCGCTTCGCGAGACTGGAATGTGTGGAAGATGATCGATGCCTTGACGAGTGGCAACATCCAAGAGTCGCTTCGCCAATTGCAGATCATCATGGGCAATAAGTCGAAAGTGGAAGACATTGCGTTCCAGCAGCTTTTTCCGCTCGTTTCGCGGCAATTGAGGTTGCTTTACCAAGGCCGGATTTGCGTTGAGAATAATTGTCGCCCGGATAATCTGCCGGAGAAAGTGAAGGCTCTGTTTCCCGCGAAACCAAACCTCGGTGGAGAGCGTCCATTCGTTCAAGGTGCGATCATGCGCGCCGCCCAAAACTTGACGTTAGAACAGGTAATCGAGGCGATGGATGAGCTTTCTCGAGCAGATTCAGCTCTGAAAGGTCTGGGAACTTCGTTCAGTGGGATCGATACCATCGAAAGACTCGTTTTCAATTTAAGCGTCACACTTGCCGCGAAAAGAGCATAAAATAGGGAGTATACAAAGGGATACCAATGCCTGAAGAATTTGAAGGACCGATGGATGACCGGCTGGAGCAGCCGCCGTCGTTTTTTCCCGATGAGGAATTTTCCGACATCGACTTTGACGATGTCGAACAGGTCGAGGTTGAAATCGAAGGCATTTATGAGATGGATGTCGACCGGCATCCCCATCGCTTCATCTTCCTAACCGACGGTGAAAAGCGGCTCCCGATCAGTATTGGCTTCCCAGAGGCCAAGGCGATTCTGGATCCACTCGAGCAAGAAACTCCCGATCGCCCGATGACGCACGATCTTTTGAAGGCAGCGATTGAGAAGCTCGGCGCGGTGATGGAGAAGGTCGTTATCGACGATCTCTGGCGGGACATCTATTACGCCAAGATTCACCTTCGACAAGGTGAGGACGAGTTGATCCTGGATTCGCGCCCGTCGGACGCGATCGCGCTCGCTGTTCGATTCAAAGCTCCGATCTTCCTTCAGTCGAAGGTTTTCGCACTCGCTCACCGCGACTAGCGAGTAATCTAGGTCGATGGATTCCGCGGCCCGCGCAGCCGAATTACGCTCGACTCTGGAACAAGCCAATTACCGGTATTACGTGCTCGATGCGCCGGATATGTCGGACTCGGAGTACGACCGGCTGTTCCGCGAACTGGTCGATATCGAGACGGCGAATCCTGAACTGAGAACTCCAGACAGTCCGACTCAGCGGGTGGGTACCTTGCCGGTCACGGGATTCACACCGCATCGCCATCTCGTGCCGATGTTGTCGCTGGACAATGCATTTGGCGAGGATGAGGTGCGTCAGTTCGACGACAGAGTTCGCCGGTACCTCGGCACCGAGGGACCCATCGAGTACTTCGCCGAACTCAAGTTTGACGGTGCGTCGATGTCGTTGACATACGAAGACGGTCTACTCACCATTGCTGCCACCCGAGGAGATGGCACTACGGGTGAGAACGTTTTGCCCAATGCCAAGACCATTCGAGGTATTCCACTTCGCCTTCGCGAAACTCTGCTTGGCCGGATCGAGGTTCGCGGCGAAGTCGTCATGCTCAAATCCGTTTTCGATGAATTGAACGCGGAGAAGAGCGAACGTGGAGAGCAGGTGTTCGCCAACCCGCGTAATGCGGCGGCCGGAGGATTGCGCCAACTCGACAGCAGGCAGACCTCGGAAAGGAAACTTAACTTCTTCGCTTACGGCGTTGGGGCGGTCGAACTTGGTTTGCCTCCGAACGAGTTGGTTGAGCTTCAATCCGCCGCATTGAAATACCTTCAGGAGTTAGGGTTCGCCATCCGGTCCGAATACAAGGTTTCCAAGGGGATCGACGGCATTATAGAGTTCATCCAATGGGTGGGCAGTGCCCGTCCGAGTCTGCCTTTTGGCATCGATGGCGTCGTGATCAAGGTCAATAGCAAAGACCTGCAAGAGCAGTTGGGTAACACCGCACGGGGACCGCGTTGGGCGATCGCGTACAAATTCCCAGCTGAGCAAGCATTTACCAAGCTTAATCGGATTTTTGTTCAGGTTGGTCGAACCGGGAATGTCACGCCGGTTGCCGACCTTGAGCCGGTGTATGTTGGCGGAGTCACCGTGAGCCGGGCTACTCTGCACAATTTCGACGATGTTGAACGCAAAGATGTGCGCGAGGGCGACACCGTTATCGTTCAACGAGCGGGCGATGTGATTCCCGAGGTTGTTGGGCCGGTGCTCGAGAAACGTTCGCCAGATGCGGTTCGCGCCATGCCGCCGACCGTTTGTCCCGCGTGCGAGACTCCGTTGGTTCGACTTGAGGGATTGGTCTTTCTGAAGTGTCCGAACTCGAAGGGTTGTCCCGCCCAATTGAGCTCGGCA
Source organism: uncultured Fimbriimonas sp. (assembly GCA_945952345.1). Taxonomy (GTDB): domain Bacteria; phylum Armatimonadota; class Fimbriimonadia; order Fimbriimonadales; family Fimbriimonadaceae; genus Fimbriimonas. The sequence goes on from CAMFIS010000032.1 coordinate 4,138, forward strand.
TTCAAGCACTTTGTGGGTCGGAAGATGATGGACATCGAGGGCTTGGGCGAGAAGCAAATCGACCGATTCCTCGACCTCGGCTACCTGACCGATCTCGCCTCGATCTATCGACTAAAGGAGCGCAGAGAAGACCTGGTTGGCTTGGATCGCATGGGTGAGTCGTCGGTAGAAAACGTTCTGAGTGCGATCGAGGAATCCAAGACGCGGCCCCTGCCAAGGCTTCTTTTTGCCTTAGGTATTCCCGATGTTGGGGAGCGTAGCGCGCAAGACCTGGCCCGCGCTTTTGGCAATCTGGAGAGAATCCGAAAGCTCACGCGTGACGATTTGGTGCTGGTCGACGGGATTGGCGATAAGACAGCTCGCGGCATCGAACAATGGTTGGAAGATGAGGATAATCAGAAGCTTCTTAACGACCTACTCGAAGCTGGAGTTGCTCCGGTGGAGGCCGAGGCTCCGATCAGCGACATCTTCGAAGGGAAAACCTTCGTGTTTACCGGCAAGCTGGAAAAGTTCACTCGGGAAGACGCCGAGGCATCGGTGATGAAGATGGGCGGCAAGGCGGCGGGATCGGTGTCGGCGAAGACTCACTACGTCGTCGCGGGGCCAGGTGCGGGTTCAAAATTGGCAAAGGCTGAGCAGCTTGGCGTTGCGATTTTGAACGAAGACGAATTTCTCGCAATGCTTCCCGAAGGAACGCTGTAGTGTTTCGATACGCGGTCAAGATCGACGATGGGCCGATCGACTTCGACCGAATCGCTAAGAGCGGGCAGATGTTTCGTTGGCTCATCACCGAGTCAGGTTGGACGGCGTACGACGGCGGACACGTCTATCACATTCGTTCCCTCGAAAAGAACCGGTTTGAGGTTGAATCGAACCAGGACGAATCGTCGTTTCGAAGATTGTTACGGCTCGAAAAGCCGCACGACAAAATTCTCGACGAGATTCGTTCTCGTGGGCCAGAGATCGAACCGTTCCTGATCGCTCGGCAGGGCTTGCGCATTTTGCGACCGCATTCGCGGGCAGAGACTCTCTTCAGTTTTCTCTGTTCCTCGTGCAATCACATTTCGCGGATCACGGGCATGGTATGGCACTTGGCGAACCTGGGAGAAGGGTGCTTTCCCACCATCGAAACAATTGCGAACACCTCCGAATCAACGCTTCGTGAGCTCGGTTTTGGATATCGGGGAGCGACGATTCCTAAGGTGGCTGGCATCTTGGCTTCGATTGGAGGCGAAAACTATCTCGACGACATGGCGAATGGTTCGTATCAAGATGTTCGGAATGAGTTAATTGCCATGCCGGGGATTGGCAAGAAGTTGGCGGATTGCATCTGCCTCTTCGCGCTCGACCATGGCGAGTCTGTGCCAATCGATACCCATATTTGGCAGGTGCTGACGCGGCTGTACTATCCCGACTGGGTGGGAACAAGCCTCACGGATCGGAAGTACGAGACGGCGGCGGCGGCTTTTCGAGATCGGTTTGGAGAACATGCTGGAGCAGCACATCAGTTCTTGTTCGTGGATAACATGGAGCGCTATCGAGAGCGATGAGTTTCTCTGCCCCAATTGATTTTGCACCAGCTCAGAATGCCGGGTGATCCGCCGCCTATCGGCGGGGTCGCTCCCTTCCTCCGCTCGTGCCTCGCTTCGACACCCTGGCTACTAGCTGCGACCCTCCGGATCAATATAGGTTTGCAGAGTTCAAAATGCATTCAGCTCGATTAGATCTCATCTGGGATTAGAACGGAGTAAGGAATCGGCATTTCAGTACCAAGGTCCGATATCATGGAATCTATGTTCAAGAGGGCCATTCTACTTCCATCCATCCTCGGTGTCTCCCTCCTGCTTTCAGGTTGTGGCGGAATCACGGATCCGTTTGGAGGGGGCACGGTGACGGGCGACTTCACTTTCTCGAACACAACTGGCACCCCGCCATTCTCGCTTTCGTTCAAACCAACCCAAGGTTCCTTAATCTCCAATGGACAGAGCATTCCCAGTTGGACTGGGCAAGCTTCGGTTCAGCTCACCACGCCAAGTTCGAACCTGCAAGAGATGGATTTCACAATGTTTGGAGCGCTCAGCGCAGGATCGTCGCTTTCGGTTTCCGCGGGTGGAACTACGTCCATGATCTTCCACGACCGCATCGATAGCACTACCGACAACGATGCCTACACGGCAACGGGCGGAACGATCCACGTGGACGCTATCGACGGCGATAACTACACGCTTACTTTTACCAATTTGACGCTCGTTGCGGGTCCGGCCGCGCCTCATCCAGGTTCCACGGCGACGTTGAACGGAACGCTCACGATTACCTTGGCCGTCTAGATTCAAAGCAGAATCTGTGGATAAGAACGTCCTGACGTTGGAACGCGGAACGGTTCTATGGTGGTACCATATCCGAGTTGAGCACGAAGGGAATGAAGCAATCTGAGGCTTTTTTGCAGTGCCAGTCATGCAAAAAAATCATCTTTTCCGTCGATTTTGAGCAGAACCTTCGTGTATGCCCATACTGCGGGCACCATCATCGAATTTCCGCCGAGACCCGAATCCAGTGGACTTTCGACGAAGACTCCTTTGAAGAAACCGACACCGATCTTCGATCTGGCAACCCGCTCGATTTTCCCGACTACATCGATAAGCTTCGAACCGCCGAGCAAAAGACGGGCAAATTCGATTCCATCACGGGTGGCCGAGCCAAGCTGAGCGGAATGCCCGTCAGCATTGCGGTCGCCGACTTCGGCTTCATGGGCGGCTCGATGGGTTCAGTCGCGGGTGAAAAGATTACTCGCTGCCTCGAACGTGCCGCCAACGAAGGCATGCCCGCCATCATCTTCTGCGCCTCGGGTGGTGCCCGAATGCAGGAAGGCCTGCTCTCGCTGATGCAGATGGCAAAGACGACGGCAGCGGTTCAGCAGTGCCGTGAGGCTGGAGTTCCCTATATCGCCGTCTTCACCGATCCCACGATGGCCGGTGTGCTCGCTTCGTATGCCTCCGTCGCCGATGTCATTGTCGCGGAGCCGAAGGCTCTGGTCGGATTCGCAGGCGCCCGAGTTTCGAAACAAGCCGGCGTAAGCAAAGTGCCCGATGATTTCCAGACGGCGGAGTTCTGCCTCAAGCACGGAATGATCGATGCCATCGTGCCTCGAAAAGAAATGCGAGCAACCCTTACTTCATTGGTCAAGACCCTGGGCGGCCACTTGCTGGAGGTGAAGGCATGAGCGCGATGGACCACAACAGTTGGGAAAGCGAACTCCGCGAACTTGAGACCTTCATCGCTAACGCTAAGGAGCGATCGAGGAAGGAGCAGAACGAGTCCGACAAGGCGCTTCTCGAAGACCAGATATTGAAACTCGAAGAAGGACGGGACAAGTACTTGAAGGCCCTATATACGAACGTGGGCGATTGGGAGAAGGTGCTGATAGCGAGGGCGCAAAAGCGGCCCTATACACAGGACTACATCACCGCTCTCTTCCAAGATTTTGTCGAGCTGCAAGGTGACCGAAACGGATTCGCCGACAACGCGATTATCGGCGGTCCTGCGCTGTTCGAAGGCAAACCGGTGATGATCGTCGGCCATCAGAAGGGAAGGAACATCAGCGAGCGCCAGTTCCGAAACTTCGCAATGGCGAAGCCGGAAGGATATCGCAAGGCCATTCGATTGTTCGAAATGGCAGAGCGGTTCAACATGCCGGTGATCAGCTTTGTGGATACTCCCGCCGCCGACCCTGGCGTTGAAAGCGAGTCGCGCGGAATCTCTGAAGCGATTGCCGCGTCGATCATGAAAATGTTCGAACTTTCGGTTCCCACAGTAGCCGTGGTTATTGGCGAGGGTGGATCGGGAGGCGCGATTGGAATCGCCGCCTCTTCGCGAGTCCTCATGTTGCAGTACTCGGTCTACAGTGTCATCCCGCCGGAAGGTTGCGCGGCCATTCTTTGGCGAATGCCCGAGCGTGGTCCCGAAGCGGCGAGAGCTTTGAAGCTGACAGCCCAGCAGGCACAATCGTTTGGCCTCATCGATGAGATCTTGCCCGAGCCGATCGGCTCGGCACAACGTTCGCCAATCGAGATGTTTGCAACGGTTAAAGAGGCAATCGCCAAGCACTTGGGAGAGCTAGAAGTCCTAACGCCGGATCAAGTTCGCGAAGCTAGATTCGCAAAATTCCGAAAGATGGGCCAATTCGATACGGTAGCTCCAGCCAAGAAGTAAGCTATAGGTTCTTGCCCAGTTCGTCGACGATCTTGGCCAATCTGGAAAACACCGGCGTTTTTCCTCGTCTAGTGAATCTACCAGAGCTTTCTTCGGTATATGAGAACCGTAAGAATGCGACGGTATAGTGAAGAGTCAAGCCGACATCGCATGGTAGCCAAAGAGCCCGCACAACCGGTACCTTCGTCCCGCATCATTCCGATTCTTTTGGGTCTCGGCGTCGCGATTGCTTGTCTGATTCTCCTCGTCTACCAGAACCCTCCATTCTTGGATATGCCGAACCACCTGGCCCGGTATTACCTGATGACCAGGGACCTGCATTCGCCGCTCTTCGAGCAGTATTACGCCACGAATTATCGCATCATTCCCAATGTTGGCGTCGATTTCTTGATGGCGATCATTGGCCGAATTGTGGACCCGCAGATCGGTCTCAGGTTGCTGTTGTGCGCGTGCGTCATCGGCAGCACATGGGGTTTTGCCAAGCTGAGCCGACTTCGAAATCCGGAGTATTGGCATCCCGCGATCATCCTTTTGCCCGTTACGGTCCTGTCCTATTCGCTCTTCCTCGGGTTTCTCAATTTTGTACTCGCTTCCGCGATGTTGCCTTTGTTTCTGGTCTTGTATGAGACTCGAAGGACGACGCCTGGCCGCATCTGCGCTATTCTGGCCGCAACGCTGATCCTCTTTTTCTGCCATCTCATGGCGGCCGTACTTTTCTTAGGGGTCGTCGCCGTGCAGTTGATCATGGAAGAGAAGAACTCGAAGAGGACATCTGGATTGGCAACGGTATTAGGTTCGCTGTTCCTGATGGCGGTGCTTTATAAGCTGAGCTCGGTCTCGGACGAACATTCGGCCGTCGTCTTTTCGTCGCCCGCAAGTAAGGTCAAGTATTTCTTTTCGAGCCTGGTCTATGGACCCTGGTGGAAGGAATCGGCGGGAGTCGCCTTTTTGGCCCTGGCGGCCCTCCTGATCGCGAACTTTCGGAACATTGCAAAGTCAGACAAAATCGTTCTGCTGGGCCTCTTGGTGTTCTTCCTGTTGTGCCCTGAGGGTTTCCGGTTGAGCGGGAATTTTGATGCACGAGTTCCGGCGATTCTCTTTGCGTTCTTCCTCGCCTATTGTCGGACTGGTGAGCGCCCGCCGACCTCGACTTGGACCTTTGGTCTTGCTGCTGCGATGCTTGTGTACGTCGGATCGTTTGGACTGGTGGTGCGAAGGAGCGATGCCGAGGCCCACAAGATGCGAGACATTCTCCGCACGGTTCCAGCCAATGCGGCACTGTTCATTGCTGACTTCAACTTTTCTCGGGCAGATCATCGCGGCGCGTGGTATCCCGCGTATCGTATGTTGCCGTTCTATACTGCCATCGACCGGCCGCTTTTCATCTCGGGAATATTTACCTTTCCCAGCCAGCAGCCCGTGATCATGAAGGATGGGCTGAGTAAGTTGGGATTCGCCACCCGAGGCACGCCGCCGGGAACCTCGATCGACGAGCAAATGAACATCGCAGGCGACGACCTGGAAACTCACTTGAAAATTCTCGATAAAATGGGCGTTCGAGACTGCTGGGTGTTCTGCGTTAACTATGAGAGCTCCGGATTCCCAGAGCGCGGCTTAAAATTAGAGTCGAAGCGCCAACAGGACTTCGTCCCCGGCGACGCAAATTATCGTCTCATCCACGTTCAGTTGAACGGCAATGCTTTAGGCTCGGAAAAAACTCCGTAGAAAACTCCGAAACCGAGGTTGCGCCGCCACGGCAGATAGCTCAAAATGAGTCTATCTATGTCCAAACCAGTTCTTAACGTCGGTCTGATCGGTTACCAATTCATGGGTAAGGCGCACAGCAACGCTTATCGCCAAGCCAATCGCTTCTTTGACCTACCCGCCGAGATCAACATGCACACGATCTGTGGGCGAAACGAAGCGGCGGTGACCAACGCAGCCAAGACGTACGGCTGGAAAAATGTTGAGACGGATTGGCGCAAGGTGGTAGCGAATCCTGAGATCGACATCATCGACGTCTCGACACCGGGCAATACCCACGCCGAGATTGCGATTGCCGCCGCAAAGGCAGGCAAAGCGGTTTGGTGCGAGAAGCCGATTGGCAATACGCTTCCGGAAGCAAAGGCGATGCTCGATGCGGTTCTTGAGGCGAAGGTGCCGCACGCGGTGTTCCACAACTACCGCAAGGCCCCGGCCGTCGCGTTGGTGAAGAAGATGATTGAGGAAGGGAAGCTGGGCACGATTTACCACTTCCGCGCGGTGTATTTGCAGGATTGGATCGCCGATCCGAACTTCCCGCTCGTTTGGCGACTGCAAAAGGAGATCGCTGGTTCGGGTACGCATGGCGATATCAACGCGCACATTATCGATCTGGCTCGGCATTTGGTTGGCGAGTTCGACGGGGTTTGGGGATTGCTGCACACGTTCATCAAGAAGCGTCCACTTGCGGGCGAGATCGACGACAAGCTTGGCGCCAAAGCGAGCGATCAGATGGGCGATGTGACCGTCGACGATGCGGCAATGTTCATGGCTCGGTTCAAGAACGGCGCGCTCGGTACCTTCGAGGCGTCGCGCTTTGCCGTGGGCCGCAAGAACAAGAACAGCTTTGAGATCAATGGCTCCAAGGGCTCGGTGGTGTTCAATCTCGAAAAGATGAACGAGCTGGAGTATTACAACAACGAAGATCCTTCCGACCTCCATGGCTTCCGGTTGATTCAGGCTACCGAAGGCAACCATCCTTATGCCGGGCACTATTGGCCGGTGGGGCACATCATCGGCTATGAGCACACGTTCGTGAATCTGGTTGCCGACGCGGTGACGAACATGGTGGCAGGCAAGGCGATCTCGCCGGACTTTGTGGATGGGTACGAGAATCAGCGGGTGCTGGACGCGGTCGAGCAGAGCAGCGAAAAGCGAACCTGGGTGAAGCTATAGTTTCGAGAGTTGTGAGTTTGGAGTTGGGAGTACGAATTTGTCCAACTCCATTCGTTCATGCCGCACGTCTATCTAATCAATGAAAACTCTCGCGCTTGCTAGTCTGTTGATCCTTGCCCAAGGGCAGGCTGCCAAGATTGATACCAAAGATTGGAAGACATTTACGGGCAAAACGAAAGCCTTCTCGATTCGCGCGCCAAAGGATTGGACTTCATCGGACCCCAACGATCCGGACCACCAGAAAGCGGTCGAATACATCAAGAAGAACAATCCCGACTTGGCGAAGATGATGGAGAACGGGAACAAAGACGACGATCTGGCCATCGTCGAAGTGCCGGCCGCAGGAATGCCCAGCATCAACAACGTTAACGAGAAGCTGCTCCCTGGCATTGCCATCACCGAGAGCCTGTACGATCAGGTGTTCGAAGGTTTGGTGGCTCAGGCGAAGCTGAAGCAAGCTGGACATAAGACGGTTCAACTTCCGGCCGGAAAGGCTCTATCGTATTGGGGTGTCCTCACGATCTCCTTGGGCGAGAATCAGAGCATGGACCTAAAAATGCTAGGGTACATGCTGACGAAGGATAACAACACGTACATCGTCACGATGACGACGTCACCCGACGACACCAAGCAGAAGGCGATCTACGAAGAGATGGCCCGCACGATTGCGATCAAAGGTTAGGACGCGGTCGACACTGCCTTGCAAATTGTCCACGCGTTAACCAAGTTGAAATCCAGTAAGTTTTGGCTTCGTTTGTGAAGTGGTCGGAATCATCCCTTCCGTCACGCCGCGCCCGGGTTGATCCCAAAGGTATTCCTTCGGCGGCGCGCCACCTTCCCAATCTTTGGGAAGGAGTCCGTCCTTTCAAATCGATCCAAACAATGTCTGGTTGACAGACCTAAGCTCCCCTCCCAAAGATTGGAGGGGTGCCCACTCGCCGCGAAACTCGCTTCATCCGCCATAGCACTGCGAGTGGGCGGGGTGGATGATTTTCTGCATAAGAACCTATTTAGCGTTATTCGAACGCCTTTGCCCACTCATCTAGGCGGAAGACTGTCTTGATCTCGCCCGATTTCTTGACCACCTTGATCTCCAAGTCTTTGTCCTGAGGAGTGATGAGGGCCTTGCCATCCTTGTCGCGGGTTGAGAAGAGGACGATGAAGTCGCTGTGGTAGGTGGAGTAGGGCTGGGATCCCGTATTGAAACTCGTGATGGTATACGACGAAGTCGAACTGCCGTTAGCGGTTAGCCAGAAATTGCCCGGACCATTGACCGTTCCGGACGACTTTGTTTTCCCTTCGACGTACACCGTCGAAGGGACCGTGTAGTAGCTGACTTGATCCGACTTCGACGCCGTGAGGTCGCCTGGCTGTCGTTCCGGCTGGAGGATGCGGTCTCCGACCTTAAGCACGCAGCGAACATCCTTGAGGTTTTCGGGATCCGCTTGGCGCGAGATGGTGGAGTAGCGTCCGGCAAAGCTTGGCATCTCGTTGATGGTGATGTAGAAGCCGAGGTACTGCTGCTCGGACCCCGCGAAGACCGACATTTCTTCCTTCGCCTTCTTCACGTCTGGGTCGGGCCAGTATTGCAAAGCAGCCTGGTTCGCTTTGGCAAAGATTTGCAGCCGAGGGTGGAGCAACAATGCCCACGCACAGGCTTCTTTTCGACTTGGGCTCGTGTGATACGAATCGATCTGTCGCTGAAACTTTCCGATTGCCGACTTGAGATCGTGCTTCTTCTGTCCTTCTTGCCAGCCTTTGGACCACACGGCTTCGACCGATTCTTTCGAGAGCGTGAAGGCAGGATGGAGGGCGTCTTGGAGCGGGGAAGCGGCGGTGATTCCGAGCATCAATGCAGCGAGCATGATTCGATGTTATCACAGCTTGAGCGAAAGAAGCGGCAAAGCCAGTGGAGGAAGAGCAAAGAAGAAGGATTCTTCGAATTTAGAATTATCACGCCTTCTTCAAAGACTTCTTGACGGCTTTACCGATCTTCGCCAATGCGTCGGCCTGTTGTTTGGTAAGCCGAAGCCTTGCCAAGTTTTCCGTTTCTTCGATCGACCCTTCACTCGCCAGTTCCAAGCAAAGTCCAAGCAAGATGTTTCGCTCCATTTCGGACATGACTTTTTGGGCCCGGATGTTGAGGCGATCGAGATCGTGCTGAAGGGCTTGGTCCGGTGACTGGAAAGCCTGTGCCCATGCGGCCCATTCTTTGACGCGAGATAGCGTAAGCTGAGTTTCGTAATTGTCCGCCTTGGCGATACGGTGAAACATAGGCTTCCCGCTTTTTCCCGGTTCCTCGGGCCCCGATTCTTGAAGCTCGATCACCATCTTGCGGGCTGGCTCAAGGTTGATGCCACATTTAATCAACACGCGTGCGGCGAGGCCGTCGCCTTCGCGGATGAGACCGAGCAGTAAGTGTTCGGTGCCGATGTAATTGTTGTTGAGGTTTCTCGCTTCGTCGTAGGCCAGGTCGATGACGCGTTTGGCCCGCGGCGTCAGAGTCATGTCCATATTGGGCCGTTGGTCACCACGGGGAAGCTGCTTCGCAACCTCGGCGCGTACGACGGCGTTGCTGGAACCGAGAGCCACGATGACTCTTGCCGCCAAACTGTCGTCTTCACGCGTCAATCCTAAGAGGAGGTGCTCGGTGGAGACGTACCCGTCCCCAAATGTCTGCGCTTCTTCCTGCGCGAAGAAAACCACCTTGCGCGCCCGCTCGCTAAATCGCTGCCACATAACCCAATGTCAGTATATGGGAGCTTGGCGATTTGGGTTGCAGGAATTGTAGGACCGAAGTGGCACTGGTAAGCTCGCTCGTTCCTCGTGTCGCGTACCAGCGAAGCGGTAAGAATCTGCGACCCACTTCGGGGTCGACGGGATTGGCGCACGCCGGGGGTCTGCGCTCGTACCTCGCTCCGACACCCCGGCTAAGGTCTGTGACCCCTTCGGGGTCGATGCTCCGTTGTCAAGCTCATTCACGGTATGTGTGACCTGTTACCCTCTGGTTCGTCCAGATTTCGTAGGTGGTCATTTGACATCGAGGTTTATGCAGAAGGCATTCATCGACACCCCACGATAATCAATTCACAAGCAGGACACTTGTGCTCCGCATTAACCTAAATCTTGAACGTAAACCGCTTCTTGATCACCGGCTTATTCTTGCTGTCCATAAGGGCGACATCGACGAATTTGGCCTTCTCTGGAACGGTGAATTCCGGCACGTCGGCGCTATAGGTTTTTGTAGAACCTGAGCTGTCCGTGACCTGGACCGAGGCATTGTGGTCATAGCTGCGGAAGAACACTCGAAACTTGCGGCCCTCGTGGTTGACGAGATCGCTGTCGATCTTCTTCCAGCGAAAGCCGTCGGATGTTCCGACCTGTGAGAGGAAATAGGGATTGTCGATTTCCTTTCGGTAGGCTTCGCCAACTTCTTGATTATCGAGCAATGAATAGTTATTGAGCTGCCGATCGCTTCGGGCGTACTTGAGTGCATTGAAGCTGAGCCAACTGGCGCATTTAACGCGAGGATACTTCAGCGGAACGGTACGGAAGAACTCACGAATTTTCTGTTCGGCAAAGTCGGGACGGTCCGAGCCGTCGACATTCGACCGGTGCGACGCGGCCCATTCCGCGATCATGATCGGGTGGTTCGGGCTGTACTTTTTGTACACGTAATCAATGGAGTCGGTAGGGAAGCGCCAGTCGGCAGCCCGTGCTCGGTCGCCGTCGTTGTACAACACGGAATAGAAATTCACGCCAACCCAATCGACGTATTCCTTGCCCGGATAATAGTCGTCGATTGGCTTTTCGGGCATGGCATTGGGACTCCAAACCATGACGGCGTTGGGCGCCATCTCTTTCAGTCGAGAAGAAATGAGCCGAAATTTCTCCTTGTACAGCGTCGGGTTTCCGGTGTAGGGAACCCAACTTCCATTCATTTCACTGGCGAAGCGGATAAAGACGGGGATGCCGCTCTTGCGGATGCCGGTAGCAAACTCCTCGAGGTACTCATCGTCCTTGACATCGTTGAGCGATTCTGGCTCCCATGCGATTTGGAGAGCCGCGCCATTCTTCTTGAGGTCCGCGGCGAAGAGGTACGGGAAGTATTCGCCGTACCGGCGATACATGAAGTACATCGCGTGATTCTTGCCCACGTACTTGTTGAACACGCTGGGGGTCTTGGCGTTGTCTTCGCGTTCAATGTTGACGCCGAGATACATGCCGCTCGCGGGTTCGTACTTGGCTCCGACAGCTGGCTCGCAAGGATCCTGAGCGTAGAGTTCGACAGTGGACATATATCGCTGGCCCTTCTCGCGAAGGATCTGGGCTGCATTGGGATCGCCCGTCTTGTCGAATCCGTCGGCGGCTTGCATGAATGCATCGCTGGCCTCCTGGAAGTGCTCCATCACCAACAGCTTTTCGCCCCGCGCTTTCCACGCATTGGGTCCCTGTTGCAACATCAAAACTGCGGCGACAAACGTCATCGTCTCAAACCTCTCGATAGGGAATCTTCCATGTTCGGTAGGACTTTTGATCCGCAGAATAATGCTGGGCTTTTGTACCCTTTATGACTACAAATGCAGGTAAAAGTACCGAATATTGATCCATGGTACAACCTGCTCTCGACGTGGTGCGGCTCAATCTTGGCTGCGGCACCGATGTCCGCCCGGGCTGGACGAACGTTGACAAGTTTCCCGTTAGTTCGGATGTCGTCCAAGCCGATTTTCCTACTCTTCCATTTGCCGAAAACACGTCGGATGAAGTCCTGCTGAGCCATGTCCTCGAGCACTTTGGGTTCAAAGATGGCGAGACCTTGGCGCGTGAAATTCATCGGGTACTGAAGCCGGGTGGCGTCGCCGTCATCGAGGTTCCAGACATTGCATGGTGTGCCGCGCAGTTCCTCGGTGCGCCAGAACCGCAGATGTATACCGACGTGACCAACGAATATCATACGAATCACCGGTGGGGATTATTTGCAATGGCGCTTTGGGGCGATCAGCACAATGATGGCTTGTATCACAAATGGGGCTACACCGCGCATCGCCTGCTATATCTTTTGCAGCATGTCGGTTTCGCTCGCGTCGAGGTCGATTACGGTTTCTCGCATGGCGTGCAAGTGCTGCAAGCCAAAGCTTGGAAATAACTTTCGTCACGGCTTGAGAAGGACCGGTCGGTTTTCGACCGGTCCTTCTTTCGTTTCTCGGAAGCCGGCTCGCTTCATTCCAAGCTGAGAGATTGGCGAACTCATGAACGTCTTATTTGGCCAGCCGTCCCGGGCGTTCTCAATACCTAGCATCATCTGGCCCTGGTCGATGCCAATCATATCGTCCGATCGCCAGTGCTTCGACGGGTTGATGCCGCTGCTAAACCCATACCGACCATAGGCATCGCTATGTTCGGCATAGAATGCATTGGCGGCCGCCATAGATTCCTGCGGAGTAAACATCATCGAGGCGAGCGCCGCCGGTGCAGCGAGGGTACCGTTGTCGAAGTTGTCGCCGAGGTATCCACCGGGGAAGCCTTGCGCGCCGTAGCCATCGGGGACGTCGCATGCGCTGAAGCCCCAGATGTTCTTGCCGTATCCAGCAAAGCGCTTGGGATTCTCGGTCGCGTATTGCTTCTGCAATAAAGTCATTAGCCGCGAGTTGGCCCAGTAGTCGATGCCGAGCCGGTCGCGCTTGCCTTTGAAATCGTAAAAGATCTGCGACATCTGGTGCATGAAGAGCGGCCCGCCCGAGAGGACAGTTTTGCCATACGCCCTGTATCGCTTCCGTTCAAACGATTCCCAAAGATCATCTTTCTGCGAGGCATCCAGTCCGAGGGCTAGGAGGTAGATCATCGCGTTCTCGGAGTACTCACTCCAGTCGGAGTCGAGGAATTTGCCACCACGATAGCCCATGGAAACCAACCGCTTTTCTGGCTTCTCGCCGCCATTGGTCTGCATGTACTTCCAGTCGATACCACGAAGAATCTTGTTCACCATCGCTGAAAGCTCCTTGTCTTTCAGACCTTGCTCAGCGAGGATCATGCCGCAAAAGAGAATCGCGGAGTCGATGGTCGAGACCTCGCTATTCCATTCGATCTTGCCCGTCTTTACGTTGAGCCAGTGGTAGTACCAACCGTGGCTCTTAGGAGCCTTCTCCAGCATGTACTTCACCACATTGCGCGATCGCTTGACCGCTTCGTCGTGGGTCATCCATCCACGATGATCGCCGACGGCGTATGCTGACAAGGCAAAACCGATGGCAGCGATGCTGCCCACAAAGTGCTCTGGCGTATCGTCGACAAAGTTTCGCGAGCGATCCTGGGTGATCCCGGTTACGGGGTCAGAACGGTCGACGAAGTACTGAAATGCGCGGCGCGAATTATCGTCCAAGAGCTTCCAATCTCGGAGGTTGGCGTGTTGAGGCGCGAGACAAGAGAGAGCAACGATCGAAGCAAACATGGCAATGGGAAAAGGGGGGGAGCGCGTCAGCACTCCCCAGTCGAACTCATTCGTCGTAAGGTGGATTAGAATCCGGCAGGACGTGAGGTGCAATAGGTGTCGAGCCACTCGAGAGTCGCGCCAGGAATGTATGCACCGTTGACCGGCAGCTGGTCGCGTTGGTAGCCCCACATGTTGATCTCGTTGTTCTTGCCGCATACTTGGCTCGGCGTCACGATCTTCGAGTGGGAATCGTGGAACGTTGCGACCATGACGTGGTCGTCACGCTTGCCTCCGCCCCAACTCCAACCGGCTCCGATGCCACCGGGGTAAGCCGGAGACTCGTCCTCGTTCATCGTCCAGTTGAGGTAAGCACCTGCGTCGGGCCAAGGTCGCTTGTGCTCGACGAGCTGCATGATCTTTGCAGGCTCGCTGAGCGACGTGGGGGAGAGGCCGAAGTCATCCCACTTGCCGGTGAGATAGAAAAGGTTGGTGAGGGCGTAGCCCCGAGCGTATCGCTCGTTAATCGGGATTACGGCATATCCATACAGAGCCGCGTAGGCAGGGTCCGATTGGTTGTCCCAGTACTGGGCTGCCTTGTTCATCGGATCCTTGAAGATGTCGCGGTTCTTGACATAAGGAGCCGTAAGCATCTTCCAGTTCTTCTCCGTTCGCAGAGGCGTCGTGGCGACGCTGGTAGAGCGGGGAACTTGGATGTCATCGTTGTCGGAAAGATAGATTTGCAGACTGGTTCCGAGTTGCTTGAGGTTAGACAAGGCTACCGATTGCTTAGCCGCAGCCTTCGCCTGGGCGAAGACTGGGAACAAAATGGCTGCCAAAATCGCGATGATCGCGATTACGACGAGTAGTTCAATGAGCGTAAATGCTGCGGATGATTTCTTCATAATGTCCTCTTCGTTGAAGATGGGTCAGGTTTGAATTCTTGAGTAGATTCCCGGACGTCGAGCGTCAGAGGGAAAACGTTTGGCCCTACGGCGGCTTGATGCCGAGTGGCGGTGATGAGCGCTCTCGCGGCCGATCGGGCGATTTCGGAGATCGGTTGGCGAACGCTGGTGAGGCGAGGTCGGTGTCGGTCGCAGTCTTCGGTGCTGTCGAATCCAACAATGGAAACGTCGTCAGGAACGGAAACGCCGAGTCGGTGGAGAACTTTGATGCTGGTGAATGCGACATCGTCCGACCAGCAAAGGATGGCTGACGGACGCTGCGCGTCGAACCACTTGGCGAAATTCTCTTGGTAGCTCTCGGGCGGATGCGATGAGACGACGAGGTCGGAGTTGTAGCCCGAACCGGAGGCTTCGATCTCCTGACGAAATCCTTGGTGGCGATCGTTGGACGCCACCGATCCGGGGGATCCGACCACCATTCCGATCCGCTCGTGACCCAGTTCCATGAGATGCCGAGTGGCAAGCGCTGCGCCCGACACGTTATCGGCATCGACGAAGGGAATGTTGGGTTGATTCGGGTGGCAGAAGAACGTAACGACAGGGAACTGTCGTTTGTGGAGGATTTCCAGCAGCGGGTCGTCGGCGTCACGTAGCACCAGCGCTCCGTCGGAGCGACCGTCCATAATGGCGTCGGCTTCTTCTTGGGGAGAGCTGAACGTCCTCGTATGGAGAATCAGATTAATGTCGGCGTCCACACACTCTTCGCAGACTCCTCGCATCAGTTCGTTGACGAAGCTCGACCCAGCTCGGAAGTAGTTAGCGTACTGGAAGACGATCGTGATGGCGTTTGCCTGTTTGCTCACCAAGCTTCTCGCAACCGCACTGGGGCGATATTCTAACTCACGGGCGGCAGCATAAATTCGTTCCTGGGTCTCCTTGCTAATGCGATTCTCTTCTCCGCGCCCATTGAGCACGTAGCTGACCGTGACTTTGCCAACGCCGGCGAGCCGGGCAACGTCTCCAATCGTGAATCGCTTCTTCTGCACGTCGACTCCTGCGGGTTATTGGTTGCCTGCCGGTGCGCCAGGTCCACCAGGTGCGCCAGGTGCGCCGGGCATTCCTCCAGGTGGGTGCTTTATCGCTTCGAAAGCTTCTTTGGCCTTTTCTTCGGACTTGAATCGCTCGACCAAGAACTTCTTATCGGACTCGGAGACCTTTTCGAAGTCGCCACCGGCGGCATCGAAGATCGCTCGAACTTTGGTGTTTGCCTCAAAGCTTTTGTTCATGTCGGCGGTCGCCATAGGCTGGGGACCTGCGCCGCATCCGGCGAGGACTGCGGCGATGAAACTGATGAGCAGGGTGTGTTTAAAGGTCTTCATTGATCCTTGCTGAACCGGTTCAGTAACTATAACACCGTTTCAACAAAAGTCAAATACTTTTTTTACGATTTGGGATGTGTGATCTTGACCGCTTCGATTTCCACGTTCAAATCGGCCTTAGGCGGAATGATCGAACCGGCCTTTCGCTGCTCATCGTCTGCAGGCGGAATGCCCTTTTCGCCGAAGGCGATATCGTAACCAATGAAGACTTTTCGCTTCTCACCCTCTTTGATTCCATTTAAAGCCTGGTTAAGGCCGGGGAAGATGCGGCCGCTGATCTGGATTTTCGATACCTGAGATGGATCCGCGATCTCGGTTCCGTTCGTAAGCTTGATGCTGAGCTTGCAGTCCAGCATGTCACCCACCGCGAGGCCGTCGCCTTTACCTTCTTTGAGGACCTCGACCTTCGCGCCAGGCACGATGCGGACGAGTTTGACATTAAACTTCAGGGTGGATTTGGGTGGAATCAATTCACCCGCGCCCTTTTCGCCGTAGCCGAGCTCGGGCGGAACGACGAGATTTCGTTCCCCGCCGACCTTCATGCCGGTGACGCCCTGGTCCCAGCCTTTGATAACCTGGCCAACGCCGAGTTGGAATCGGAACGGTTGATTTCGCTTGACCGAGGAATCGAATTCCTTGCCGTCGGTGAAGGTGCCAATATATTGAACTTCAACAATATCGAAGGGCTTGGCGGCGACGCCCTCGCCGACTTTGACATCATCCGACTTTAGTACGGCGCCTTGGAAAGCGAAAAGTAAGGTGGCGGCAAGAATCATATTGTCAGGATACACGTATTTTTTTGGGTTAGTTCCTAAGTCAAGGGATGTTTTGGAGCCGCGGCCGCCGATGGGCCCAGAGAACCCGCGGTAACTCCTCGATAGGTTTGACTCTCTCGGTTCGCCGCATATCACGAAGTAGTTGGAAGTCGCTGCGGCTCACCGGTCTCTCTTGCCAAAGAGACATCGCGCAAGCGCGGTGCGAGCAGCATTCGTGGGTGCCTGATCTTCCGATATTAGGAACTCGTGACAAATTCTCGGCGGTCGTAAACGAGGTCGGAGGTGATTTTCCAAACTTCCGGATCGATTTTGTTCTCGGGCAGAATCTTGCTGAAGTGAACAATCGCCGAGGTGAGGCCTGCTTCGCGAGCGAAGTGAAGAAAGGCGCTATTCAGTACTTGGCGGGCTGCTGGTTTGAGCCCAAAGCTGACATTACTGACTCCCAGGATTGTGTTCACCAGCGGGAATTCTTCCTTTAGGGCCGCGATCGCATCGATGGTTGCGATTGCACTTTCCCGGAACTCCTCGTCGCCACTTCCTAAAGTGAAGGTGAGGCAGTCGATGAAAACGTCTTGATCCGGCAGGCCAGACGCCCGAGTTTTGGCGAGGATGCGACGAGCGATTTCGACCTTCTTGTCCTTAGACTTGGCCATGCCATCCTCATCGATGGTGAGGGCTACAACAGCCGCACCGTACTTGGCGCACAGAGCAAGAACCTTGTCGGTCCGTGCTTCACCATCTTCAAAGTTGATCGAGTTCACGATAGGCTTCCCGCCGAGCCTCTTGAGCGACGCCTCAATCACCGGTACTTCGGTGGAGTCGATCATAATCGGAACCGTGATATGCCGGTTATAGTAGCTGAGGAGCGTCTCCATGTCTCGCTCTTCGTTACGTCCGACGTAGGCGGTACAGACGTCGAGGACGTGTGAACCCTCACCCTCGAGGTCACGTGCGAGTTCGGTGAGGCCCTCCCAGTTCTCAGCGGCGAGCATTTCGCGGAAAGCTTTGCTGCCATTGGCGTTGGTTTTCTCACCCACGATGAGGAATGACTTATCCTGCTCGTAGGGCTGGAATTGGTAGAGGCTGGAGCATCCGACCAGGACTTTGCCCTCCATCTGCTCTTCAGTTTTGCTTTCAAAATTGAAGCCGGGATAGACGCTTCGACGCTGAATCCATGCAGCGGGTGCAGTGTGCTTGTGATCTTTAAGGGCTTCGCTAACGGCTTTGATGTGGGCGGGTGTTGTTCCGCAACACCCGCCCGCCATGGCGACTCCGTATTGCTCGACGAATTGAATATGCCAATCTGCAAGTTCATCGGGGGTCAGCTTGTACATGGCTTGGCCCTTTTCCATGACCGGCAATCCGGCGTTGGGTTGAACAGCGATGGGTCGAGTTGAGTTCTGACCCAGGAACCGAACATGCTGGGCCATCTCGACGGGACCGGTGGCGCAGTTGATTCCGAAGGCGGTGACCGAGGGGAAGGACTCGATCATGTTGAGGGCGGCGCCCATTTCGGATCCGAGAAGCATGGTTCCGGTTTGCTCCATCGTGACCTGCACAAAGAGGGGAACACGGCGTCCTGCTTCGGCCATGGCTCGATTTGCAGCAACGATGGACGCTTTTACCATTAGTAGGTCCTGCGTCGTTTCTACCAGCAGCGCGTCGGACCCGCCGTGGAGAAGTCCAGTGTACGCATCGCAGTAGGTGCCTTCCAACTCCTCCCATGTGGTTTGGCCAAGGCTAATGAGCTTGGTACCAGGGCCGATTCCACCCACAACGAAACGGGGCTTGGCGGTCGTCGAGAATTTGTCGGCGCTGCGGCGTGCGATTTTGGCAGCTTCGACGGAAAGCTCGTAGACCAGCTCAGGAATACCGTATTCGCTGAGGACGATGGAAGTCGTGCCAAAGGTGTTGGTTTCGCAAAGGTCCGAGCCTGCTTCAAAGTAAGCGTCGTGAACATACTCGACCAGGTCGGGTCGGGTAACGACAAGGAGTTCGTTACAGCCGTCGAGGGCTTGGCCATCCAGGCGTTGCGCCGTTGCCTTAAGCTGACCGCTCAGCTTGGATGGGTCCAACGTGAAATCTGCCGGCACGAGCCCCGAAGCTTGATATTGCGTGCCGGTCGCGCCGTCGTAGATGAGAACGCGTTCGGACAGGGCGTCGAGGAGTCGTGAATCCACTCTATATATTATGGGTTCAACTCTGGGGTTGGTACCAGGGTTTGGGGCGGGACCTCATGGAATTAGGACATCGGAGCTGTTCGGCTATGATTTGGACCCTTCTCGCAACCATATCAGTAATAGCAGTCGGCGCAGTCTCGGCGGGGGTCTTGGTCAAGCAAGCCGTTCGAGAGCGACGATTCTTGCTATAAGAATGTCTGTCCGACAAAAGCTCCTAGGGTCGTCGTGTCGCAAGCACGATGGCCCTTTTTCTGTTCAAACATCCACGCTCGGGCGCTCGCTGCGACGCACAGGTTGCGTCGGGAGCCTTGAACTTACTTGGAACTGAAGTGCCTTGAGTCATTTACGGGAAAAACTCCCACGATGTGGCAAAATAGGTTCTGATCGGACCAAATTTTCCCGCCTTCGGCGGCGACGAGCGAAACGTACATTGGTTTAATGATATACATATGTATACATGTTTTGTAAAAATATGACTAGACATAATAGTAAATGTTTCCTTATTGCATAAGAATTTCTTATTTTGTGGATAAAAGGGGTGGTTTTGTGGAGGAAGTTCCCGTATAATCAACCCATTCAACTCTGGTGTGGAGGTGGATTGAGAAGGCGGGGTGCCAACTCAAGAACTTAGGGCAGGCGGATGCATGGATGCTAGAACCCCTGCCCACAAACTTCTAAGGGGCAGGTTATTGGTCGAAAGATGGCAGACAAAACAAAGAAAGAGCCAGACCTTAGCCTATATGTCAACCGGCACGAGCCGGTAAAGGTCGACGACAAGGGGAGAATCACCCTTCATCGAGAGTTCGTCGAAGCCCTAGGATCCCAGGTCACGCTCGTTTGCGATGTCTCGAACGTGATTCGGATGTATCCCGCAGACCAATTTAACGAAACCCAGATGAACGCCAAGCGGCGGTTCTCGCCGGACAACAGCGCAGCCAATTACTACTTCACGGTGCTGTACTCCGACGCGCGACGAGTCGAGATCGATGGCTCGAACCGAATGCCTATCCCGGCCGATCACCGCAACTCGATGCAGTTGGACGCTGAAGGTTGCGTCGTGATCGCGAGCGGGCGCGAGTTTATGATCCTCTCGAAAGCGGCTTACAAGTCCTATAAGGCGAGTCCGCTGAAGTTCATGGCTTCGCAGCGAGAAGAAATGGAGTTGCTGCGAAAGAAAGCTTTTGAAGAAGAAGAAGAATTGAGGAGGCTTGAGCGGTCGCTTTCACCGGGCTAATGGGAATCGTCATGTCAGAACCGCGCCTGTATCCCCACGAGCCAGTCATGGTTCATGAAGTATTGCGAGCTTTGAACCTCCAGGCCGGAGACTGTGTGGTGGATGGAACGCTTGGGCTGGGCGGCCATTCATTGCACTTCATCGACGCGATTCGTCCGGGCGGCACGTTGGTGGGTCTGGACTGGGATGAGTCGATGTTGGCGGTTGCGCGAGAGAGAATAGGGTCGCCGAAGGGTGTTACGGTTCACTTCATTCATTCCGACTTCCGGGAAATGAAGATGGCGCTACAGGAGTACTCGATTCGTCCGAACGGAATCTTGCTGGACCTCGGACTGAACTCCGCGCAGATCGAAGATCCGACGCGAGGGATTACGTTCCGACAAAACGGACCCCTCGATATGCGTATGGATCGCAGCCGCGGGGAACCAGCGTCGGCGATGTTGAACCGAATTTCGCCCCAGGCGATCGAAGATGGCCTGCTGGAATACGGCGACGAGCGATGGGCGCGGGCGATTGCCAAGAAGATTGTGGAGCGGCGAAAGGAGAGCCCGCTTCGCACGACCGATGATTTGGTCGAATGTGTTCTTGCTGCAATCCCCGCCAAAGCTCGCGATAAGCGAATCCATCCCGCTACCCGCACTTTCCAGGCGGTTCGAGTC
>CAMFIS010000033.1 GCA_945952345.1 uncultured Fimbriimonas sp.
TCGATGTGAACAGGCTTGACATGAAACTATAGAATCTCCCCCAGGGGCGTAGCGTGGTTATTTCCCTTCGGAGAGATTCCGACTCTAAAACTTCCCTCCACTTCTTCGCGCTTCCCACGCTTCCCTCCGCTTCTCTGCGCTGACTCAGCTAAACTCACTCCATGCCCACCCGCGACGACGCCCTCGCCTTGGTCCACGAACACACGAAGAGCATCTCTCTTGTCCGCCACATGCTGGCGGTCGAGACATGCGTTCGTCGGTACGCGCGGCAGCTGGGCGCCGACGAGGAGACGTGGGGTATCGCTGGACTTCTGCATGACTTCGATTACGAGGCCCACCCCGACGAGCATCCGCGCTGGGGGATGCACTTGCTCAGTGAACTTGGGTATTCCCACGAGATCATCAAGGCGATTGCGGCTCACGCCCCCGAGCGGACCGGCGTCGAACCCGAGACCCAAATGGAGCGGTACTTGTTTGCTTGCGATGAACTCAGCGGATTCATCACTGCCGTCACCTACGTCCGCCCCAGCAAATCTATCCACGATGTGGAGGTGAAAAGCGTGAAGAAGAAACTCAAGGAAGCTTCTTTCGCGGCCGGCGTGAATCGAGACGATGTTCAGCGAGGAGTCGAACTCATCGGTCTCGAGCTCGACATCCATATTGGCAACATGATCCAGGCAATGCGCGAGAATGCGCTGGAGCTTGGCCTGCAAGGACTTGAAGCCTAGGCATGGACAAGGCGTGGGCAAAAGCTGCGGCCAAGATGGAGGCGCTCGGAATACCAACCGAGCTTGATGCCTTCATCGACTCATTCCGCCAACCCGGTGAGCCAGCATTCTCGAAACAGCAGTTGGAGGATTTCCTAGCGGGTGATGGCCAAGACCCGCAGGACGAAGCGAGGTTCTTGGCGGGATTTGGTCAGTTACGAGTCGGCGTTTACATGCCGCTTTCATTCGTGACGGAGCAAGATGGATCGATCGCGGAGTTCCTCACGCCGATTCGAAGCGTCGGCAAGCGCATCGTCGCCAAGGTCAAAGCCGATCCACCAATAGTTCCGATCGACGACCTGCCAGCTTACTTTTCGGCGCTGAGCAAGATCATGGAGATTCAGGCGAAATCCCCGTTCGCAATTTGCTACCTCACGGCTATCGCGTCGATCCGACAAATCCTCGACGCATTCTGCGCAACTCTCGCTCGCGACGATCTGAATCCTGAGGTTTTGCAGCAACTTCGAAGTAGCATCCGACTCACGCCGATATCGTTCGATGCTATGATGCGAGCCGAGATTGGATTCGTTTTCTTCTCGTGTCAGTCACCGGTCACCGAAGAGTACGTTGAGGTTTGGAAGCATGCGAGCAAGATGGCGCCTGGATTTAGGAAAGATTATCGCAGCGCGAAATTGAGGCAGCTTCTGCCGGGAGCGGGACAAAATTCAGCGGCTCACCATTTGGAACTCAAGTGCGACGCACTGGCCGAATTCCGGCGCAACCCGGTCAAGTTTCGCCCCGAGCGATTCACCGAGATCATGACGCCCAAGGGCCCGCTCAATTGGTTGAAGCGATCGATGGTCGGCGAAGGGTCGACGCACTCCTTTGAGTTTGCGCTCAAGTTCGAACGATCCATTCCTCACATCCAGCGTTGGATGGAAGTCGTGCTCGATCACATCCTCGATCCGTCACTCCCGCCTGTTTCGTATTTGAGCGAATACGTGGAATTCGAAGTGGTCGGCGGCGAAAAACTTCAAGCGGAGATCACGCTCAAAGCTATTGATTCGGACAAGAATCGCATTTCGTTCAGCCGATCCGGTCCAATCCTCTAGAACGGTATGATAACCGTGTGGCGAAACCACGTAGCACGAGTCCGCTTCCCTGGGTCCTTTTCCTGGCCCTGGTGGTTTCCATCGTAGTCTTCTGGATTCTCCCCCGCCAGCGGCCAGCCCCCGAAATCCACCTGAACTTTCGGGACAGCCAAAACGCTCCAGCTCCGTGAGGTAGATTCTTTATCGTGCTCACAACCCTGTTCATCGCAACGAGTTTGGATGGTTACATCGCCGGTCCCGACGATGATGTCTCCTGGCTGTTCACCGATGCCGACTATGGGTTCGATGAGTTTTACAGCACTGTCGACACGCTCATCATGGGCCGCGGAACTTACGACGTGGTCCGCAAGATGGGTCGCTGGCCGTACCACGGCAAGCGCACCATGGTCGTGACGCGAAGCAAGGATCTTGAGATCACGACGCCAGACACGGCTTACTTCAATGGCTCGCTCAAAGATCTGGAGCAGCTCCTGAAGGAGCAAGGCGTGAAGAACTCCTGGCTTGTCGGTGGCGGCGAACTCGTGGCCGGTTACCTTAACGAGCATCTTGTCGAGCAAGTGGTGGTTTCTGTTCACCCAGTGCTGCTTGGTAAGGGCGTGCCGCTTTTCCCGACGGCTATCCCCCGCCAACGCTTGGAACTTCTGAGCGCCGAAGCCTACGATAGTGGGTTAGTTCAGCTGAAATACAAGATCAAGTTAAAATAGCTTCATGCTCACCAATGTGGCCAAAGCCGGGCCGGTTATTCGCGTCTCCGATCTCGAGGCCGGAGTCAAGTTCTTCGAATCTATCGGCTTCGAAACGACGTTCAAATGGGGTGATCCGCCCTTCTACGCCGTCATGGTCCTCAGCGACAATGAGAACTATGGACTCCACCTCCACCGCCAAGACAACGTGTCTCCCGATGGCGTGGGGCTCTATTTCATTTCCGACGATGTCGACGAGATTTATGCCCGGGTGCAAGAACTTGGACATTCGATTATCGATCCCATTGCCGACCAGCCGTATGGCATGCGCGATTTCACCATGGCAGGTCCGGACGACATTCCGGTTTCCGTCGGCAAAGAAATCCGCTAGGTTCGATTCGAACTGAAAAACCGGGGGTGAACTCTCGCGCAAGCACGTCGTTTTGCCGATAAGATATACTAGAGGAGCCGCGAAGTGGACAGATGGCTGAGTGGACGAAAGCGCCCGCCTGCTAAGTGGGTAAGGGATAACATCTCTTCTCGGGTTCGAATCCCGATCTGTCCGCCAGAAACCTAGTTCGATTTGTTATGAAGAAGTGGTTGGTATTGGCTGCGGTGTTCGGCATCGTAGGGAACAGTTGGGCCCAGTCGCTCAACGACTACCTTGCGCTCCGCAAGGAGAACCAAATCTCCAAATCCTCGCGTGTCGATGCGCTCGATGACTTTGTCGGAAGAAAAGTCTTCGAACTCAAATGCATAGTAACAGGTTCGTTAGAAGTCGATGGCAAGAAGTCAATATATGTTCGGTATGCCGATAACAAGACCGAGCAAGGAATCAATGCTACGACAGTCCCGGATTGGCTAAAGTCGGGTGAGGTCGCTGCGAGGCTTCTGGTAGTTGTTACCAAAGCCGAGAAAAATGGCAATATGGAGATTGAACTTCTCGGCGCAGCGTCCGAGAGCGAAGTTTCCACCTACGAGGCCGCACATGCGCCAAAACCGGCCCCGCCGGTGAAAGCAACTACGAAGGCGGCTACGCCCACGGTCAAACGCGGCAGCATGCCATCCCGCGGCGGCAAGGTTGCTCGAGTAAAAGGCGATCCGCGGATCGTTGGCATCTACGCCAACTTCATCAAGAATTACAACAAGAAGCTTTCGAACGGTCAGGCTTACGAAATCGCCCAAGCGATCATCGATTGGAGCCTAACGTACGATATCGACGCGCGCCTCGTGGTAGCCGTCATCATCACGGAGAGCGACTTCAATCCCGGCTGTATCTCTCGCGCGAACGCGATGGGTCTGGGTCAGCTCATGGCCGAGAACTGCAGCGAGTACGGTATCACAAACGTTTGGGATGCCAACCAGAATTTGTACGGTACGGTTCGACAGTTACGCGAACACCTGGACCGATATCCAGGCGCGGAAAGCGACCCCAACAAGCTCGCGCTCATGCTCGCTGCGTACAACGCGGGTCCGGGCGCGGTGAAGCGGTTTGGTGGCGTTCCGCCCTATCGTGAAACTCAGAACTATATTAAGCGAGTTTTCAGTCGATACCGCCAGCTTTGCGGCCACAGGGCATAGATTCTGGATTCACGAACAGGTCTTCAAGTGGCTTAGTCGGCCATTCCTGTGTTGTTCTACTGCTTCGCTTGCGAGAAACTAACCAACGCTCCGCCCCTGGGGGAGGTGGCCCGACGAAGCAATACTCTGTGTCAAACATGGAGTCAGGTACTGCTGCGAAGTCGGGACGGAGGGGGTGGTCGTTCCGCGAATGTTGCTTGATGGAAACATACACTTGCCCTCGAATGGACGCGAGGGCAAATGGGATCAGTCCTGGTTCTTCGGCTGCACCGAAGACTTCCGAACCGACTTCGTCTGTTGACTTACCCAAGCCAGCGCAGCTTCGCGCTCCTTGAAGTAAAAGCCCTTCTCGGTTACCGCTTTCACTGGGTCTTTGGCGTACTGTGCCGCAAACACCGGGTCATGCTTGATGGTTTCCTTCACCAATGAAGCCTGGAACGCTTCGAGATCCGCGAGCTGTTGGCTGGCGTTTGGGTCGCGAGCCAATGATCTGGCCGCTTCTCCATACATGCCAAGCGCGCGCAGCGCCATTCCCCGCAAGCCATGATAGCCGGGCTCGAAAGGATTGAGAGCGATGAGCTTTCCGGTAGTCCGGATGAGCGACTTGAAGTCTTCTTGCTTCCACAGAAGCCGAGCTTGGACCTCGAGCGCAGCCAAATGGTCATGCGTCTCGGCCAAGACCGATTGGACCAGACTGCTTGCCTGGTCGAGTTCATTGCGCAACAGATGGCCCTCCGCTTTGCGGATGAGCAATGCCGTTCGCCGCCGCCGAGATACTTCGGAACGGGAACAAGGGTTGGTCGATTTCAACATAAAACCCTACGTCAGAACATAGGATATCAACCGGAGCCCGGAAATCGACCTGGTAAAAGTATGGATAAAGTAATCTAACTAGCTGCTGGGACCAAAAACTGGTTAAATTGCGGGTCCAAAGAGGCCACTTTCACTCGAAGCTGCAGCGGAATCTTTCCAGTTCCGTCCGGAGTTCGGAGGTCCGAACCCAGTCCTTTTGCGGCTAAGTCGTTTGCCCAGGCGGCAGCGGCGTCCTTGTCCATGCCGCCCATGTACACCATGATCAGCCCATCTGGGTGTCGGCACATCAGCGAACCGATGGGAATATGGGGGCGTACTCGTAGCGAGAGGGTCCGCAACGCGTGTGCCACTGCGACCTTGCCAAACTTGCGCTCGTACTCACGGTACTGCAATGGAACCAAGGTAACCATCGTGCCTTCGGTTCGGCTCACAGATTCGATGAATCGTCGAGGCGAGAGCATGCCGTCCTCGACCACGTCGGGGGTTTCCGGCTTGGCCAACAGGCGCGAAAGCTCAGCCGCGGCAGTGCGTAGCGTTGCGACATCCGAGATATCAATGCCCGCGATGCGTCCGCTTGCGGCGGTGATGAATCCGTACGGTCCATTCTCACCCTGAATAGGAATCACGATATAACTCCCAATTCGGTTTCGAATAATGGCTTCGCTTGGAAGCAGGTTGCTCGTTCGAGCATCCGAAATGATCAACTCCGGCGAACCAGAATTGAGCCATCCAACTAAGCCACCACCACTGGGGAAGCTCATCGAACCCAGGAGATTCAGCTCTCGGCCTTCGATCGCGAGCACATGCGATTCTTCATCCTCGATGGCATAGATCGAGAGGTGCTCGATCTGCAAGGCGCTTTGAAAATCGCGAACGATGCGAGCGGCCAACTCTGGCTTCGTCGCCGCGCCCTCGGCATTCGCGACGACGGCATATAAGACTTCGACCTCGGTAAGGCGTCGCTTCATGCTTTCTTGGTTCTGCTCTTCCAGCACCATGCTGGCGACCAGATTGGCACAGGTCTGAACCGACTCAAGAGCCTCGAACAGCTTGTCCTTGTCTTTGGCCGTGATCGTCAGAATTCCGATGACCTTGCCTTCGTGTTGCAAAATCACATTACTGCTGGGCCTCTCGGGCTCCAAAATCTGAGACAAGTTGTCGGCCTGTTCTCGAACGATGGCAACGGCTTGCTTGGCACTGATTCCCATCGACTCGGAAAGCTGACGCTCGTTGAGGTCTCCGGCGGCTCCACGAATTACGAACTGATCGCCAACGCTGGAAACGGTGTAGAGGAGCACGCCATTTGCGCCAGTGGCTTCGGCAACTTTCTCGCACAAGAAGAAGAATCGAGATTGTTGGGCCACGCCTCGTGCTTCAGCCAAGATACTGGCAACTCGGTCCTTACGGCTCTTCCGGTCGAGGTCGCGGTAGGCGTCTTTCAACTGTCGATAGCTGTCCCGAAGCTCTTCGTTGTGAGCTTCCATAATTCGAAACTGTTGGATATAAGCCGAAGGCTCGGCTGGCTCTTCGATAACTTGCTCGATGACCACTTCGGGCGTCGGCATGGGTTGGGGCTTGACCAAGCACCCAACGAGGAGAAAAGTGCACGCGTAACCTAAAACATTTGGATTGGCGAGTTGCCAATCATGGTTTGCCATGTGAGCGACGACCAAACCTGCGGCAGCCACGGGCGCCATCAGGAAGGCGTTGGACCGGTGGCGGGCGACGGCGAGGATGATCGGCACCAAGGCGAGGAGGCCAAAGGTCTCCAGGGCTGGACTCTTGATTACCGAGGCCAGGGTGAATTCGATCATCAACGCATCGGCACACGCAATGAGGGCGCTGATGGCGGGAAGGCGAAGACTCTTTCGGTCGAGGATCATGGCGAAAACGCCCACCGCAGATTGAAGCGATGCCAGCTTCATCATTGGCACAAACGGAGGCACGCCAGTGAATCCGGCCATAAAGACCATCAGCCCTGCGATCACTAATCGAACCGAAAGTTCAACCATTACTATAGGTTTTCGGAGTGAGTTCCTACTTTTGTAGGGCAGATTTACGCGATTTGAATGAACCTAAACTACACTGAAGAACGTAGGCCAGAGCGGGGGAATTCTTGGAACGGTTCGAAAAAATCGGAGCTGACACGACGCTAGATGATCGCGAGACGCGCGAATTGATCGCCCGCCTATCGGGAGGATCGCATCAGACCCGCCTTCACGATATCGCCGAAGCGATGGACGTGGACATCGAGACTGCGATGAAACACCTCGTCGAGATGAGAGCCGAGAAAGTCTTGAATCAACCTCCGGTTCAGTCGCAGAAGTTAGCGTCGATGCTGGACGACATGAAAACGCCTCTAACCCGGCGCGTAACTTTGGACACGACAAAACGCTTGGTCATTGGCTCAGTGGTCATCTTTGTGACGATGTTGGCGAGCGCGGGCCTTTTCATCCAGTACATCATGGTCAAGAGCCCTAAACTGAAGGCTGAAATCGCCCGTCAGTCACCGCCGTCGGATAACCACGTGTTCAATCTCGATGACCACAATCGACGACTAACCGAGAAGGGTTCGCACGGTCCTTAGGCCAATCCCTAACACCGCCCATCCAACTATAACGGGTGGCACGTATCGATGTAAGGGAGTCTTCACCTTTGATTTCCAGATGGCCTATCGATGCGTGTTCGAACATGGATAGAGGTGCTTGTCCTCTTTTGTAAGCGAAGACGCCGTTGCCTCTATCCATGCCACCCTTGCCGCCGCCCCGGGGCTAAAGAATCCTTGTACCTAGCCCGTGCGATTAGTGGTCCTGGTACGCAGAACGAGGCACCAGCGGCGCTTACCAGTGCCACGTCAGGATAACAACTCGCCTAAGTACCCGACAGTCCAATGCTTCGGCCGCTCATTCAAAGAACACATGCGGTCCGATGATGCTTCCTCTTTCGCCTTCGGCTACACTGGACAGGTCACATCCTTCCTTCGCCACACTCGCGGGATCTAAGGAGACGCCTGTGCTCCCAATGGTCTTCCTTCAACTCGGAATTTGGCAGTTCTCAAAGCTTCACTCCATGCCTCTACCAACCAAGTGCTGGCAAACCAGCGCCGAAGGTGCAGCGATAGATTAGCCCAGCCTAAGCAAAGGGAGCTTGCGACCAAATGCGCAGGGCTGGGTAAGAAGTCATCATTGTCAAAGTCCGAGGAGCGCAGCGACCCCCGCGACAGCGATAAGAAAAATTAGTATTCAGGACGGCGAAGGAAAATCGCTGCCAACTCACGTAGACAATTCTGCTCACTGGTACCAAGCATCAATATACGAATTCTGGCAGGGGCCGTTGACAGTGACACATTCCCAAAAATCACTGATAAGCTCCACTCGTTCCTCGTTACGCGTATCAGTGCCACGGCCAATTGTAACTCCACAGCTTGGCTCAGGAAACTAGAGTCTCGCGACGATCTTCGCCAAATCGGCGCGAAAAAACGCGGCACTGACGGTAGCCATCAGCGCCGCGTCTCATGGTCGCTAATTACCCTTGTTCTTGAGTTCCGAGTTGCCGTAATGGTCGCCCAAGAAGTGCTCGGCGAAGTACTCCATCAGCCGCGTCTGGAAGTAGCTTTGGTAAGGACCGTAGCCGTGCGCCTGGCCGGGCATGATCATAAAGTCGAACCGCTTGTTCGCCTTGATTAGCGCATTCGCCAGCCGAATCGTGTTCGCCGGGTGAACGTTGTTGTCCATGTCTCCCGTCACGATCATGAGGTGGCCAATCAGATTCGGCGCGAGGTCGACCGTCGTCGGGACCTTGATCTCGAACTTCACGTTCTTCTGATCATCGGTCTTCTTGGTATCGTCCTTTTTGGTGTCGTCCGTCTTCTTCTGCTCGTCGGTCTTGGTGGTCGTGCCTTGGGCTCCGCCGCGCTGTCGCTGCTGCTCTTCGTAAAGAATTGCATCCAGGGGATCGCTGGTCACTTCGGCAGCCCAGTCTTCCGGCGTCTTCGACGAGCTTGAACCGCCCGTGTCAAACAGACTCGTCGTCTGCGTCAGGCCGTGGTGCTGCTCGCTCCAGTTGCTGTTATAGATGTTGTTGTCGTGGTTGCCCGAGCTGCTCACGCCGACTTTGAAGAACTCATTGTATGGAGGCAGGAGCATCGCCGCCGCGGTCATAAAGCCGCCGCCGGAGTGGCCGAAGATTCCGACCTTGTCGATGTCGATCCACGGATACTTCGCCGCCAACTGCTCCACGCCGGCCTTCTTGTCGGCCAAGCCGTAGTCCCGGAGGTTGTAGTAGCCGTAGCTGTGGTACCACTTGGATCGCTGCGGGCTGCCGCCTCGGTTGCCAATCTGGATGACGATGAACCCAAGCTGAGCCAAAGTCTGCTGCGAGCCGAGCGGATTGAACGTGTAGTTGACCGACTCCGTTTGCGGACCCGGGTAGATGTTCATGATGATCGGATATTTCTTCTTCGGGTCGAAGTCGAATGGCTTCCACATGTTGCCGTAGATGTCGGCCACACCGTCGTCTGACTTGACTTTGAAAGTTTCCGGCATCTTCCAACCCATCTCGGTCAATCGAGAAAGGTCTTGCGTTTCGAGGTCCATCACCTTGTTGCCGCCTTCGTCGAACACAGCATTCGAAGAGGGAAGATCGACTCGCGAATAGGAATCCACGATGTACTTTTTGGTGAACGACGGTGTTCCCGCATGGTCGGCATTCCCCGGGGTTAGCAATCGAAAATCGCTGCCATCCAACTTCACTCGGTATGTGTGGGAGTAGTAAGGATTCTCTCCTTTCTCGCGGCCTACGCCGGCGACCCACACTAAGCCT
The DNA here is from genome assembly GCA_945952345.1 of uncultured Fimbriimonas sp. Classification (GTDB taxonomy): domain Bacteria; phylum Armatimonadota; class Fimbriimonadia; order Fimbriimonadales; family Fimbriimonadaceae; genus Fimbriimonas. The sequence goes on from CAMFIS010000033.1 coordinate 9,718, forward strand.
TTGTCGGCATCGACATCCACGATTCGCTCGGCGCGCCAAGGTCCGCTCGTTAGGGCGTTCTTCAGCTTGCCGTCGTTGGAGTAGAGGTAATACGTTCCCCAGCCGTTGCGCTCGGAGAACCAAATGAAATCTCCACCTGGCTTCACGTATCGAATCGGCTGAATCTCGAGGAATGCATTCTCGATGTTCTCAGTAAACAGCACCTTCGTTTGGTCGGTGTTGAGGTCGTAATCGCACACCTCGAGGTTGCGTTGGAGTCGGTCTCGGCGCACCAGTCGCAGGTGGTCCGAATTGCCATTCCACTGGATGTCCATCAACAGCTGGTCCTTGTAGCGATCCAGCTTCAGTTTCTTGAATTGGTGGGTCGATCGTGTAAACGCCCAGAGCTCTTGCTGAGGTACGTTCTCCTCGCCCGGCATCGCGTAGCGATATCGCGTGAGCGAGGGTCGTGGGTCGGCGAGGTTGTTCACCAAAAACAGCTCCTTCACCTTTCGCGAATCGTAGCGCGAGATGAAGAATCGCTTGGAGTCCTCCGACCAGTTCGCACTCGGCCGAACCTTGTTCACCGTCTGTGTGACACCTTCGGTATCGAACTGGGTCGCAAAGAATCCGCCGCCACCAAAGCTGTAGTCTTTCTCACCGTCAAACGAGATCTGGAACGCCTTGTCGTCATTGTCTCCACCATCGACCACATAAAGGTTGTTGTCGAGAGCGTAGGTGTAAATCTTCTTGTCTTTAGCCGTATTCTTGTAGTTGCCGGCTTGGCCCCCGCCGCCTTGTCCGCGGCCCTGCCCTCGTCCGCCGCCGCCGGGAGGTGTGGCTGGTGCATCGGCCGCCGGCGTGTCTGGTCCCTTTTCCGATTTCTCAAGAAGTTGCTTTTCGCGATCGTACACGTACCACTTGTTGTCGAGGCTGATGTAAAACTTGCCTGGGACCGTCATCGTCACGGTGTCGAATGGCAGCTCAGATGCTTCGTACGGTTTATGGTGCAGCTCCGAAAGTTGAGCCGCCAGCTTGACCGCATCAAATAGTGGCTCCTTTAGCTTTTTGGCAGGGTCCACATACATAAAGCGCTTGCCCGATGCCTCGCGCCAGAGGTACCAAAAGCAGTCCGAGTCTTTCAGAAAGGTTGGGGTGACCCTGGAACTGTAAATGTAAGGTCGCATGGCCGTCGCACTGAATTTCTCTGCTAGCTTCCAGTTCGCCTGGTTCTGAGCAATTGCTCCGCTGGCCAAGGCTCCAGCAATGAAAAAGGAAATGATTCGTCCCACAAGGGCGTTTTACCGAAAGTTAAGGTCCAATTACTCTCCCGATATTCACTTTCGAAACGTTTTCAATTGGACCCTCGCCAATCAGATCGACGAGGGATGTCTCGTCAATCGAGGCGAACTTCACGGGTACCATTGAGGCACGGCCAATGTTCGCCGTATTTGGCGAGACTACATATCTATAGTCTCGGGAAAGTCCTCGCAGGCTCCTTAGATTCCCTAGACATCCGAAAAGACAAGACCTTACGACCGCCTGTGCCGCTCGAGCTCCGCCGAGAAAACCTCAAACTCTCGCTCCCCAAACATTGCAAACACGACTTCGTCGACCAAATGAATCTGGGATACTACAGCCTCAATCGCAATCGGAGCCGCTTGCTCGAGCGGGTATCCATACACTCCCGTCGAGATCGAGCAAAAGCCGATCGATTTCACTCCGATCTCACCAGCCTTGATCATCGAATTTCGGTAACAATTGGCCAACAGTTCTGGCTCACCTTTGCTCCCTCCTTTCCACACCGGACCCGGCGTATGGATGACCCACGGCTGCTTCAGCTTAAAGCCGGGTGTCGCTACGACTTCGCCGGTCTTACAGCCGCGCGGTGCAACCTTACAAAGCTCCCACAGCATCTTCATCCCCGCCGCCATGTGAATACGCCCGTCGATTCCCCCTCCGCCACGCATCATCACATTGGCGGCGTTGACGATGGCATCGACCTCGACATCCAGGAGCGACGACCGCACCACAGAAATCTTGTCGAGGCTCATGAAATCATTATGTGGCCTGTTCCGGACACTGGCCAGACTATCTTGCTCATAGCCAGGCACAAAAAAATCCCCCGATCGCGCCGACCGGGGGATTTTCAGAAATGGTTTCTAGAAGAGGCTACTCAGCCTTTTTCTTTGCCGGAGCTTTTTTAGCTGCCGGAGCATCGGCCGCCTTAGGGGCTGCAGCTTTCTTCTCGGCCTTCGCCTTTACCGTCGGCGTTACGCCAGCTGCTTTCAGAGCAGCCGCGGCTTGCTTAGCAATTCGCGACTTGCGTCGAGCGGCTTGGTTCGGGTGGATTACACCGTTCTGCGCGGCCTTATCCAAAGCCTTCTGAGCCGTGACCAAAGTCGTCTGTGTAGCTTCTGCGTCGCCCGAAGCTGTCGCCTTTCGCGACTTCTTCACATAGGTCTTCAGCGACACGCGGACGGTGTTGTTTTGAACCGTTCGCTTCGCGATTCGTCGAATATCTTTCTTGCTTGCCTTTGTGTTTGCCATTTCTGAACCGATGGATGATACCTAATTTGGATATCTTTCTGCGACCTTTTGGCCGCGTCGTTCGTCTCAGCCCGGTCTTTAGACCGGGCATAAGCCTTACTTCTTGATGAATTTCTTCTTGCTCTTGTCGAAACCTTGATCGACCTTCTTGGCATCGAAATGCCAAACTGGCGAACCAGATCGCTGATAGAAGCATTGGTAGCTGGAGAGCAACGATGCGACTAATCGGCGTGAGGTACGTCGGGCCACATTGATCTCTGCGAGAATCGTGAGGTAATCGGCACCCTTGGGCCAGTGGCTCATCGTTTCAATGAGGAGGTCGAGGGTGGATTTGCCTTCGGATTCAGCGCCGAGGGTTCGCAGTTCTTCCATTCGCTGTGAGCTGATGTAGACAACCGGATCTGGCTGATCGAGGTATTCGAACTCGAACACGTTCGGACTCAAAGTCTTGGTGAGCGTGAAGACCGCGCCGCTCTCGATCGGTTGATCGAGCCACCAATCGATGAGGCCATACATCAGTCGAGCTTCGTGGTTGATCCAGACTTGTAGTTCTCGACCGGCCGGATCGATGAACATCGCTTCCTGAATCTTCGGATTGCCTTCCATCCATCCAGTCGGAACTTGAGCGAGCGGGAACGTGCCCAGTTCGCGATGGATCGACTTGAGGACGAGTCGAATCGATTCGGGCTGATTCTTCAGCGCAGGTTGAATGTCCTCGTCGAGAACATCGAGAGCCAACGGGTGCTGAAGAAGCTTTCGCAACGAGCTGTTGAGACCGTCGTCGGTAAGTTCGACATCCACTTCCTCGCCTTCTTCATCCAAAACTCCGGATGGGACGAATTGGAACGGCTCCGGCACTTCCATGATGTACTCCGGATGATCGCCCGCCTTCCGGAATCGGTCACCACCAACCCACTCGACGTCCTTACTGGCCGTGAGGGTGTTGATGATGTTGACCAAGTCGTCGGGGAACGTCTTGCTGCCAGGTGTGATCTCGAAGAACTCTTCGAGCAGTTTGATCGCGGTCGTCGTCTTTTCGCTGCTCGTGATCTTCTTGATCATCTTCGCGACGTCGTCGGCCTTGAATTCCAGCGGAGCGGCATCGTCCACATCGATGGACGGAGTCAGTTTCTGAGCAAGCTTGAGCGCGGTCGAAACCAATCCCTTGGCATCAGCCTCGGTCATGAATGTGCCATCGCTGTTGTATACGTAACCGGGTACGGCGAAGAACTCACGGTACACGGCTTCGGAATCGAACATCAGCGCGCTGCGAGGATCGTCGGAATTCAGTTTAGAGAATACGACCGCACCTGCGGACTTGATATTAATCGGTGCATGCTTGAGGACTTCGGTTGCCCAGCCCTCTGATCGAAAATCAATCTTGCCAATTTTTGCTTCCACCGCGTCAAAGTCTTCCTGCGAAACTTTATTAAGCGCGAGGGCACGTGCGAATGTCTCATCCTTGGCAACGAATCCCCAAGAAAGAAGACCGACTCGCTCGTCGCTGACTTCGACAAATCCCTGGTGGGCGTCGATGACGCGTCGAATCATCGCTTCGACCGTCGCAGGATCGGCGTGCTGTGCTCGGGCGACTTCGTCGATCAGCGTCGAAGTCGCAACCGGAGCGCCGAAGCTCTCAAGAATAGCCCGCATAATTTCCGCAATCGGCCGTCCCTGGCTATTGAGCCGGGCAGCAGGAATCCAGCGTCGCTCGTGGTATGCGAAAACGTCAGGGTTGGATGCCATGAGAGACCGGACGGCTGCAAGGCCAATCCCGGCTTCGGAAAGTTTGTCGGCAAGCTCACCCAGCTTGACCGCAGCCTCCATTTGGGAAAGTTTTTCGAGGATCAGTCGGTCTGCGTAGGATCGTGCGATAGCTTCTTCTGGTTTAATGGTCGTCGGCTTTGCCAAGTTCGCTCCTAATGCCCGATACACACGGGCGCGAATTTATATTTTGGCAGATTTGCGCACCGTTTTGCCAGGTTCAACCGTCACGGATTTCCCCTTCGAGGAACTCATGCATCGATCGCATGCGTTCCAACGTACAATGTGGTACATGAGGCGGGCATTTACACTGATCGAATTGTTGGTCGTGATCACGATCATCGCCATATTGGCTGCAATTCTTTTTCCAGTCTTTGCCCGGGCCAAAGCTGCCGCTAAGCAAACGGCATGTATCAGCAATCTCAAACAAATCGGCACCGCCATCACGCTATACATGGGGGACTACGACGACATCTTCCCCTATGCCGTCGACGCTTCGGATAAGTACGATCCTAACATCTGGTCCGACTTTCCAGATTTCAAGAACCAGATTCCGAATATGTTGGAGCTCCCGGATGCCCTGTTCCCATATACCAAGAGCAAACAAATTTTCCAATGTCCGGCGGACAGCGGCACGAAGGTCCTGGACAACCACTTCCCCGATCCTTTTTATTCCAACCCGACACTGTACGCCACCTATCACTCCAGTTATCTGTTCCGGACCGAGATCGCTTTTAAGTTCTTTTCGCAAGACCGGTTCCAACTCCCTGCTGAAGTCAATGTCATCTTCGATGGAGCGGGCCATTGGCATGGTGGTGGTCGCGCGCTCGACGCTACCGATGACTATGGCACCTACTTCGAACTCTTGCGCACGTATCGATACAACACTCTGATGGGTGATTTTCACGCTAAATCCCTAACCCGGGATCAGCTCGATGCGCTTTGGGCAAAGCCGCTTTAGTCAGTGCGAGCGCGCAGTGCTAGTGCGAGAAAATACATCAGGCTGACCATTCCTAGACAGGAGCAGTCCGCCTGCCCCTTGGCGAAGGGGCCGGTAAGTGAGGCACGAGCGAACCGGGGGATTGCGACCCAACTTGGAGATGTATCGAGAAGCATTGGGGGCGACTGAGTGGAATTGGGCAGGTAGATTTATTCCGTGAGTTGGCTCCGACCCGAGGGTGTAATCATCGATGGCGAATTGCACCGCGGACTCGAGGTCGCGATTCACCATGGAGTCATCGAAGAGATTCGAGCATCTTCCGCTCGACCCGAACCCTATATTCTCTCGCCGGCATTCGTAAACGCCCACTCCCATCTCGAGTACCGAGGCATGCTCGATCAAATTCCGCATCCCGAGTATTACGAATGGATCTATGAACTGACACGCCTGAAGCCGCTGGAAACGCCCGAGTTCGTTCGCGAGCAATGCATGGTTGCCGCCAAAGAAAATCGCGCCACCGGCGTGGCCTGGATGGGCGAACATTCGGACCGCACCGGCTCCGCCGAAGCGATGATCGCGAATGGCCTCGGTGGCTGGATCTTTCAGGAAGTCATCACCGCAAACGACGCCGACGTTGCGGCGAGAATGAAGCTGTTAAGAGACAGGTTGACCCAGACGAAAGCCCTGTGCACTTCGCAATCTTCACTCAGCGCTTCTTTGAACCCCCACGCCTACTTCACGGTCGACCGCCAAACCTTGCGCGAACTTGGCGAAAACGGCGAGCCTTCCAGTATCCACCTCGCCGAGACAATCCACGAATCCAACTACACTCGAACCGGCACCGGGCCCCTCGCCGATCGTCGCCGATCCCAAGGCATTCCGTTCGAAATCTATGGCCAATCCGTGGTGGAAGTCCTCAATGATCTAGGCGTCCTGCGACCCGGGATGCAGTGCGTCCATTGTTGCGATATCGATAAGAAAGATATCGAAATCCTATCCACATCCGGGGTAACGATTGCCCATTGCCCTCGCTCAAACGTTCGACTTCAATGTCCGATCTCACCCGTTCGTGAGATGCTCGACGCAGGCCTGACAGTCGGCCTTGGCATGGATTCACCCGCTAGCGGCGGACCCATCGATATGTTCGCCGAGATGCGCTCCGCCCTCGATGTGAGTCATGAGCGGAATGCACCGCTTACACCTCAGGAAGTCTGGCGGATGGCGACGAGCATGGGTTACCAATCGTTCGGGGCTCCAAAGGGAGATTGGAACATTGCAATTGGATCGAAGACTCCGCTCATCGCTATTTCAGCGACAAAGGAAGCCTCAGTGGAAAGCATGATCCGGCTCGGATCGCCGACCAGTACGCGTTGGGTCAACTAAGCCGAGCCCGGATTTGGCTCCATGCCGCCTCGATAATCATGAGTGGTGAAATGACTAGGCTCACGAGGATCAACGCAACCACGCTGAAGCTAATCCCGATCGTTCTAAGCACCTTCATGACGAGAAGCCGTTCGACGTCGGACTTTCCAAGAGCCCGAATCACGTTCCGGATCGACTCAGCCATGATCCAGTAGTTCAGGGAAGGTGCGCGAATTTGAGGTGGCTTTTTCCGACTAGCCAACAACATCATGATGCCACCCGAACCTACGATCAGCTGCATGTCGATCGTGTTCATCCATGGGTCCATTCGCAGCCACCGATTCAGGGCTAAAAACATCACAAATATGATCAGCGCGAAGCCGTAGAGGATTCGGTTGAATCCCGCCTTCTGGTAATCGTTTGCCTCTTTGTAGGTGACCATGGCGCCCGAATCTACTTCTTCTTCCCTTGAAGCTTCTTCCTTTCCGCCATTCCCCGTTGGACTGCCTCCAAGAAAAATCGATCGGTGCTAAGCGTGTTGACGTGTCGCGAAAGGTAGCGTCCGTCATGTCCTTGGGCATTCACCGCGTAAGGATTCGCGCCATGCGCAACCAGCCATTCCACCGCCCGATTGTTGCCCGAATCGACAGCGCTCAGTAACGGTGTCATTTTGGTTTTCTGGTCGCACTGCTCGATCGAAACTTTATAACCCAGAACCACCGGCAGCATTTCGGTCCTCTCGAGCGCGGCATGGAACCAGCCATACCCTTTGCTGCTCAGCAGATTTGGATTTGCTCCCGCCTTCACCAACAGCGCCAAATTTGCCGGGTTGCCAGCGACCACGGCCACCATTCCAGGGGTCGAGCCCGTCACGTCCTCCAGGTTAGTCCGGGCGCCGTTTGCCAACAGCCAGCGGATGGCGGGCGGATTATTCGAGACGATCGCCTTCATGAGCGGGACCTGCCCGGCGGGATTTTGATAGTTCACGCCAAAGATCTTTGCCGCCATCTGAAGCGATCCCAGATTTGGGGAGAGCGGAGCATAGTCGATAATCTTGCCTCCCCGTGTCGTGGAGTCCTTCAGAGATCCTCCGTGGGCAACAACGTAATTGATGACGTCCGGGCCCTGGGTAGCGAAGGCAAGGTGAGTCGTCGTGAATTGAACCTCGTTGGCGACTCGACAGAGACTAGGATCTTTCTGCAGGGCCGCGAGAACTTTGGTCGAGGGAGCAGTTCGGAACAGCGTATACAAATGCCCCATTTGGTGGTAATCGCCTGTGTCCTTGTAGGCCCGAACCCCCACCACTTCGGCCCAGTCGTAGGTATCGGTTCGCCACGCGTTCTGCGGCATCACGAAGGTGAGCGGTCCGCAAAGTCCGGAGTGGTCACGCGGCAACAAACTGCCTGTGATTGGAATCCGTGCGCTGACGAAGTTCTTTTGCGTCTGAATTCCGCAATCGTAGACAATCTTGTTCGTTTTCTGCTGCTTCGTGTAGAGGTGCACATCGACCTCGGCGATCTCCCGGGTCGACCAATTATCGTACGAGAACGAAAATTGCCGAATAACGAATCCTCTCTTCGTCGGAGAGTCTTTGTGCGAGTAATTCACGAACGTGTAGAGTCCGACCAACTTCTGATCTTTCCCCTTGAATGAATCGTATTGATCGCCGACAGCCGTGGCGGCAAGAACGATTCCCACCATCGCAATCGTCACCCGCTGGATTGCGTTCATGCTGCGATTATATAACCGCGCACCAGAATAGTCTAATCGGTCACCCTAGCGCTTGCCTTTTCCCTTGCTCTCGAGCTTCTTCTTTTGCGCCAGTCCTCGCTGCACCGCCTCCAGGAAGAATTGATCGGTACCCAACGTGTTGGTGTGCCGAGAGAGATATCTGCCGTCGTGACCTTTACTGTTGACGATATAAGGATTCGCCCCATGGGCAACGAACCATTCCACCGCATACATGTTGCCGCTGTCGGCGGCAAACTGGAGCGGCGTATATTTCGTCTTCGGGTCACACTGGTCGACGGGGACCTTATAACTGAGCACGGTATCGAGCATCGACGTGTTGTGCAGCGCCATGTGGAACCAACCAAATCCGTGGCTATTGAGATGGTTCGGGTTCGCGCCGGCCTTAACCATCAGAGCGAGGTTTTCCGGATGCCCAGCTTCTACGGCGGTCATGGCCGGAGTTCCACCAGAAATATCCTCGATTTCTGTCTTTGCGCCATTCGCCAGCAGCCATTTGATCGCCGGAGTGTTGTTCGAAATCAGCGCCCTTATGATCGGAGTTTGCCCGTTGCCGTTCTGATAGTTCACACCGTAGATCTTCACCGCCATTTGGAGCGAACGGATATCGCGCGAGAATCCGGCATAGTCGATGATCTTGCCACCACGCGTCGTCGTGTCTTTCACCGAGCCGCCGTGAGCGAGCACGAAGTTGATGACCTCCGGTCCTTGGGTCGCAAAAGCTAGATGCGTCGTCGTGAGATGGACCTCGTTGGCCAAGGTGCACAGCTTCGGATCCTTCTGCAAAACCGAGATAACCTTGGCGGGAGTGGATGTACGGAAGAGCCAATACAGATGGCCCATCTGGTGGAAATCGCTGATGTCCTTGTAGGCTCGAACTTCCTTAACTTCAAACGACTCGTACGTATCCGTGCGCCATGCGTCGCTCGGCATCGAATATGTGACGAAGTTGGCGATCGCGGTCTGGCCTTGAGGCAGGAGGCTACCAACGTACGGCACGTGCGAACTCCAAAACGTCTTCTGAGTTTGAACTCCGCAATCGTACACGACCTTATTGGTCTTGCGCTGCTTCATCACCAGGTGGATGTCGACCTCGGCAATTTCGTAAAACGAGTTGTTGGTGAAGGAAAAGTAGAACGACCGATCGAGATACCCTCGGTGCTTTGGTGATTCTTTCGAAGCACCGTTGCGGAATTGGTAAATCCCGACAAACTTTGCGTCGCTGCCTTTCAGATGCTCGTACTGATCGCCACAGGCGGCAGCCGTTATGCTGATGGCTGCCGTCGCAATCGTCACCCGCTGGATTGCGTTCATGTTGGCATTATAGAGCCACGCGTGACTCGTGGCAAGGAAACTGCAGATTGGTCCCCGCAGTGAAGGCCCGGGACTAAAGGCGGAACCGAGAACCTGCATCATTTGTTCTCCGTTCCTGAGTAAGATGGTTTCGACCGTGCCACTTGTATCCATCCAAAATTTAACCGTGCGCTACGGATCGTTCGTGGCGCTCAACGACTTCTCGTGTGAGATCGAAGAAGGCTGCACTGGCCTCCTCGGACCGAACGGTGCGGGAAAGACCACCCTCCTAAAAACCATCCTCGGATTTGTGAAGCCCGCGCAAGGCAGAGGCAACATCCTGGGCCTCGATCTCGAAGCCAACGGAAAGCAGATTCGCCAACGGGTGGGCCTCATGCCCGAGCAAGATTGCCATATTCCCGGACTCACGGCGGTTGGCTTCGTCGCCTATGCGGGAGAGCTCGCCGGAATGCCCGCCGATCAAGCCCTCCGGCGAGCCCACGAAGTCCTCGAGTACTCCGGCCTCGGCGAGGCGCGATATCGCAACGTCGAGACGTTCTCGACCGGTATGAAACAGCGCATCAAGCTTGCCCAAGCCATGATCCACGGTCCTAAACTGCTTCTTCTCGACGAGCCAACGAACGGTCTGGATCCCAAGGGTCGCGAGGAAATGCTCGATCTCATCAAGGACATCTCACACGGAAAAGGCGTGAACGTCCTCATCAGCTCCCACCTGCTTCCCGACATCGAGCGAGTCTGCGATCGGGTCGTCGTCGTTATGCGGGGCCAAATGGTTTCGCAAGGACGAATCAAAGATCTCAAGGCTATCGAGGGTCAACCGCTCGATGTCGATCTGCGGGACAAAAGCGATGAATTCCTCGCAAAGGTTCGGGCGGGAGGCGCGGCAGCAGCCGAAATGAAGCACGGAACTTATCGAGTACAAATCGCTGGCTCCCGCCAACAAGCCATCGAGACCGTCTTGTCCGCCGCCAAAGAAACTGGCGCGCAGGTGCGTGGCGTGAAACTCGCCGAGCGCTCCCTCGAAGAAGCATTCCTGGAGGCGATCCAACAATGAGCATGCCCAGCACGAATTCACCCATTGCCGATCTCAGCTACCGCCATTACGATGGACCGCTCGATTCAGTTAGCCATCGGTGGTGGTGCATCGCCAAGATGACCATGCAGATGGCCACCAAGAAGCGCGGATTCTGGGGTTGGTCCATTTTCAGCGCGTGGTGGTACATCATCCTTCTCGCGATCTTTTGGTTCATGGACAATCTCTCGGGCAACCTGGGAGCCAAGGGTCCAGGCTCGAATATCTTCCTCCAAAAGATTATTTGGAAAGACCAGTTCGTGCACGCGTTCTCCTACTCCCAGCTCCTGCTTATGGTGGTCACGCTGTTGGTTGGAGCCGGCACCATCGCGAACGACAACCGGTCGAACGCCTTGCTCGTGTACCTAAGCAACCCATGCTCACGATTCGACTACGTTCTCGGCAAATGGCTCGGCGTCTTCTTGCTCATCACCGGCGTCTCGCTGGTGCCGATGCTGGTCTTCTATGCTTACGGCTACATGAGCTTCCAAGACTACGGATTTTGGACCCAAACGCCGTGGCTCTTCCTTCGCCTCATCTTCGTCGCCATGGCGAGTGGTGCGGTCCACGCCTCGCTCTCCATCGGGGTCAGTTCGCTGTTCAACCAGGGCCGCTTGGCTAGCGCAACCTACGCCGGCATTTACTTCTTCTCGTACATCTTCACGCAGATTATCAATGCCGTGAACATGGGCAGCGTCTTTAGCGGACGCAAAGCCCCGGGATTCGTTCAAAACCTGTTCTACATGTCGGTCGACGGCCTCCAGATTGGCATGGCCAAGGTCATCATCGGCACCAATGGATCGGAACTCTTCCCGGGAATCAACACGAATGCCGGTCCCCGGAGGGGACGAGGAATGAGCGAAGGCGTCCAGATCAACACCGACGACATCATGATCCACGCCCCGAGCCTCGGCTTCATCTTGCCGGTCCTGCTATTCGTGGTCGCATCCGGATTCCTTATCGCTTGGAGCCGCGTCAAGGCTGTGGAGGTTGTCTGATGATTGAGATCGCCAACGCTTCCCGCTGGTACGGACAGATCATTGGTGTCAACGACGTCACCTGCAGAATCGAGCCCGGCATCACCGCTTTGCTAGGAATGAACGGTGCAGGCAAGAGCACCCTGATGCGCATGATTACCGGTCAGCTCCGGCCCACTACCGGTTCGGTCAAGGTGTTTGGCATGGAGCCGTTTGCCAATCCGGATGTTTTCAAGCACATCGGCTACTGCCCGGAGATCGACAACTTCTATGAGTATATGAGTGGCCGAGAGTTCGTTCAGTACATGGCTCAGCTCAGCGGGATCCCTGCCTCGGAAGCGAAAGCCAAGGCAACCCGCATGATCGAGATGGTTGGCATGGCCGAACGAGCGCACCGGAAGATCAAGGGATACTCGAAGGGCATGCGCCAGCGCATTAAGCTCGCGCAGGCGATGGTCCACAATCCCGACATCATCTTGCTGGACGAACCGCTCAACGGCCTCGATCCCGTCGCACGGCACGAGTTTCTTCAAGTGCTCGAGCACCTGGCCAACGAAGGGAAGACAATCATCGTCAGCTCGCACATCTTGTACGAAGTCGAACAGATGACCCGCTCGATCCTCTTGCTGCACCGAGGCCGGCTCCTCGCCACCGGCGACCTGAGAATCATCCGGGAACTCATCGATAAGTATCCACACAAGGTCCGCATCGAAACTCCTGAACCTCGTCTCGTCGCTTCCAAGCTGACCGAGATGGCGAATATCGTGAGCGCCAAGATCGACGAGCGGAATCACGAGGTCGAACTCGAAGTCCGCGACCCCAACCTCTTTTACGAATCCATGTCAAACCTCGTGCTCGAACAGCACATGCCCGTGCTGAGCTTTAGCAGCCCCGACAATAATCTGGAATCGGTGTTCCAGTATTTGGTGGAAGGATGATCATCCCATTTCAATTTCTTCTCAAAGATGCTCTGCGGTTCCGCAAGATGATCGTATGGCTTCTTCTGGCCCTGGGGGCCATGACGCTTGCCTTCTTCTGGGATAGGCTCTCGCAAGGCGTTACGGCGACCGATCGGTACGTCAACGTCGTGAACCTTCTCGTGTTCCGACTTCTGCCGTTGGCTTCGGCGATTTACACCACGATGGTCGTGAGCCAAGAAGTCGAGCAAAAGACGATCGTGTATCTTCTCACGCGGCCGATCGAGCGGTGGAAGCTGCTCGTCGGACGATGGGGCGCGACGGTCGCTGCCGTTACGATCATTTCGCTCATTGGTATGGTCGCGACAATCATCGGCTCGGGCGGATTTGGTGCGGTTCACATTCAGTACTGGCGGGACCTCTTGGCCATCTGCCTCGGTGCTGCAGCCTACGGATCGCTCTTCTTGTTTGTAACCCTCATCTTCAACCGCGCGCTGATCATCTGCGTGCTGTTCGCGTTCGGGTGGGAAAGCTCGGTGCCGAACCTGGCCACGGGTCTTCAGAAGCTGTCGATCCTTGCTCATATGCAAGCCGTCGCGCAGCATCCCGACACGGATGGCGGCAAGAAGTTCCTGGAAGGCATTGCCGGTGTGCTGGGCCAGAATACGATGAGCGGAACTGCCTCGGCGTTTACGCTCCTGGTGTTCTCGGTGGTCATGGTTGGTCTCAGCGCCTACTGGTTCACGACGAACGAATACATCCCGCGGGAAGACTCGGAGTAATCAGGGCGAGTGCAAGGGCAAGGGCCCATGCCAATCACCCACCCCGTCGGTTCGCAGAAAGCCTTCCGTAGTCAGGTTGAGTCGTGCGAACCGCCACCCCTCCTTCTTGTCCGATGTCAAGACATGGTGTACACCTTCTGCCATGACATGGTGTACACCATG
>CAMFIS010000034.1 GCA_945952345.1 uncultured Fimbriimonas sp.
ATCCAAGACCTTGGCACCACCGACTTCGATGCAGTCCTTGCTGAAGCCCGGGCCATCGAAAGTGAGGACCTCGCAATGAATCTCGAGATCGGCCGACATGGTGCTGAACTCGTGCCTCAAAACGCCAACATCCTCACGATCTGCAATACCGGCGCACTGGCCACCGCAGGCCACGGAACGGCGCTTGGCGTCATCCGGAGCGCTCACCAGCAAGGCAAAAACATCCACGTTTGGTCGTGCGAGACTCGGCCCCGCCAACAGGGACTGAGACTAACCGCCTACGAGCTGAAGCATGAGGGGATTCCGTTCCATTCCATCTCGGACGGAATGGCCGCCACCCTAATGCAACAAGGCAAAGTCGACTTCGTTATCGCCGGTGCCGACCGCATTGCCGCCAACGGCGACACGGCCAACAAGATCGGCACCTACATGCTCGCTGTCCTCGCCAAGCATCACAACATCCCATTCACGATTGCAGCGCCGAGCTCGACGTTCGACCCGACAATTCCCGATGGATCGCACATCCCGATCGAGGAGAGAAGCGCCACCGAACTCACACACATTGAAGGCGTCCAGATTGGGCCAGACGATTGTCCTGTGTATAACCCTGGCTTCGATGTGACTCCTGGAGAGCTCATCACCGCGATTATCACCGAACGGGGAGTCTTCCGCCCTCCATACCATTTCGCCTAACTCTCAACCAAAATAGACCGAGGAGCGTACAAACTACGATGGATTTCCGCACGATCATCGCCAAGCGTCGAGAAGGAATGGCGCATTCGAAAGAGGAGCTTGAGTTCCTTGCGAATGGCGCCGCCAGTGGCGATATCCCGGACTACCAGCTGTCCGCCTGGCTGATGGCTGCATACCTGAAGCCATTAACTGACGCGGAAACCGGCATGCTCACCGTTGCGATGGCCGATAGCGGCGAGCGGCTGGATCTTACCGGAGTACCCAAACCCTGGGTCGATAAGCACAGCACCGGCGGAGTCGGAGACAAGACCACTCTGGTCCTTGCCCCCTTGCTTGCCGCTTGCGGGCTCACCGTGGTCAAGATGAGTGGTCGGGGACTCGGCATCACCGGGGGCACTATCGACAAGCTCCACGCGATTCCTGGGTTCTCCAGCGACCTCACACCGAAGAAGATGATCGCCCAAGCGAAGAAGATTGGCATTGCAGTCGCGGGCCAAACAAACCACCTTGCGCCGGCCGACAAAGCCTTGTACGCGTTGCGCGATGTGACCGAGACGGTGTCTTCGCTCCCGCTCATCGTCAGTTCGATCCTCTCGAAGAAGATCGCCGGTGGGGCAGAGACCGTCATCCTCGACGTCAAATGCGGCTCTGGATCCTTCAACCCCACTCGAGAACAGGCGGAAAAACTGGCTGATGCTTTGGTCTCGGTGGGCAAGCACGCGGGGCTCAGAGTCTTCGCAGGAATCACGGACATGGACCAGCCCCTGGGCAGGACCGTGGGGAACGCTCTTGAGGTTGCGGAAGCGATCGAGGTTTTGACAAAGCCTGAGGCCGAGCTAAGAAGCAACACCAAGCGGTTCCGCGAACTGTGCCGCTACTATGGAGCGATTGCCCTTCGTGTGAGCGGCGTTGCCTCCAGTTCGGGAGAGGCGCTTGAGAGAATCGAAGACACCCTGAAAGGTGGCCGTGCCCTTGAGAAGGCGAACGAATGGATCAAAGCCCAGGGAGCGACGGTGGACTTTGGCGACACGACTTGGATTCCGAGAGCAGCGGTGCAGCTTGACCTACACGCTCAGATCGCCGGCTGCGTTGGCAAAGTCGATGCCCGGACGATCGGTGAAATTGCCCTCGATCTCGGCGCTGGTCGAAAGACCAAAGACGATGAAATCGATCTCAGCGCGGGCCTGGAAATTCACGTTAAAGTTGGCGACCTCATCAGCCAGGACCACAAGCTAGCCACGATCCACGCCGCGACCCAAGAACTTGCCGACGCGGCCATGGCCAGGCTGATCCACGCGATTCAGGTTCAGACGGCTCCGATTCCTCCACGCCCAATTCTCATCCGACCGGCATAAAAAGTGCCCTCCCGGCGGAGCCGAGAGGGCTTAGGAGAGGGATTAGTCGGGGACTTCTTCGAAGTTCGCATTTCGATCGATTCTCAGACCGATCAAAGTGCCCGAAGTAAGGTCGACATCGTGCGGTTCACCTTGGGATGGCCAAGCATTCTGCAACTGGTCGATCGTGACCACCGCATCCGTTGTTGTTAGGGGGACAAGTACTCCCGTGTTGGAGTCAAATCCCACGAACTTCAGATCCGAACGTGATCGGCCAAGCTCATTGGTCGTCAGGCGTCCGCTGTCCGCGGTGTCGATATCCGTGTCGGCATTGATCGACGAAGCCGAAATGTTCATCATTCGGCCATTGTCCAGCAGGACGTCATCAAAGGCGATCCCGATAATGCCAGGCACTCCATCTCGCATAGGTTGAACGAACGTTACGTGTCCCTCGACTTTCGCGCCTTGCGGGATTCCGAAGTAGTCGGATTGTCCACTGGTGTCGAGGGTTGCTGTAAAGGTTTGGCCAACATACGCATCTTTCGAGTTCAGCTCTTGGTCCAGTCGGGCCCTGAGCGCGGAACCTTCGGGGAGCATCAAGTTCGTGGTCGGAGTGGTGATCGTCGAACTGTCACCCTTGTTCAGGTTGTTGTTTGTCGTGTTGTCTGGGATGGCGGTTTGTGGAGTCGGTGTGATGTCAGTGGTAGACGGATACATCGTCGGCTCGTTCGTCATCAGAACCAGATCATTGTTGTCGTACTCGACGGTTGCTCCGATCGAATCGGCAAGGAACCTTGCCGGAACTATCGTCGTCCCGTCTTCGATGTGGACTGGGCCATCGAGGGCAGTCTCGGTTCCGTTCACGCGGGCAGTCGCGGTCGGCACAGTGACTTCAATGTTTGTCGTTCCCAACTGGCAGACAACGGTCTTGTCCGTGGATCGCCAATCCACAGTTCCGCCCGCTTGTTCGATGACTTTACGGATCGGGATCATGACCTTGTCGCCCATCATGTGCGGCTCGGCACTGTCGAACTGAACCTGTTGTCCGTTGACGTGAACCGTGATGGGTTGGGCTTGACTAAATGCAGCAAACGCTGAGATTGCGGCTAAGCCAAGGATTCTTCCAGAAATAGCGCTTGGTTTCTTCATGGGAATGTTTCCTCAAAGGCTGGTTGCCTTATCTGTTCCCACTCCCCTAAGCCGGGCCGGTTATGGCTCTTGGGCCAGTCGGGACCTCCGCCCCGGGAATTCATATACAAACCTGGACAGCACCGTTTTATTGCTCTCGCTTTGAGTTGAGCTTCACCATCAATTGCTTCTCCTCCTATGAGAAGCCGGTAAGCGGCGAGGTTTACGAGTCCGCGAACCGGATGAGGTCGGATACTTGCCCTTGCCCTGACTAAACAATCCCTTTCTCAAGGTAGCTCCGTCCGGCGTTGCGACCGATTGGGCGTACCGTCGCCACGTTTTCGGGCGAGAGATCGAGCAATTGAAGCCAGTCCTCCATCGCATCGCTCTTGGGGAATATCTCATTCTCCTTAAATTCCTGATCCAGAGCCTGGGTCAAGTCTTCGAGAGTGATTCCCGTTTCGAGTTTCGGTTGAGCCAGCGTCCGTCGGATTGCCGTCTCTTTCGCTCGGTCCACGATGCTCTCGAGGATCGCACCGGAAATGAGGTCGCCTCGATAAAGCGTCTGCGACTTACCATTTCGCAACGAGATTTCCAAGAATTCATTCGATGCCTTCTTCGACCACAACTCGGCGAGCACGCCTTCGATGAGTTCGCGCTGGGCACAAACGGTTTCTCCGTCATGCTTAGCCACGACTTCAGGGTCCAGAGGCAGATTGGGTGAGAGATAGATGCTCAGAATCTGTCGAGAAGCGTCTTTGTCAGGTCGAACAACCTTCACCTTTCGGTCGATACGCCCCGGACGCAGGATCGCAGGGTCGATGTAATCCGGCCGATTGGAAGTGAGCATCAGAACCACGTTCTCAAGCGTCTCCAATCCGTCGAGTTCGGCGGCAAACTGCGGTACGACGGTGTTGCTGATACTGAAATATCTCCCATTCGATCGGGTCCGAAGCAATGACTCCGCCTCGTCCATAAAGATGAACACGAGGTAGCCGTCTTTTGCCTTTTCGCGGGCGGTACGGAACAGTTCGCGAACCATGCGCTCGGTCTCTCCAACCCACATGTTCAGAATCTTCGGACCAGAGATGGCCATGAAATATTCCTTCACTTCTTTGCCCTGGCGTTTGCTGTACTCCTTGGCGAGCGTGGATGCCGTCGCCTTGCCAAGCAGAGTCTTGCCGCAGCCTGGAGGGCCGTAAAGCAAGATTCCCTTGACCGATCGCTTGCCGTACTTCTCGTAAACCTCGGGATGCAAGAGGGGATATTCGATGGTCTCGCGAATCAGGTTGATCGCCTCTGGCTGACCGCCTACTTTGTCCCAACCTAGGTCGGGAACATTCTCCATGAACAGATCACGATTCTCGGACCGAACAAAGTGCTCGACGGCTACCCGACCCGATGCATCGAGGCGAACTTCGTCGCCCGCATGGATTTTAACGTCCTTAAGGTTCTCACCCAGATAAACCAGTCGCTGGTCGGTACCCGGAGTGTCGCCGCCGATGCGCAATCGACCGTCGTCAAGAACGTCGGCCACTCGCGTAATGCCGCCCATCTCCGAAAGAGGCGCCAAGCCGACGATGGCGTAGGCTTCGTTCAGTCGGACGCGTGTTCCAAGGATCAGGTCCTCTTCCTTGATCGTCGGATCGTAGGTCACGATGAACTCGGAATCGCCAAGCAGGATAAGGGGCAGCTGTCCAGCGTCACCGTCGACCCACTTTAGAAAGACACCAATACGGTTTGCGGGTTGGGTCAGCTTTTCGTAGGCTTCCTTGTATTGCGCAAGTTCTTCTCGTCGTTGTTCGAGGTCGCGCTCTTCGGCTTCCAGCGTTTCTCGAAGCGCGCCAACGTAAGTTCGAAGGCGTGATTCGTCCGCAGGAATTTGGGCCTCGATCAAATCGAGCATCTCAAGGGACTCACGCGGGGGCATGGTTCATACTACGTTCGAACCGCTGCTTTGTGACCAGTTATTCGGCCAAAAACGCGGAAATAACAACGAGGCCGATCGTCTCGTCGAGGTCGCCATTTGCTTCGGCTTGGGCCGTCACGTCGCGCTCCAAACCTTCTCGCACAGTTCGAACTCGAGCAGTGACCAACTCGGTCGAACCAGCTCTCTCAACGGTGACCGAATCGATCGTCACTTTGGTGTCGGGATAGGCCTTTTCGAGGGCCTTGCCGGTGGCAATCGCAATGGACTCAGACCTCGAAGAACCCATTTTCGGCGAAACTCCGACAGCAAGCTTGCCCTCGGCCTTCACAACAACGTAGGTTAAGCTGCCTGGTTCGTCGTCGGCTTGGATCGTTTCGATAACGGCATTCATGACTCCAACCGTTCTTACGTCGCGATCGACCTCTGTCTCCTGCCTCGTCGCTGTCGCTGTTGCGGTTGGCGCAGCCGTCTCGGTGACTTCGACCGAGTGTTCCACCAGGTCGGCCGTCTCTGCAGGGGCGTCGACCACGGCTTGGTCTCGCCGAATCTTTCGGGCCAAGCAATCTCGGCTTGCAAGGTTGACAAGGTTGTCCAAATTCGATGCGCCGTGTACGTCACGCCGACCTTTCGATCGCAAGCCGCCATGGATACCGACCGTAAAAGTAACCGGGGTATCGACGCCGTCCACACGGAGTCCATCTTGGTCGCCCAAAATGCTCGTCATCAGCGCTTCGGCTTCTTCGCGGGTTCGCACAGTTCCGATGGCGAATTCGTCGCCGCCATATCGGACCAAGACATCGGTCGACCTATCAATCTTCTTCTTAAGGTGGTTTGCCACTTCCTTAATCACACGATCGCCAACCACGTGTCCGTACTCCTTGTTGAAAACTCCAAAGTGATTGAGGTCGATGAACAGCACGGCAATTTCGACATCGTGCTCAAGCTTTTCGGTCCCCCAGTCGCGCAACGCATCGCTCCAGGGCAGATCCGTCATTGGATCGAAGGATTCTCGAAGGCGACCAAGCAAGTCCCGCGCCGTGACCATGGCCAAGAATTTTCTGCCCTTCAGCACTGGGAGGAAGTCGCACTCTAATCGAACAAATTCGCCCGCAGCTTCTCGCACCGTCATCGCGGAGTCGAGCGTGCCAGCTGGCTGCACCATCAAGCGGCCAACGTTCGCATCCTTCGGGGCTCCGGCAAGTTCAATCGAACTTACCATTCCGATAAGCTCATGATTGGAGTTTACGATTCCGATCGACGGAACCCGATATCCATCCATGATGATTCGAGCGGTTGACGCAAGCTGATCTGCATCCAACCACACGTGAATCAATGGAAGGGATTCAAGGGTGTACATGTTGAGGGACTAAGCCCGAGTCTTATTGTAGCGGGGTGAACCTAATAGAATCCCTTGTAGGAATACCAGTTTCCTATGCCAATCGAACCAAAACCGACTCAACACACTGGTGTACGAGACGAGATAATCCAGCATCATTCTTAAGGGCTCGTCCAACTTTCTGCGATCTCTGATAGCAGGTTCCGGGATCCATTTCGAGGTAGTTTGCCACCGCAGATTCGCAAAGGCCCGCAACCTCGATCATCATATAACACGCTAAATCTTCTTTAGAAATTCCCTTCGACCCGAATACAGGCTCCTTTCCTACAATATCTTCACTGGCTCGAGCAATCCGATGCCGCAAGTCCCAATTGGAGTTATCGGCAAAGAAGGGATCGAGCAATCCACAACCCCGAAGGACCTGATGAGAATCGGTCCAATCTGCTTTTTCAAGCTTGATGCGCCGCAAGGCGCCACTGATCACCCTGCCGTTGCCCAAGAGGCGCGAGCCAATGATCTTAATAAATGCTGGCGCAAGATTGATCTTTTCTTGCTTGGCCAAATGCTGAGTCAAACTGGTTCGGCCATTGGTATCCGGTTCTGCGATGAACTCGTGGCACCATTTACGGGGTGCCGGCAAGAAGCTCATCATTCGGCGGTCACGGCCGGAGCAGGTGAATGCGAGCAACGTGGGCCGTCCACCTCGGATTCGTCGGTCGAGGGCGACACGTAATCGGAGGTATTGCTTGGGCTTGCCGAGGACCTCTTGGCAATCGTCCAAAATCAGGACTCGATCCAAGGACACCCTCCCCTCCATTTTGAGGAATTGCTCCGCCGTCATCATCTCAACATCTGAGCGAACGTGTCGACGTAGGTAACCCTGAGCCGCCTTGAGCATCAGCGTTTTGCCGCATCCTGAGGGTCCGCTGAGAGCGACGAACGGCTGATGGCCGGTAGCAAAGAGGAGAGCAGCTTCGATCGCACGGACATTGGAGGGAAGAGGCGCGATGCTGCGAAAGTCGACTTCTTCGTTTCGCATTACATGCGCCGAAAGCCGACCCTGATCAACATGATCTAGGACGTACTGCTGCACCTTCCTCCACCGACAAAATACAAATCTCTCTCAATAGGATTTCCCCCTATCCTCAAGAGTTGAATTATTGTGACGACTATCACCTCAGGGGTCAAGAGAGTGAATATCGCCATTATATGCGTTGTTTACGCTACATAGCTCCACTTTTCTTCGGAATTCGCCGGTTTTCGACATTTGTTCACACGGAGTGTGGAAATCAATGCTTGATTTTTTTCCAATATGATTGGAAGTTAAAATTCGGACTGTTGCTGGGGGTATGACACGTAATGCATTTTTCGTTCGTGACCTTGGGAAGCTTGAACTTTTTGGGCCAACGAGCGTGATCTTGACCCGGCCCATGGCACGACTCACATCCCACTTGAGCCAGACTCGGCGTCCTCTGATATACGAATCCGTTGGTCGAGTTCAGTCCGACGACGTGGCAGGGGAGGCAGTCAGGATCGGCTCCGTGTTTCTCTTTCACGAGAGTCTGATACGCCGTTGCGTGTTTGGTATGCGAGTACTGCTCTGCGATCTTGCCGTGGCAGTTCATGCAGTTCTTGGAGCCAATATAGACTTCCTTGGATTCGCGGAGCACACGCTCGATCAGTTTCTCCTCCGTGACCCGGTGCAAATAGTTATCGTAAATCGACTTTGCCCGCGGATCTTCTTTGACCTCGGCGGGGAGCAGTTCGACTCGAGCTGAAACAAACTCGCCGTTGTGAAACTTGGCGATGACCACACCACGGAGATTCGATCCCGGCGAGACTCGGTTCCCCGCCACGGTCGGAATTCCATCCGTGTTGGTGACGATCAATTTGTGCTCAATTCTCCCAGAGGTGTACTCAGACTCCCGCCCGTCGAAAAGCAAGATGTCCGATGGGCGCTCCAGACCAACGCTTTGCCCTTGAGTATTTGCGGTCGATATTGAAAGCCCTTGGGTGGTGGATTCTCGCACGGTCATGTTGATGGGATCGGGAGTATCCGAAATCCATTTGGCGCGGGAAAGAGACGTACCCGCGGTTAACAAACCCATGCCTTGTCGCTGGTCCGAACTGGTGTACGCCACCGCGTCGACCTGAAGATCGCCTAAGGTTTCAGAGTACGTTTCGGCCTTCAGCTGAGATTGACGGCCCGGCTCCGCCGTAATGTCGCCCGCGTCGATCCACACCACATTGCCGCTCTTCTTGTACTGCCGAATGAGGGTCGCCAGACGCATGAGGCCGCCACTCATAGGCTTCGTACAGCCGCATGGCGACAGATGTCCTCTTGCCCCGCCCGAGATGATCACGGTCACATCGGAGGCTTGCTCGCCCCAAAGACCGGCGCTCAAACATCCGAGGCCAATCAGAGGGACGATGAGCTTCATGCGCCGCTGGTCGATACGGGCAACTGGATCGTGCCCTGCTTGGGATCATCCGTGGTGATTACGATCGTGCTCTTGATCCGATGTGCCGGCGCCTTACCGTCGTACACAACCTTCACGAAGTACTCGCTGCCACTCAGTCCCTCGGTTCTTTCAATCGAGAATTGGAGGTAGGGCGAATCGCTGGATATCTTCTTGATGGCGAACGGGCGCCCTGGGCGCGTCAAGTAGAAGCCGCTGTCGATCATCCCCTTAGGCGAACCAAGGTAGAGGGACTCGGGCAGAACGGCGATTCCTCGCTGGAGGAATAGACTGATCTTGATTGCCGTCAAGACTGGGTGATCGGTCTTGAGATACACCATCGACATCGTTCGACCGAACAGGGCTTCCTTGGTCGGGTACTTTGTTGCCCCTACCGTAATCTTGTAGCCCCGGACATGCGAAGTCTTTCCCGGCGTCAGGTAGTTGGCGACATCGCCTTCGAACGGCTCGTACGTGACGGGCATCGTCCCGCCAAGCGTGAGTGCATTCTGGATCTCTATCGGCTTCTTTTCGGTGCTGTTGAGATAGAAGACGAAGTCCTTGACCTGCCCGTCGAAATAAATCGTGTTGGACTCAGGATAGATGAACTCAGCCCGGGGATTGACGTGGATACTGCAGGGAATGACGATGTTTGGGTTATCCGCATCGTTGGTTCTTAACACCAAGTTGTGATTCACGTCGCCCTGAATCTCGGTGGTATTGAAGATGCCGGTCAGCATCGTCGATTTTCCAGGCTCGAGGACTGGAACGATCTTGCCGGTGATACATCCACAATCGCCCCGAACCGAGAGTTCCAAAGGTGCAGAACCGGTATTCGTCACCACGATCGAGGCACGCCCCTCATCGCCTTGGAACTTCGTCTCAAATTGGAGCGACTTCTTATCGAGGTTGATCGAAGCATGCGCGACCTCAATCGACTTCTTGTCCTGGATTGCTTGCCGCAGGTTGTGGCTCAGCGCAAGAATCTTGCGTACCGTGGTCACTTCTGCGGGGATAAGATCATTTGGGTTGGAATATTTTCCGTCATACCTCCCCATCGCGGTGCCATAAATTGGATTCGGCGCGAGTCCAAAGTAGCGTCCAATCGTGAAAAGAGTTTCGTTGTAGAGTTCACGCGAGCTCGTTCGCTCCAGCTTTTCTCCTCGCTTGAGACCGAAGACCGCCTCAACCATGGGCAAGGTTGGCTCAGTCGCCAAGAACCAAGTCGCCCCGGCAACCATGTTTGAATTGGGGAGTTTAGCCAATACGGGTTCAAAACCCATGAGAACATCGACGCTTTTGGACTTAGCTTCGGTAAACGTCGCGCTGTGCGACATCATCTTTTCCCAAATTCCGATCGCATTTCGAATAGCCGCCGGAAATTCTTCCTTCTGATATTCGTCTAGGTTCGCGGTATTGATGTAGTAGCTCACCGAGGTTCGCGGAAGCATCTTGGCCAGCTTGTCCGCTCCTGCGAAATCTTTGGCTGCCATCTTCGTCTCGATATCGATGACCAAGTGGTGGAATTCAGACGAAACGCCTGCCGGCACCGAGTAATCGGGGGGCGGCGTTTGCAGCATTGTGGCGAGGGCAACAACAGTTGTGAGCATTTGTGTTTATTCGATATAGGCGTCTTCCGCCGGCTTTTGTTTCAAATAGGCTTCAATGAATCCGTCGATATCTCCATCCATCACGGCCGTCACGTTTCCAGTTTCGTATCCCAGTCGGTGATCCTTGACCATCGTGTAGGGTTGCATAACATAGCTGCGGATTTGTCGCCCCCAAGCTGCAGGGCCACCTTCTCCTTTTAGCTCGTTAATTCGCTCCTTCGATTGAGCCTTTTCCAATTCCATCAGACGCGCCAACAAGACGGACATTGCGCTTGCCCGATTTTTGTGCTGGCTTCGCTCGTTCTGACATGCTACGACAATTCCGGTGGGAATGTGCGTTATGCGCACTGCTGATTCGGTTTTATTGACGTGCTGGCCTCCAGCACCGCCTGCCCGGAGAGTCTCAACCTTCAGGTCATCGGGGTTGATATTGACTTCGGATTCTTCGATTTCGGGGAGCACCTCGACCTTGGCGAACGAGGTGTGACGTCTTGCCGCGGCATCGAAAGGCGAGATTCGTACCAAACGATGGACTCCTTGTTCGGATCGAAGAAATCCGTAGGCATTCTCACCCGTAATGAGCATCTGCACCGATCGGTAACCGACGACATCGCCAGGAGTCTCGCTGATGATTTCGCACTTGTAACCTTTCTTTTCAGCCCATCGCGCATACATACGCTGGAGCATCTGGGCCCAGTCGCACGCCTCGCTGCCACCCGCACCAGCGTTGACTTCCAACAAGGCGTTGCGAGAATCGTGCTCCCCATTCAGGAGCGTTCGCAGTTCGTAAGCATCGAGTTCGCCAAGGAATTGGACCGCCAACGAATCGGCCTCCCGCTCCATTTCGGCATCGGGCTCGGCAGAGAGCATTTCGTAAAGTTCAGCCACATCACGTTCCGCTTTTACTAGTTCCGCGTACGGATTCAGAATGTCTCGGAGACGGCTCAGACGCTGCAACACCTTGTTGGCGGCGGCGGGATCATCCCAGAATTCTTGTTGTGAGGACTGCGTTTCGAGTTCAGTTATTTGAGAGTGAAGCGCATGCAGGTCAAAGATGACCTCCAATAGCGTCTAGGCGCGGACGAGCCTTGGACAGCGCTTCATGCTGCTCGAGAGTTAGCATAGGAAAATTCTACCTCGCGCGTGTGCGCGTCTTGAACCTGATACAATATCCAGGTAGCGAGCTATGAAAACCATTCTTAAAGGAGTCATTCTCTGCGCGGCATCGATTGTGTTGTCATCGGCTAGTTTTGGCCAGGTGAAATTCAACGGTGTTGGCCCGTCTATCAAGGCCAAAACCATCGATACCGCCAGTTTTAGCCCTCAGATCGACGCGAACGCTCACACTCACGACTTTGAAAAGGATCACGAGTGGAAGTTCACCTACCCACCAGGAACACCCAACAACCTCGTTCCCGGCGGAGTCATGAATACCGAGAGAATTTCGCTCGCCAGTAGCGCTCTCTTCCCTGGCATTTCCGCGACCGGCGCCGAGCCGCCCGATCCGGATATTGCGGTAGGACCGAACCATGTCGTCGAGGTAGTGAACTCGTCGATCGCGTTCTACAAGAAAGATGGAACAAAGGTCTTCGAACAGACTTTCCAGAACTTCTTCAAATCGGTTTCTCCTACATCGTTCGATTACGATCCCAAGGTCATTTACGACCAAGTCGCGAAGCGATTTGTGGTCCTCGATCTCGATTTGACGGATGCCACGACAAATGGTGCCTCGGATCTCCTGATTGCGGTCTCCAACACGTCCGATCCGAACGGAACTTGGAAGCTTTTCAAGGTCGACGTTAAGCAAACCAGCGGCGCAAACGTTTATTGGTGGGATTACCCTGGCCTGGGCTACAACAAAGACATGATCGTTGCCACTGGCAACATGTTCGCAATGAGCGGCAGCAGCGGCTTCAATGGTGTGCAGATCGTGGCGTTCGACAAGGCGACCCTCTACGGAGGCACGGCGACGCCGAACAAGTTCCAGGCAGCCGACGGTTTCACTTGCCAACTTGCAAAGACCGAAGACTCGACGAGCAATGCCGTATACGGTGTCGAGACTTGGACGAACTCGTCCATGCGACTTACTGCAATTAGCAAGACTGGAAACAACTTTGCCGTCACCCAATCGGTGGTAACTGTTCCAACCTGGCAACGAGACGCAGGCTCCATCACGGGTCCAAATGGCGTAGTTGTTCAGACCAATGATCCTCGTCAATTGGTTGCAGCGAGTTTCCAAGGCAGCCTCGTGTCGGCTCACTCCGTCGCAGTTTCCAACTCGGACGCTCGACCTGCAGCTCGATGGTATCAGTTCAATCTGGGCAACTGGCCAGCATCTGGCTCGCCTACGCTCAAGATGTCGGGCCAAGTCAATCCGCCGGCAGGCCACGGATATAGTTTCCCGGCGATTAACTTCGACTCGAAGGGCAGCCTCGGCATGACCTTCTCGAAGATCGGAGCCTCGACCCCGGGCGACGTAATGGGTACGGGCCGAAAGGCAACCGATCCTGCTGGTGTGATGGGCGCGCCGATTCTGCTCGAAAAATCGACGGCAAGTTCCTACAACGGATTCTCCACTCGATGGGGTGATTACTTCGACGTAGAACTTGATCCCTCCGATTCCAAGACCTTCTGGGCTGTTGGAATGGGTGCTGGCCAATCGGTCGGCGGTCGCTGGCAAACGTACATGAAGAGCTTTAAAATCTCTTTGGCGGATACGGACCTCACGTCTGTCAACGCTCTAAACGTGACGCCGGTTGCGGGCGCTTATCAGTCTGGAGACAACGCTAGCCTGTGGAAGGTCGATGGAAACATGTACAACATGTCTTCACTTCCCGTTGGTGGGCTCGGCCAGGTAGCCGGCTTCCTAGCGGACTATAAAGTCCCGTTCACGAATATCGACACTCTTAGAATGTTCCTCACGGTGAACGGCCCGACCGGTTCTTCTGCGATCATTTCGCTGAAGAATCAGCGAACGGGTTCTTACGAGACCTTCACTACGCTTGGCCTTTCCAATGCCGCCGTGACGAAATCTATCGACCTCACGACCGCCCAAATTGGCACTTACGTCAGTTCGAACGGTTCGATGTCGGTAAGCGTTCGGTACGTGTTGCCTGGACGAGCTGGGGCCATGCCCGCAGCGTTTAACTGCTCAACCGAAATGGTTGGTTTTGGCGCCTCACCAAAATCATAAAGTTACAAAGCGAGGGAAAAAGTGGCTCGATGCAGTACGCATCGAGCCACTTTTTCTTTACCGAAAGGTACTGAGTTATCATGATTTCTTCATATCAAATTTGCAATATAGTACGAAAGTGACCACAACCTGATAGAATGACGAGTAAGCGAACCTGGTGTCGTATGATCATATCGTCACGTTTGAAATTTTCCATTAGCCTTCTCGGCCCGTTGGCCCTGGCGGCGGTTCTGAATGCCGCCCCTCAAGCTTCTAACAAACTCGTACCCATGCCGGAATCCGTTCGATCCGTCGTCGGTCAAAGCATCGTAGCCTTTGGTCCGATCGATCCGACCGAAAAGATCGAAGTCGCGATCAGCCTTAAACCATCCGATCCATATGGACTTCAGGCATTTGCCGATGCGGTGAATGACCCAGATTCTCCGATGTACCGCAAGTTCATCTCGCCGGAGGAAGTGGGATCTCGCTATGGCGCTTCCGCAACCGACGTCAACGCAGCGAAGACTTTCCTTACCAACGGCGGCTTAACCGTCACCCACGTTGGCAAGAACAACATGACGGTTGCAGCGGTTGGAACTCGATCGCAGGTAGAGAGCCTCTTCGGAACCAAGATTGCCAATCTGCAGGTCATCGACCAGACAGGCACGGTCAAGTACCGGTCGAATACGACTCCTCTTAACGTGCCATCAAGCTTGGTCAACAAGATTCAGAGCATCAATGGTGTGGAGACCTACACGAGGCCCCAACACCGGACGACCGAACTCACTCCTCCGTTGACTCGGACTCTGTACGGCATTGCCCCACTCTATAACGCGGGGAATAAGGGATCAGGCCGAACGGTTGGCATCTCGAACTGGGACGGATTCGTTCTTAGTAACGGAAACCTTTTCATCACTCAATACGGACTGCCTGTGCCGGCCGGCGGTGCGATGTCCAATGTGAAAGTTGTGCCCGTCGGCACTGGCAGCCAAAATGGTGGCGCCGCCGGAGAAGGAGACCTCGACTTCCAGATGGTTCTTGGTACGGCCCCCTTGGCAAATATCATCATCTACGATGGAACTGGTGGAAACTTGACGACCGTTCTTTCAACCGAGGCATCGGCCAACAAAGCCGACATCATTACTGAGAGCTACGGCTGGAACATTGATGCTGGAACCGCTGCTGCCGCTCATGCCACTCACTTGGCCATGGCTGCCCAAGGAATTACCTACATGGCGGCTTCCGGAGACAGTGGCACCGATCTCGAGCCATTCGACTATCCCGACTATGATCCTGAAGTCCTGTCGGTTGGCGGCACCGATGCAACGACCGATAGCGCTGGTAACCGCATTACGGAACAGAACTGGGGTCCCGGTGGCGCCCAAGGCGGCGGCGGTGGAGGCTGGTGCGTAAGCGCGGCAGCCGACGCTTCGCCGTTTAACGTCCGTCCAAGTTGGCAAACTGGCAATGGTGTTCCGACGAATATCAACAAGCGAATGGTTCCAGACGTCGCCATCCATGCGACTGACTACGCCATCTACTACAACGGTAGCCTGTCTGGCATCGGTGGAACCAGCGCCGCATCCCCGTCGTGGGCTGGCGGACTGTGCGACGTCGAACAAAAACTATTCTCCGTAACCGGGGTGGCTCGACTCGGTCGAATCGCGAACAAGATTTACGGCCAAAATGGCAAATCGACCATTTGGTTTGACATTACGACCGGACAGGGCATTGGAAATCTGCCAAACGGTCAAGCGGCGATACCAAAGGCGGGTTGGGACTTCGCCACCGGTTGGGGGGCAGTGAACTTCAACGCACTGTACGCTAGCTTGGTCACGACGGTTACTTACTATCCGTTCGAAGCAAACTCGGTTACACCTGTTGCCGGGTCCTATCTAGCGGGTAACAATCAGAGCTTGTGGAAAGTTGACAGTAACGCCTACCAAATGAGTTCGCTACCGGTTTCCGGACTCGGGCAGGTTGCTGGGTTCTTGGCAAACTACAATGCGTCCTTCACAAACATTGGTCTCATGCGCATGTCGATGACTTTGAATGGTCCCAACGGCGCCTCAGCGATTATCTCGCTTAAGAACCAATCGACTGGATCTTACGAAACATTCACGTCTGTTGGCATGAATGGAACGAATGTCTCGAAGACCATTGACCTCTCGACCACCCAAATCGCCTCATACGTAAAGTCGAATGGACTCATTTCGATCAGCGTGCGATACATCCTTCCAACTCGAGGAGGCTTGATGCCGAGCGCCTTCCTGTGTTCGACGGATCTTGCTGACTTCTCCGCAACTCAGAAGTCCTAAAAGTCAAAAGCGAAAAAGCCCGGTGCGATTGCACCGGGCTTTTTTGTTTGGCTAGGCCGCCTTATAAACTTTGGCGACCCGGTTGGCCTGCGATATCTTCTTCAGTTCATCTCCAAGAGAACCCTGTACGCGGCGCAATGCCATTTCTAATCGCTCTTCGGCCGCGCTTGCTTGCGTCAGTTCTGCTTCTGAGAACTTCATCCCTGCCTTTTCCCATTTGCCAAGGATTTCGTCGCGTCGGTGCAGCAATGCATCGAGATGTTCGAAGTCCTGATCGAATACGGCTTGCTCGGCCGAGAGGGTCAGTATGAACCAAGTTGATATATCTTCATGCGGCATGTCTCATCACCTCCGTCTTCGTCTTGGCGGATCGCTCGATCTCGGCCCAACTCTCTCGTAAATCGCTCATGGTCTTCATCGCGTTGTCGATGCGGTGTGTGTCGTCACTAATATTGCCTTCGACCAGTTCGTTCACGATAAACGTATAGAGTCCCAACAGATTTCGTGCGACCTCGCCGCCCTCACTCATGTTCAAGGTGCTCATCAATTCGAAAACGATTTTCTGGGCTCGCTGCAGCTTGAAGTTTTGGGTCTCCAAATCCTTGGCGATGATCGCTCGTTTGCCTTCTTCCATGAAGCGCAATGCTCCATCGTACAGCATCACAACGAGCTGAACCGGTGATGCCCCCATCACCGAATTTTGTCGATAAGCTTGAACTCCCTTCCCGTATCCCATGCTCGACATCCAACTTTGCAGTTGCGATATCTAAATGTTCGGATAAAACAGTTACGAATCTAGACGGTCTAGGCGCTTGTTTTTATAAAGTGGCAATAAACTTGCGGCAGCTCCGATCACGAACCAGACGATTGGGACGATGTACATCGTCGAATCGAGGTATTCGGTAGCCTGTCCCGTCTCGGCAAGCGCCTTCACGATCGTCTGTTGCAGATGAAGAAACCAGTAGGCGGCTCCACATGCGAAACCACCTAACGCCCCAAATGCTGGCGCAATGCCCCAGCGGCGAGAAAAGGGGATAGTAATGGCGACGGCGATCACCAGAGAAACGATGAACATCCGAGCCAACCCTGCATTGGTGTTAATCTCATGGGAGCTATTGCGGAGGAGGCAAACGGCGATCGGAACAATGAGGACGGCTAGCGAGACGCTTCCGGAGAGGAGGCAACCGGAGAGAAGTTCTTTATCAGGATCTCGGTTGCTCATGGCGGTTTCTCGCTTAATCTTCTGATGTAAGAATAACCGGTCCGTTCTTGGTTATGGCAATGGTGTGCTCATAATGCGCGGAAAGCTTGTCATCCGCCGTCACCACCGACCATCCGTCGCTAAGAGTATTCACTTTGTAAGTGCCCTCGTTGATCATTGGCTCGATGCAGATGCACATGCCCTCGCGAAGCTTTTCGCCCTTGCCTGGCTTTCCAAACATCGGAACGTTATGAGGTTCGTCGTGAAGCTTTTGGCCGATACCGTGCCCGACCAATTCTCGAACCACACCAAAGCCGTAGGACTCGACATACTTCTGAACCGCGTGCCCAATGTCGCCAATCGTATTGCCAGGCTTCGCTTTGGCGATGCCTTGGAAGAGCGACTCTTTCGTCACGTTCATCAGCTTTTGGGCCACTGCGGAAATCTCACCGACCGCAAATGTCCATGCGCCATCGGCATGCCAGCCATCTTTCACGACTCCGAAGTCGAGGCTGATCACATCGCCTTCTTTCAGCGGATCGGCGGTCGGGATGCCGTGGACGACGACATTGTTCACGGATATGCAGGTGGCAGCCGGGTAGCCGCGATACCCGAGGAAGCTGGGAACGCCGCCCTCTTCACGGATGATCTTATCCGCCAGTGCATCCAATTCTTGAGGAGTTCGGCCTGGAGCAATTTCGGCTGAGACCAATCGCAACGTCTTGGCGACGATGCGTCCAGACTCTTTCATCTTCGCGATTTCTGTGGCCGACTTGATCAACGCCATTTAGTCTGTCTCCCGGATAATCTCTTTGTACACTTCTTCCGCATCGCGGGTTGCGTCGACCGCTACAAGCAGACCCAAATCCTTGTAGTACTCGATGACCGGCGCCGTGCTTTCACGGAATACGCGCAGTCGCTCACGGATGGTTTCGGGTTGATCGTCGGACCGAACCACGATCGGGCTGTTGCACACATCGCAGAAACCCTCTCGAGTGGGCGGCTTGTTTACTGAATGGTAGATTGCTCCACACTTGGTGCAGCCTAGCCGTCCACTGAGGCGGCTGACGATGAGTTCGTCGGGAGCTTGGAGCCAAAACACTTTCTGAAGCGGCATCTCCATGTCGAAGAGGATTTCGTTCAGGGCGTCTGCTTGCTTTACCGTTCTCGGGAATCCGTCGAGGATGAAGCCATGTTTCCGGACTTCGGACTCTCGCAGGCGCTTCGCCATCATCTCGATCGTGACGCCATTGGGGACCAGCTCGCCGTGAGAGATATAGCGTTGGGCTAAGCGGCCAAGATCGGTTTGCGCCTCGATCTCTCTTCGAAAGATCTCGCCAGACGAAAGGGTCTGTACTCCCTTGCGGCTGCCGATGAGTGCGGCTTGGGTTCCTTTACCCACTCCCGGCGGTCCAATCAAGATAACTCTCATTCGATCTTCCTCTTTTTACTATCAGTTAAATAAAGAAAGACCTCGCCCAATAGGTGAGGTCTTTCGAGTTGTCATCGTCCTTACTGGTCGTACTGCTTCATGAGCAGGTTCGCTTCGATCTGTCGCATGGTCTCGAGGGCCACGCTGACAAGAATGAGCAACGAAGTACCACCGACCGCACCAACGCCCTGACTGTAGTTCAGGTTCGTGACGGCGGGCATGATGTATTGCAACAATGCGATGATGGCGATGAAGAACGCACCAACCAAAGTCAGCTTCGAGATGATGTCATCGAGGAAGTCCTTGGTCTGCTTACCTGGCCGCACACCGGGAATAATCGATCCCGCCCGCTTAAGGTTGTTACTGATGTCCTCCACGTTGTACTGGATTGCATTCCAGAAGTACGAGAAGAACAGGATCATCGAGAGATAGACCACGCAACCGATCGGGTTGATCTTCCAGTTGATGTTGAACAGATAAACCTGCGATGGCGAGATAAATTTGCCGATGGTCATCAGCGCCGCGCCGATAGGATTCGGGTTCACCGCTCGATCGCCACCCAGCATCTGGCCGAATTGCTGCGGCATGTAGATGATGGCGGAGGCGAAGATGATCGGAATAACACCGGCCATGAGCAGCGAGAACGGAAGATAACTCGTCTTACCGCCAATGGCTTTGGTGCCCACCATTCGTCGCATGTGCTGGATCGGAATCCGTCGCTGCGCCGAGGTGAAGTGAACCACGAGCCAAGTCGATGCAAGGAAGATGGCAATCAGCGCAATGACCTGGGGCCAATGAGCCGCGCCGTCCTGAAGGTTTTTCCAAAGCTTTTGACCTTGGTACGGAAGCGCGATCATGATACCGGCGAAGATCATCAGCGATACACCGTTGCCGATACCCTTCTCGGAAATCTGCTCACCGAGCCAAAGCGTGAACATCGAACCTGCCGTCCAGAACGTGAGGATCGTGGCAATGTTGCCAAACGGCAACGCGCCCAGAGCCTGCTGCATCAGCTGCAGGTAGCCATAACCCTGGAAGATGCACATCACAATCGTCAAGATTCGTGTGCGCTGGTTCTGCTTCTTACGAGCGTACTCGCCGCCTTCTTCCAGCTCTTTCTTCATGGCCGGGAAGGCCGAGGACAAAATCTGCATGATGATCGACGCCGTGATGTAGGGGTTCATACCCAAGGCGAAAATCGAAAGTCGGCGAAGCGCGCCACCTCCGAATGAGTCGATCATTTGGAAAACCATTCCCGAGTTCTCGAGCTTTTCTTTAACTTGCTCTTCGCTCCAACCGGGGATCGGAACCGAGATGTGGATTCCTAACGCGAAAACCGCGAACATTAAAAGGACGAACTTAATACGGGTTCGCAGGTCTTCGTCTTCCCATGCGAGCCGGAAAATTTGGGTGAGCGGGAGCGAGAGAGACTTATCGCCTCCCCCGCTTCCGCCCATTGCGCCACCGAAGCCGCCGAAACTCAAAGTGTTACGGCCTCTCCTCCGTTGGCTTTGATGGCTTCTTCAGCTTTGCCGCTGAACTTGTGAGCCGAGACCTTGAGCTTCTTGCTCAGGGTTCCGAAGGCCAGGATCTTCACGCCGTCTTTCTTCGAGAGCGAGATGATTCCCTTGCTTTCGAGAACTTCCGGAGTGATCTCCGCGCCCTTCTCAAAGTTCTTCTCGAGATCGTCGAGATTGACGATCGCATATTCCTTGTGATTGACGTTTCGGAATCCCTTCTTTACCGGCAGTCGTCGGAAAATCGGGGTCTGGCCACCCTCAAAGTTGGGGTGGATTTGTCGTCGTGCCTTCTGGCCTTTGGTACCGCGAGTTGCGGTCTTACCCATGCCAGAACCGATGCCTCGGGCGATACGTCGCCTTCGCGTCGTACTGCCTGGGCTTGGACTGAAATTATGTAGACCCATGATTATTTCTCCTCTGACTTCTTAGTCGCCTTCTTTTTGGGCTTTTCTTCCGACGCCGGCTCAGCTTCGGCTGTTGCAGCCTTGGCTTTTGCCGGAGCTTTCTTCGGAGCGGCAGCGGCCTTGGCCGGAGCTACCTTTGCAGCAGCCTTGCCCGGTCGGCTGACCGTTCGAGCCTTCGGAGTTCCCTCGACTTCTTCCACATGAAGGAGTTCCTTCACGCGGTGGACCATACCTCGGATCACCGGAGTATCGTCGTGCTCGACCACTTGGTTGATCTTTCGAAGACCAAGCGATTCGACCACACGGCGAGTTCGCCACTGGTGAGCGACGGTGGATCGGATGAGTTTAATGCGAAGCATTGAATTCTTCCTCCTTACGAGCTTTCTCGAGCCACGGCACTAACGCTTTGATATCCATATCTCGTCGGCTAGCGACGTCTTCCGGATTCGAAAGGCTTTGGAACGCGGCGATAGTTGCGTATGCCATGTTGATAGCGTTTCGGCTACCAAGCGACTTGGCGAGAACGTTGTGGATGCCAGCGGCTTCCAAGCAAAGTCGAACCGCGCCACCAGCCTTAACACCGGTACCCGGTGCAGCGGGCTTGAGCATAACCGAAGCCGTTCCGCTCACGGCGTTGATCGCGTGAGGGATCGTGTCTCCGATCATCGGAACCTTGAACATTGCCTTTCGGGCGGCTTCTTCGGCCTTTCGGATGGCATCCGGGATTCCCCGCGCCTTTCCGAGACCAAGTCCTACGCTGCCCTTGTTGTCGCCGACGACCACGAGGATCGACCAGCTGGCCGTCTTTCCACCCTTGTGGGTTTTAAACACCTTGTTGGTACGGATGATTCGCACATCGAGCTGCGGTCCACCATCGGTGTTTCGGCTCTCGCGCTTTCCGCTCATTCGCATTTTCATGGTTTAAAACTCCAACCCGGCTTCGCGAGCGCCATCTGCGAGAGAGGCGACGCGGCCGTGGTACTGAAAGCCGCCACGGTCAAAGATCACGGTCGAGAGGCCAGCCTTCTTGGCTCGCTCACCCAGAGCGGCGCCAACCTTCTTGGCTCCGTCGATGTTGCCCGAAGCCTTGAGATCTTTCTCTCGAGAGCTCGCTGCGACCAACGTTCGACCAGTTGTATCGTCGATAATTTGCGCCGATATATGCTTCAGGCTGCGGAACACCGCCAGACGAGGCTTTTCCGGAGTACCGGTAACTCGCTTTCGGATTCGTGCGTGCCGTGCCAAGCGCAATTCTTGTCGTGTTTTCGTTGCCATAACTTATTACTTCTTAGCAGAAGCGCGCTTACCTGCCTTAAGCTTGATGACTTCACCCTTATAGCGAATACCTTTGCCCTTGTACGGCTCTGGCTTTCGGACCTTTCGGATGTCGGCGGCGACTTGGCCCACGAGGGCTTTGTCCACACCGGAGACGACGATGCTGGTGGTTCGAGCCTTTTCGTCGGCCTTCACTTCAAGCGTGATGCCTTCAGGCGCGTTGACCGTTACAGGGTGAGAGTAGCCCATGTTCAGAAGCAGGTTGCGTCCCTGCATCGTCGCACGGTAGCCAACGCCGATGACGTCGAGCTGCTTGCTGTGACCCTTGGTCACACCTTCCACCATGTTGCTCAGAAGCGTTCGTGCGAGGCCGTGCTGGCTCCGTGCTTCGCGGAGGTTGTTTGGGCGCTCGACAGAGAGCTTGCCTTCTTCTTGCTTCACGGTCAGCAGCCGGCTGATCGGCTGGTTCAATTCGCCCTTCGGGCCCTTGATGCTCACCACATTTGTGGATTCATCGACGGACACGGTGACGCCGCCCGGAACCTCAATCGGTCGAAGTCCAATTCGAGACATTAGTACACCTCGCAGAGCACTTCGCCACCGATTTTGCGTCGGCGTGCTTCTCGGTCAGTCATAAGCCCTTGATTCGTCGTCAAGATTCGGGTGGCCAAGCCATTTCGAAGTGGCTTGAGTTCACCAACCGCGGTGTAAACGCGAAGGCCAGGCTTGGACACGCGGCGGATCGAGTGGATCAGCGGCTGTCGTCGGTTGTCGTATTTGAGTGTTACTCGAATATTCGGGAACTTGCTCTCGGTCGTGACTTCATGAGACTCGACATAGCCCTCGGCCTGAAGAAGCTTGATAATTTCAAGCTTGATCTTGCTGTGAGGAACGTCGACGCTCATCATCTTCGCCTGGCATCCGTTTCGAATTCGAGTCAACAGGTCTGCAATAGGATCGCTGTGCATAGTTCTATTTCCTCGTGGATTACCAGCTCGACTTCACGATGCCCGGAAGCTCGCCACGGTGGGCTTTCTCTCGGAACACTTGTCGGCAAACGCCAAAGAATCGGATAACTCCGTGGGATCGACCCGTAATGGAGCATCGAGT
>CAMFIS010000035.1 GCA_945952345.1 uncultured Fimbriimonas sp.
GTAACGAGATCTGCCTTGAGGCCGTTCATTTTCGCGAGGCACGAGTGAGAACGGACGGACGCTGCGATCTACCAGCGGTCCTGCCGGGTAGAGGACAACACTGGTAAATCCCAGCTTAGTCCCCGTCCTTGGCTGATTCGCAGCTCCATTCCTCGACAGGGCGGACTCGCAGACGTCTTTACCAGTGCCACGACAAAATATCACTGGTTTCTCCCAGGCTCACTTCGTTCCTCCTTCGTTCGTGCCTCACTTCGGCGGACTCGTCGAGCCAGATGTCGGAACCAGTGCCACTACCGAATTAGTGATGCTGACACTAACCTAGTAACCCTCTGACCCAATTTTCAATCAGGGTCGGAACGTATTTCCTCATAATGGATGTATGTCCTCCATGGAAACTGTGTCGCCTCCCGTTCGTTGGGACCTGACTGCCCTCTTCGATAGCATCGAGGATCCGAAGATTGAGACGACCTGGCAGGCGTGCAACAAGCGAGCCGCATCGTTCGCCGAAAAGTACCGAGGACGAATCAACGACGCCAATCTTTCTGCGTCCCTGCTCAACGAAGCGTTGACCGACCTCGAGGGACTCTACAACGAAGTCGTCAAGCCGATCAATTTCGCCAACCTCATCTTTGCCGGTGACTCCAGCAATCCCGCCAACGGCGCATTTCTCCAATCCCAGATGGAAAAAGTGACCGAGATTCAGGTCACGCTCATGTTTTTCGAACTGGAGCTGCAAGCCGCGCCCGAAGACACGATCGCCAAACTCCTCGCCGACAAGACTCTCAACAACTATCACCACTACATCCAGGTCGCACGAACTTACAGCCCATACCGCCTCAGCGAGAAGGAAGAGGTGCTGATGGAGGAGCTTTCGAACACTGGCTCGCGAGCGTGGAACCGCCTCTTCGATGAGGTGACCTCGAACCACGTTTACAAGTTCACGCTCAACGGTGAGACGACCGACATGAGCCAGCAAGAGGTGCTTGCAAGGCTCCGCCACGAGGATCGCGCGACGCGACAAGCTGCGGCCGATACTCTCTCGGCTGGACTCAAAGAGCAAGAGCGAGTGCTCGTCTTTATCTTCAACACGCTGATGATGGATAAGTCCATCGACGACCGGTTGCGCGGCTTCAAATTCCCCGAGCAATCGCGTCACATGGCTAACGAACTCGAGCCAGAGACCGTGGACCTCGTCGTCAAACTCTGCCGGGAGTTCTATCCGATGGTCGCTCGCTACTACCGTATTAAGCGCGAGATTCTAGGTCTGCCCGAGCTCACCCACATCGACCGCTATGCGCCGCTTTTCGCCGCTGAAGAAGAGGTCAGTTGGGAGAAAGCGCAGAGCATCGTGCTCAACGCTTTCGGCGAATTCTCACGAGATGTTGAGGCCAGAGCGAAGGAGTTCTTCGATAAGAATTGGATCGATGCCGAGTCGCGCAAGGGCAAATCCGGCGGCGCGTTCTGCAGCTATAACACGCCCGACACCCATCCGGTGATACTCCAGACTTACCTCAACAAGATGGACGACGTCATGACCCTCGCCCACGAGTTGGGCCACGGCGTCCACGCCTCGTTCAGCCGTGAGCAGAGTTACTTCAACTACCACGGAACGCTGCCGTTGGCCGAGCTCGCCAGCACGTTTGGCGAGATGCTGGTCTTCGAAAAGCTGGTCGCGAACGCCTCGACCAAGGACAAGCTTGCCCTGTACGCCGAAAAGATCGAGGGCATCTTCGCCACCGTCTTCCGCCAAGCCGCAATGTACTCGTTCGAGAGTCGCATCCACGCCATGCGCCGCAGCGAAGGCGAACTGACGCCGGAAGAGTTCGGCGAGGTCTGGCAGGAAGAGCTGCAGGCGATGTTCAGCGATTCGGTCACCCTGGGCGATCAGCACCGAGCGTGGTGGATGTACGTGGGCCACTTCACCGGAACTCCGTTCTACGTGTACGCCTACTCGTTTGGCGAACTCTTGGTGCTCAGCTTGTACGAAATGGCGAAGCAGGAAGGTCCTTCCTTTGCGGATAAGTATGTCGATGTGTTGAAGCTGGGCGGCGCCAAGTCTCCAGCGGAATTGATGGCGACGTTGAACGTCGATCTGCAGTCCGAAGCGTTCTGGCGCGGCGGCTTCGCGGCGATGGACAAGTTTTTGGTCGAGTTCGAACGCCTCTGGGCTGAGCATAAGGGTTAAGTCTTTTTTTGGAGTGCGCGAACTTGTTCGCGCTTTGTGCTGCGAGACTTGTCTCGCTGAAAAGTTGTTGCGAGTTACGGCGCAATGAATTGCTTGGTGAAAGCGCCGATAAATCGGCGCACTCCACATGAATCGGTACAATCTAGGCTAGCCTGCGTTCAGTGACGAACGAGCGGCAATCCCACGAAATGTCACGAATCCTCTCCAGTCTTCCCGTCGGCGAAAAGGTCGGCATCGCCTTCTCCGGTGGCCTCGACACCAGTGTCGCCGTCCACTGGATGCGCACCAAAGGCGCGATCCCTTACTGCTACACCGGCGACCTCGGCCAATACGACGAGACCGACATCGAAGGTGTACCCGGACGAGCGCTGCAATACGGAGCGGAACAGGCAAGGCTGGTCGACTGCGTCGAAGACATGGTCACCGAGGGAATCGTCGCCATCCAATGCGGCGCGTTCCACATCACTAGCGGCGGCAAAACCTATTTCAACACGACGCCAATTGGACGGGCAGTCACGGGCACCAAACTGGTGCGCGCGATGGCCGAAGATGGCGTCTCGATCTGGGGCGACGGCAGCACCTACAAAGGCAACGACATCGAGCGGTTCTACCGCTACGGACTCCTCGCCAACCCAAATCTCCGAATCTATAAACCTTGGCTCGACACTGCGTTCGTAAACGAACTCGGGGGACGAAAGGAGATGTCTGAGTGGCTGGAGACCCACAAGCTGCCGTACCGCGACAAGAAGGAGAAGGCATACTCCACCGACGCCAATATCCTCGGTGCGACCCACGAAGCCAAGGACCTAGAATTCCTCAACACCGGCCTGCGAATCGTCGAACCGATCATGGCGGTCAAGCACTGGGATAAGTCGGTGCAGATCGACGACGAAGAAGTCACAATCACGTTCGAATCCGGTTGGCCCGTCGCGATTAACGGAGAGCGATTCGAGACCAAGACCGAACTTTTTCGACTGGCCAACACCATCGGCGGTCGACACGGACTAGGCTTCAGCGATCAAATCGAAAACCGAATCATCGAAGCCAAGAGCCGTGGCATCTACGAAGCTCCCGGCATGGCGCTGCTCCATATCGCCTACGAAAGACTTCTCAACGCCATCCACAACGAAGGGACGATCGAAAATTACCGCACCAACGGCCGACGGTTGGGACGACTTCTGTACGAAGGTCGCTGGTTCGACCCGCAATCCCTCATGCTTCGCGACAGCGTTCAGCGATGGATCGCGAGCATGATCACCGGAGAAGTGAAGATCGAACTGAGACGCGGCGACGACTACACAATCCTCGACACGCAGGGAGACCATCTGGCGTACCACCCAGAACGGCTGAGCATGGAGAGCGGCGAATCTGAATTCTCCCCTGAGGACCGCATCGGACAGCTTTCGATGCGCAACTTGGACATCCAAGATACGCGAGAAAAGCTCATCGGCTATCAACAGCAAAGCGCCTTGCACACGAGCGAAATCTTCGGTCTCGAAGCCAAGAACGACTAATGCGCGAAGATGTCCTCAAGCATTCGTCGAGCATAAGCGAGAAGCCCGAATGGCTTCAGGAACGCCTGAATTGGTTCAAAGACCAGAAGTTCGGCATCATCCTGCACTGGGGAGTGTATGCCTTCTGGGATTGCTGCGAGAGCTGGCCGCTGGTGCCCGATTGCGATTGGTCGCGACGCGACGAACTGACCTGCTGGACGAGCCGAAACAAAGACATCGATCTCTTTCAGCGCGACTATCGCAACCTGCACAAGCAGTTCAATCCCACCCAGTTCGATCCCGACGAGTGGGCCGACCTCTTTGTACAAGCCAGGGCAAAATACGTCTGCTTCACGACTAAGCATCACGACGGATTTTGCATGTGGGATACGAAGACCACGGAGTACAAAATCACGGGCGAGGAATGCCCATTTCATACCAACTCAAACGCCGATGTCACGAAAGCTCTGTTCGATGCGTGCCGAAAACGCGGACTCGGCATCTCCGTGTACTTCAGCAAAGCCGACTGGCACTGCCCGTACTACTGGTCACCCGAGCCGCGGCCGATGAGCCAAACCGCAAACACGGTGGACGATCCGGCGACGTGGGAAAAGTTTGTGCAATACACTCATGAGCAGATTCGAGAGCTGATGACCAACTATGGTCACATCGACATATTGTGGCTGGATGCCGGATGGGTGAAGGGAAAGGAAGATATCAAGATGGCCGAGATGGTCAAGATGGCGCGAGAACTCCAACCGGGACTGATTGTCGCCAATCGAACCGTCGGTGACGAGTTCGAAGACTTCGTCACACCCGAACGCGAGATTCCCGATGAGGCGTTGCCTGATGTGTGGGAAGCCTGCCTTCCCCTCGGCCCCGACTGGAAATACGTCGAGAATCAACCCTTGAAAAGTGCTCAGCAGGTGGTCGACGAGATCGAATATGCCAACCAACGTGGTGGCAATTTTCTGCTCGGGATTGGCCCAAAATACGATGGCACTATTCCAGATCGAGACGCCGCAATTTTGCGCGAGATTGGCCAATTACGGCGGAATTAACTCAGTTCATACACTCTAGAGGCTATATCTGCCAAAATCAAATGAACCTATTTCGCAAGAAAAGGGTACTCATTGGAGAAAGAGTTGGCAGACACAAGCGATTTTAAAACCGGAATGGCGTTCCAAATGGATGGAGATATTTGGACGCTTTTGGAATTCCAGCACGTCAAACCTGGTAAGGGTGGAGCATTTGTTCGTACGAGACTACGAAAAATCAGAACCGGCCAGGTGCTGGAAAAGACTTTTCGATCAGGAGAAAAGATCGAACCCGTCTTCCTCGAAAAGGTAAAGATGCAGTTCTTGTATAAGCAAGGATCCGAAGCGATCTTGATGGATTTGGACTCCTACGAGCAAATTCCGGTCGAGATGAAAGCTCTCGGCGATCAGGCAGAATTCCTGAAAGAAGATATGGAAATCATCAGTCTTCAGGTCAAAGAAGAGGTGCTTGGCTACGAACTACCGAACTTTGTCGAACTAGAAGTCGTTGAAACTGATCCAGGCGAGCGCGGAAATACTGTGAGCGGTGGTGCCACAAAGCCAGCTAAACTGGAATCGGGGGCGACGGTACAAGTACCGTTCCATATTAACATTGGGGACGTCCTAAAGATTGACACTCGCAGTGGCGAGTACCTTGAGCGCGTAAAAAGATAGCAGGATTCGATGAAGCCAGGACCGAAGAAGGACCCGACAGAATTTCAACCCGATGTTCTCGGCGAAATACCGATGGCGATTGCCCGGTATGCCTTCTGGGGCGGCGTCATTGCGCTTGTTTTTGGTATGGGCGCAATCGTCTTTCTGATGAGTGGCGCAAATGATCCTTCCCGAACTCAGGCATTGATCGGCAGCATTGGCTTCCTGCAAAAGATTCTCATTGCTGGCGTCGTGGGAACGGTCATGGGATCGGCGTGGCTATTCTGGGAAGAAGAGATTATGGTGGGCGTCAACCTGATGGGCGCCTGTATCCTCTTCTTCTCCAGCGCCATACTGCCCTATGTCATCCAGGTGAATCAAGAAAATGCCGCGGTTAAAGCAGGCTATGAAGCCCTGGGAATCGGCGGCCAAATCTATCTTGGGTTCGCCCTCGTTATACTTGTCGTCGATATTGCCCTTCGTATTCGCCAACGCGCGATTCAGGGTGCCAAAAAAGACAGCCTGAAATATGGCAAAGGCGTGACCGAAGAGAGCGATCGAAAGAACGTTTTCATGGGCAAATGTTGGCAGTTGCCGTACTGCCGAAAGTTCGTTCGCGAAAAGTGCCCGATTTACCATTCGCAGCGGACCTGTTGGCGTGAGCTTGTCGGCTGTATGTGCGAAGAAGCCGTCATCCGCGTCGCGATGGAAGGCAAGCCAGTTTCCAAGGAAGCTTTGATGTCTGGCGCCGCGATTCCGCGCAACAACAAAATTCCCGACTCTGCCAAGCGGGAACGATGCCGAAACTGCGTTATTTACAACGAGCACCAAAAGCACAAATATCGATTGGCAATGCCAACCATCCTCATTGGGTACGCCCTCCTCTATCTACTTCTTCGTGTTCCGCTTGCGGACGCGATTAACCGGATGCTAAATGCGGGCAACCGAGCCATTGTGAACGGAACCGGAGGCATGGTTAAGAATGTCAACACGGGCGACGCCTTTACGCAATTCTTGGTCGCCGCCGTCCTGGTCGTGGCCATGGCTTATACGATCAAGATGGTCGAATACGCCCTCTTCAAACTGAAGATCTGATGTCAGGCCTTATTAAGCTGGACGGGTCCCATGGCGAAGGCGGTGGGGCTTTGCTCAGGGCCGCCCTTTCCATGTCCGCCCTGACTCAGCAGGGCTTCCAAATCGACCATATTCGAACCGGCACCAAGTTCGTTGGTCTCGACGTCGAGGACATTACGCTTATCAAGACTCTCGCACGACAATGCGAAGCCGACACGTCGGAGCTATCGCCCGGCTCGCTCTCCCTTCTCTTCGTCCCCAAGCGCGCGGTAAAGCCACTGAAAGGCAAGATCGCCACCGAGCGTAACCCGAACGGGCGAGGTTCCAACGCACTGGTGCTTGCTTCGGCGCTCGCCCCCATTCTCGCCCGAAGTGGTGGTTATTCCGACTTCGAAGTCGAAGGAGAAACCTTTTCGAACAACTCGATGACATTCGACTATTTCCAGTCAGTACTCGGAAGTTTTTGGCGAAAGCAAAGTCTCCATCTTCATACGGAGCTCATCAAGGCGGCCTACTCTCGCGAAGGTGACGGCCTTTGTCAAGTCGAGATCGAACCGGGAGCCTTCAGTGGCATCCAAATGGAAGACCGGGGCGCGCCAAAGCTGCTTCAGGCAGCCATCAGTTTTTCAAAGCTCAGCGATACGGTTGCGGAACGCGCCGTTTCGCATCTGCAGCGGC
This sequence comes from uncultured Fimbriimonas sp., assembly GCA_945952345.1. Lineage (GTDB taxonomy): Bacteria > Armatimonadota > Fimbriimonadia > Fimbriimonadales > Fimbriimonadaceae > Fimbriimonas. The sequence goes on from CAMFIS010000035.1 coordinate 7,122, forward strand.
TCGCGCGCTCCGTGCGAACTAGCTTTGACTGCGAGGTCCAGGAATATCCCAGCGAGAGTCCTGGCGTGCAGATCACCGTTTGGATGCAGTACGAAAACGGCATTGGTGGAGCTTCTGCAATGGGGACAAAGAAGCTTCCGGCTGAGCAAATCGCCCAGGAAGCCTTTGAAAAATGTTATGACTGGATAGAGAACAATGCCCCCCTCGATCCTATTTCCGCCGAGCACGCATTGCTTCCCGCCTGCTTCGCCGACGATTCCTCCGAATTTCACGTATCTGAGTTGACGTCTCGATTTACGACCATTGCGTGGGTTATCAAGCAGTTCTCTCCCGTAAGAATTGTGATCAAAGGTAAACAAGGGGACCCCGGATCGGTCAAAATCAGTCGCTAGGGATTAGCATTCGTGAGAGCTTTCAGTACTTTAGTCGCCTTCGCCGTTGGAGGTCTTGCCTTTGGCGATCGCCTCATCGATGTTCCGATTGGCCGTACACTGCCAAAAGACTCGGTCCAGATTTCTTTCTTGGAGGCTACCAATGAAAGCGGAAGCCACGACCGACTCATCGCATTCTCTCCGTTACAAGGTGTCGAGTTTGCCGCTCGCCAGCGCATGAGGCCAGGCGAGTCGGGACACACGACTTTCGATTTCGCCTATAACTTCGTTTCGCCCGTTTCGTCCGTCGCGCCAGGGATATCGGTTGGGTTGCTGGATGCCCTCAACGAAACCGTCGACGGCCGCCGACCATACATTGCGACGACTTTTCGGGAGTTGCTCCAAGTTGGCGAGAAAGGTTCAAACGGCGAAGCAACGATCGGATTCCAGTTCGGACACATCAGCTCGGCATTTGTGGGCGTGAGTTTGCCATTGTCTACAAATTTCCGCCTATTGACAGAACACAATGGGAATCGCCTCTCGGCTGGATTCGAACTCGAGCCAACGAAGGGGCTTAAACTTCGGACGGTGACACAAGAGGGGACGTTGTTGTTTGGATTAAACTACATTCACCGCTTTTGACCATCAGTCCGTTCTGATTGCAAAGACGGACAATTCGGTCTGCAAGCTCGGCTGCGAAAATCTCGCGATTCTCCTTTTCATTTGAGCCTACACAGACGTCGGTGTACCGAAAAGGCTCGCCGTATGCCACTGTGACCTTGCTTCTTCGAGGCTTGGAGGCACCCTTGGGAAGTCGCTCCCGGGTTCCAATCAGCCCAACCGGGACGATCTGGGCATTGGTTTTCTTGGCAAGCATTGCAACACCGCGGGCCATGGGCAGTAAAACGTCGCCGTCTCCTCGTGTCCCTTCGGGAAAGACCAAGATCGCTTCGCCGGCATTGAGCGCTTCGATCGAGATTCGGATCGATTCGGTATCGCCCTCACCTCGATTCACTTTGAAGGCACCTAAGGAGCGGATGAGCCAACCAAAAAACTTATGGTCGAAGAGGTCAGCTTTGGCCATGAAGCGCATACATCGTTTACATCCACAGGCAACCGCTGGCGGGTCGACGTGGCTGAGGTGGTTCGGCGCAAAGATCACTGCTCCGGTTTTTGGAATATTTTTCGTGCCGACGGATCGAATTCCGCCGAGCAATTGAAAGAAAAACACCCGAACGATCCACCGAATGAAGGCGAACCAAGTCGGGTGTGCTTTAGGGATGGTCATTCGGCGTGCTTGGCCATCTCGCGAAGAACATCGTACGTCATGCCGTCGAGCAGGACCTGACGAATATAGAGGCGAATCTTCTCCTCATCGGTCATCTTGTCGGCTTTATAGCTGGGGTCGACGTCTTTGGGATTGATTAGGTTCTTGAGCGCATTGATCTGGCCTTCGTTGAGTGACTTCTTGACCGTGGTGTACATCATGTCGATCATCTCATTCGTAGCCTTTTCCCGACGAGCTAGGATCGACTGCTGAATCGCCACAACCGTAATTTGGATGTCTCGCTTGGGATAGGTTCCGTCGTTGATCGCACTCTCGATGGCCTTGTCGATTTTGGGCTCAAGCTGGGCAAAGATCTTGGCATCTTCGATTCGCGTCTCGTTTTCCTTTGCTCGGCACTTCTCCATGGTCGTCATCAAATCGTTCATCTGCGCTTTCTTCAGCAAAGGGGGGGGGACGTGCGTTATGATGTTCAGCTTGCCGATCTTATAAAGAACCTGGTCGATGGTCTTCGAAGCCTGGGCGGAATCTTGCTGCGCAATTGCGAAGAGTGGGCATGCGGCCAAAGCAAGGCCGAGAAGCAAACGGTATTTCATGATATCCCTAGATTATGGACGCTTCGTTGGATCGTCAGTTTCCGATTTCACGGCAAGTGAGGCAAGTGCGAGCATCCCAGCCACTTGCATCAACACAAAGAACAGCATAAAGATGAGTACTTCCACGAGGACGAGGAATGAGGGTGATTGCCAATTCCTCTCGTGACCGGCACACTCGATTGCACCAAGCGCGCTGGCGAACGAAATGAGAATCGACATGAGTCCCCAGCCTATTCTCCGCATTCGTGGAATGCGCTTTAACATCGCCAAGTTGCGATGACTTGTGCTAAACAGATAGGCACACATAATTGCAACGATTGCGAGAAAAACGATTCCAAAGGCCCAGAGCACTACGCCACGACCCCACAATTCGGTAAATTAGCTCGATGGTTCTGGTCTTCGGTACGGTTTGTATCGACAGAATACGGACAATCGCAAGTCTGCCCAAGAAAGGTGGCTATTGTCCCGTGGAAGACCAGATTGAACTCTTGGGTGGCGAAGCGGCTAATACCGCGTCCTATTTGGTCATGTGGAGACGCGAGGTTGCGCTGGCCGGTAATTCTTTGGGTGCAGGCATTGAGGGAGAGGGTCTCCGCATGATGCTTCTGGAAAAGGGCCTCGACGTCCATTTGCTGCAAAAGTCGGGTACCACCCCGGTATGTGATGTATACGTTACCGCAGACGGGGATCGAACCATGTATGGGTATGGCTTCCATATCGAAGCACATCACACTCCACTCGAGAATCTCCCCTTTGCCTCAGGCCAATGGTTTACGGCCGACCCTAATTTGCCGAACGTCAGCCGGTTTGCGGCGAAGATGGCCCACACGAAGGGCATGAAGCTTTACCTTATGGATTTCTGCCGAGATAATGAGACCCTTCCGAAGGGAGCAATTTGCCAATACGCAACCGATTGGGTTGGCGAGCGCGATAATCCGGCGGTTAACAATGCTTGGGTCGAAGAATGGTCAAGCCGTCATCAGGTCAAGACGATTCTTACCGATGGAAACCTTGGACTTTACTACGGCGAGCCGGGCAAGGCAAGTATCCAACTTCCGGCATTTCCGCCTCCCTTGGTACTCGACTCCACCGGAGCCGGAGACGCTTTTCGGGCAGGCACGCTGTATGGCCTCACGAATGGTTGGAAAATAGGTGCGAGCATGCGGTTCGGCGCCGCAGCTGCTTCCCTCAAAGTTGGCCACTTGGGAGCAACCGAAATGATTCCCACGATTCATGAAGTCGAGGCATGGATAAAAGGCAACCCGAACGTCGCGCACGCATACGACTTTTGATCGTATAACTAAGTGCATGCCCATTCGTAAGGTGCCCGACCTGGTGCTCGAGAAGCTCACCAAGCTTCCGAAGTCGCCTGGTTGTTACATCTACAAGGATGATGATGGCGACGTTTTGTACGTGGGCAAGGCGATTGTCCTTCGAAATAGGGTTCGAAGTTATTTCCAAACTTCCACCAAGCACAGCATACGGATCGAGCGATTGGTCTCCAAGATTCGTGACATCGAGTGGATCGTCGTCGACTCGGAACTCGAGGCATTGGTGCTGGAATGCAACCTCATCAAGGAGCATCGTCCTCCCTATAACGTTCGTCTTCGGGATGACAAATCGTATCCGTACATCACCATCACCAAAGAGGCTTATCCTCGGGTGTTGTTTACGCGGAAGGTTCGGAAAGACGGCGCACAATATTTCGGTCCGTATTCCAGCTCGTACGCAGTTCGGGACACGCTGCAACTTCTCCATAAAGTCTTTCCACTCATTCCTTGTGGCAAGAGCTGGAGCGGACGAAATGAACAGCGGCCATGTTTGTACTACCACTTGGGGCGGTGCATGGCCCCATGTGCGGGTCTTGCCAAGAAGGCTGATTACGAGAAAGTTATCGAGCAAGTCGGATACGTTCTCAAGGGCAAAGAAGACTTCCTCGTCAACGATCTGAAAGCGGAGATGGAAGCGGCGGCGGAGGCTCTGGATTTCGAGAAAGCAGCCCAAATTCGCGATCAGCTGAACGCCATCGACCACACTTTGCAGCGACAAAAGGTTCTCACCAATGATCGGGTCGATCAGGACGTCATCGCGGTGGTGAAGGATGATCGTGGTGCGGCGATCCAGATGCTCTACATCCGCAATGGCAAGCTCATCGGCCAGCATCAGTACATGCTGGATGGCGCCGCCGACGCTCCGCCCGGTGAAGCGGTGCAAGAGTTCGTGAAGCAGTACTACGCCAGCGCGCCCGACGTCCCGCGTGAGATCCTTCTCCCCGTCGAAATCGATGAGATCAACATCGTGCAGTCGTGGCTCCGCCAAAAGAAAGGCTCGGCAGTGACGCTGGAGGTTCCGAATGGTGGCGAGAAACTCCGCATGCTCGAGATGGCGGCGAACAATGCCGAGTTGGCTTTGGAGGCCTTTACTCAGCAACTGGAGGCAAAAGAAGAGTGGGCCGCGGAAGCGATGCAGCAGTTGCAAGAAGAGCTTGAGTTGCCATCCCTTCCGCTTCGAATCGAAGGGTACGACATCTCGAATATTCAGGGCACAGCTCCGGTTGGTTCGATGGTCGTGACCGAGAATGGGGAAGCCGCGAAAGGCGAATATCGCCGATTCAAAATTAAGTTCTTGCAGGAGACGCCGAACGACTTTGCGATGATGAACGAGGTGATCATGCGCCGCCTCCGTAACTACTTGGATGGCAATGAGAAGTTTGCCAATCTCCCCGACTTGTTCATGATCGACGGCGGCAAAGGGCAGCTCGGTGCGGCGCTGAAAGCTCGCGACAGCCTCGGTCTTTCGGTGCCCATGGTTGGCCTCGCAAAGAAGCAGGAGATCATCTTCGTTCCGACCCATCAAAACCTCGATGGCTCGTATTCTTTCCGCGAAGTCGTCCTGCCCTTGACCGCGCCGGGTTTGATGCTTCTGCGAAAGCTTCGAGACGAAGCTCACCGCTTCGCGCTCACGTTCCACCGCAAGATTCGCGACAAGCGAATGAACGGCTCTTCGCTGGATGAGATTCCTGGGATCGGCCCTCGTCGCCGACGAATGCTTCTCCGCACCTTTGGCTCGATCGAGGCGATTCGCCGGGCGACGGTGGATGAGATTGCGGCGGTGCCGACAATGACGAAGGGCATGGCCGAGAAGGTCCGCGAGTATCTGGTCGAGACGTAGGCCCTTAATTCATATCCTGGATAGTCTTCAATGATCAATGAAAGTAGAATGAGCCTATAAATGAAGCTCGCATACCAAACAATCACTTGCGGTCCTTTCATCCCCGATCTTCGATCTCTAATGAAACAGTGCCAAAGATATGGGTATAAGGGTCTTGAACTGGCTCAGCCGATTTCGATGGTCTACGAAACGACAGAGTCAGAAGAACCTATTGATATCGAGACTTTGGTGTCCCTGTGTATCGAATTCGATCTAAAGATTGTCGGCATTGCCGGCGGTAGCCAGGCAGAAAGAGTGTCCCTTGCCAAAGAACTGATAAGTAAAAAACATAGAAATGAAATCGGGCTGGAATATATTTACTTAGACGAAGCACCATCAGACGCTGCCTTGAGGCTATCCCATCAACACGGACTCATAATAGGACTTCACCCCCATATATACAAGCCCATAGGTTCGTGGTATGACGCGAAAATTACAGCAGCGGCAACATACACGACGGATGCAAACTTAAGAATCATTCCTGACACTGCCCATTTGTTTCTAACAGGGGTGACAGTCGAGCAGTTAATCGAAGATCCCGATATCCTCCTATCACCGGCTATCCACCTAAAGAATTGGCGGTATGGGTATGGGAACTCACTTCTTCTGTACGCCAACGGTTTTGCGCCACTGTCGAAAGGGGATATCGACATAACAATGCTATTTGACTACCTTAACGGGGCAAGATTTAGCAATTGGATCGTCGTAGAAGTTGATTACCATAAAAAGGGTTGGGCCTACGCTGCCTGGGACGGAGCACATTATCTCGGTTTCACAAAGGAAGATCCTCCGGAAGCATTCGAATACGAGATCCTCGATGCGAAATACCGAAAAGATCTATCAAAATTGCTGCTTTTGGAAACACATTGTGACTATAAGGATTTTTTGATCGAAATTGGTAACAGCTTAGCAGCCATATTCGGTTCCGACGATTTTGCAATCCTTAGTGAGATCCGGGAGCACGAATTTGCCTGCTTCTTTGAAAGTGAACCGAATTTTGTGCAAATCGACGAAAAAATGCAAGCAAATCTAAAACGCTGCAAAATTCCAGAATCATACAGTACCTACTACCTGGTACCTCTGCATAACCCTAAAAATATCAATCACATCAACTATGTTTACGTGATTCAAAAAACTCCTGAGACAAGCATGCCAAGAATGAGGGAATTAGTTGCGTTCACTGCAGAAATTTCCTCTTCGCTTGATTCTAAGTTTCTGGACAGGAGTCGAAACTTGTCTGGATTCATCTCTCACGCCGCTTCTATGAGTATAGATATGTCTGACTTCCTAGGGCGAATTGGTGGTTCGATATGTAAGAAACTGGGATTTGACTCATTTGCAATCTATATTCCTTGGGATAGCGGTTCAAGCTTAACGCTTAAGTCGACTGATGAGAAATCCATATGGCAAAATTATCAAACTATTGTTTTCGGGTCGGAGCCAAATGAAGTTGCTCAATTTATTCAAGAAGTAGCATCTATTAGTCGTATTCACGGAAGAGAGTTCAGTGTGCAGTCAATCGAGGCATTCTCTTGCTTGGTGTATGGGTACCCTCTCGTAATTAGCGATCTGCAAAGGAATAGAGAAGGAAATAGCAACTGCGGGTGTCTATTGTGTACCCGTAAGGATCGGATAGATGAAAGCGAACGAGATGTTGCAGTATTGGTGCGCGAGATCCTTGCTGGCGCTATGCCGTTCATTGACCTTTTAAGGGAGCGTGAGTACCTTAAACGTGGAATAAAGTATGTTACTCATGATTGTGCATTTCCATTAACAAATATCGTAAACGTTCAGAACCGATTTAAAAGAGAGGCACGCATGGTGAACTTTAGTCCTCAAAATGACTACTTTGAGGAAACGAAGAATTATGCGAAGCTCGTGGCCAGACTGCTTCTAAACGTCGACAAATTTGGACGACCGGATTGGATACCGGAATGTAACTTTCGAATTTCCAGCAATGTGCTTGGTGAAGTTGTTGCGCCAGCAGTTATGCAGTTCTTGCCAATGATTGAGCGATCGATTGGAACCAGTGCCGCATCTAGAGTCGTGGAATTCCGTGGTGCCGATGGTCACCCACCAGTTTCCATCGATGGCGAGCTTCTTCAGCAATTGCTGTTCAACTTGATATCAAATGCGTGGAAGTACAGACATCCTTACATTAAGAACCCCCAAATTAAGGTATTCATAACAGTCGAGGAGACCACCTTGAATATCCACTGTGAAGATAATGGACTTGGAGTCCCATCTGGTTTTGAACAGCAGATTTTTGAAAGGGAAGAGCGTGGTCCAGCTCATCAGCGTTTGCGGATTGATGGTCTTGGAATCGGTTTGTGGGTAGCGGGTCGTGTTGCAGAGGCACATGGAGGCAGACTGTTTCTCAAGAATTCTGGCGGATCAGATGTCAATAGGACTGAATTTGTTGTAGAATTGCCCCTGATTAAGTAGGGTGACGTTACGATGAAGGTTTTGGTGGTCGAGGATGATCTAGCTTATTCTGAGAATTACCTACTTCCTGCACTTGAGGAGGCAGGATTTAAGTGCGATCACGTGAGAGAGCTGGCAGAAGCGCTTCGGTTGATGTATTCAAATGTTTACGACCTGATTGTTCTAGATAGATTCATTTTGCTTGGTGAGCGCTTAGGAATTGAGACTGAGCCGCTAGATGCAGGCGAACAGTTTTTGAAAGAAATCAAAGGACGGATTACAACGGAGAAGGTGCCGATTGTCGTACATTCTCAGTTCCAAATTGACGAAACGATCAAGCAGATCTTGGGTGACCCGAGCGTTAGGTACGTTAATAAGATTGAGGGTGTCGAAGTCTTAGTCGACGTCTGTACTTCGCTGGTTGCTGAGTTTCCATTGACAGATGTTGCAAAAAGTCGAGCATATTTCGAGCCGGATGATCCTATACTGGTTTCGTATAATGCAGTTTGTAGAATAAAAAATGAGTTCATTCCTGTTGCTTTCTCATATATTGACCTTGGGCGCGTTGAGATTGATGCGTCGGTTTGTGAGTCAAGGGAGCTTTTGGACTCCAGACATAATGCGGTTTCGGCACTTTGGTGCGAGAATTTCGATCGATTTGCGGATGTTCTCGGGTATTTCAGTTGCTATGTGCCAGCCGACGAAGACGATGGCGATCGTAGTACGTCGTGGTTAAGAGATATATGGTTTGGAGTCCGCGAAGAATTTAGGGCAGATCAAGCGGAACGGTCCATTTCTGGCTTAGGAACAGTGATGGTTGCAAGGGCTATCCGAGAGTACATGCGTCAGAACAAAATTTCGATTAGCAAAGTGCGAACTGGTAGCGAATCCCTTGAAGGTTTTTACCTAAGGTCGAGTCAAAAGAACGAATTCTTGACCAAACTTGGCTTTCAATATGATGAACGTTCAAGGTCGTTTAGCCTTACGAAATCTGTCGCTGTGGGCATTTTGTTGCAAGTATGCCCACCATAGATGATTGGTGGCCCTGGGCATTGATAAGATGCGTATCATATAGATATGAGGATCAACCGAACCGCAAAGATCGTCGCTCCACTCGTGATTGCCGGACTTCTAGCCCCCTTCGCCATGCCGCAGAACATCGGCCAGCTGATCAAGCTTCTTGGCGTCTGGGAAGTCACCAAGCGATTTGGACCGCAGATCAACGACTCGCTGAACAAGATGGTGAAGCGAGACGAGAAGGCGGCAAAGATGACCAAGGTCGTGCCGATCATCAGCGGCGGCATTGGCGGCCGCAAAGCCGTAGGCATGGTGCAGGTCTCCGGCCCGCTCCGATACCTCGACCAAGTCAAGGCCGTCGCCCAGCTAGATCAGGACTTGTTTGGTAAGGAGATCAAGATCCGAGCCCTCATCCCGATCGATCAGGATACGATCGCAAAGGACATCAAACCGGTCGAGCAGGTTGGAATCACGGGCATCGTCGATTTGAAGCTGTAGTCAGTGAACAGTAGGCAGAGAACAGAGAGCAGGACAACTGATCGCTGTTCCCTGTTCTCTGTTTCCTGTTTAGTTCATCCGCGTCGGCAAGATTCGCACCCTTCGGTTCGGATCTTCGCCGATGGCTTCACTTGCCAGTCGGCGGGCCTCGATGATCTGGAACTGAACCTTGCGCACCGTCGCCGGCTGTGGGCTCAGTTCGAATGGCTTCCCGCTCTGCAGAACCGTCTCGATGCCAGCTTGGACTTCAGTAATCGCCTTGTCGTCTAGCTTCGAGCCACCGGCTGCGGCTTCGCTGCCACCCTTCAGTAGGTCATCCAGGGCGGTGGCGATATTCGCAAACGTGTTGGATCGAACCACGATTGTTCGTACATTGCGCCCAGCCAGATCGCGAATCTTGCGCGGCTTGTTTTGGTAGGTCGACCGAATCGCCATCACCGCATCCGCGCTTTCGATATCACCGGTTACGATTGCATTCGCTTTCTTCTCGCGGATGGCGCGTTCAAGCCGAGTCCGAGCAATGCCGTACGGATAAATTCGAACCAGTTGTCCACCGCCGTCGCTTTTCGCGGGAGCCTCCTTGGGCTCCTTTGGCGCAATGTCGGATTTGCTTCCGGTTCGGGCCAAGGCGGGGAATTTTTGGTTAAACGACGGATCGGCGAGGTCCGCGGTTTGCTCTTCCTGAACGACTTCCACCTTACCAACGTCCGTTCGAACCCGAATCTCGGGTCGAGGCGGAACGCCGCGCAGGATCATGTCCACCGTCTTTTGTACGTTGTGGTGAACCGCCAATCGGTCGTAGTCGAGCAACTCGATCACCACATCGAAAGTTGGGGGAGCCTTACGCTCGAGCACCGTCTTCTGGGTTCCTCGGCGTTGGGCCTCAGCGTCCGACAAAGTGACGGCCTGGATACCACCGATGAGGTCCGCCAACGATGGATTGAGCATCAAGTTCTCCAGCGTCTGGCCATGGGCGGTACCGATGAGCTGCACACCTCGCTCGGCGATGGTGCGAGCGGCAAGGGCTTCCGCCTCGTTGCCAATCTCGTCGATGATGATCACCTCGGGCATATGGTTCTCCACCGCCTCGATCATCACGTTATGCTGCTCGGCCGCGATGCGAACCTGCATTCGGCGGGCAAAACCAATTCCGGGGTGCGGCACGTCGCCGTCACCTGCGATTTCGTTCGATGTATCGACGATGACGACACGCTTCAAGACTTCGTCGGCTAACACGCGAGCGACTTCACGGAGCTTGGTCGTTTTTCCAACTCCCGGCTTGCCGAGAATCAAGATGGATTGGCCCGACCGCACGATGTCGTCGATGATGTCGATCGTGCCCTCAAGCGCTCGGCCCACGCGGCACGTCAAGCCTACGATCTTGCCGTGGCGGTTGCGGATAGCGGAGATACGATGGAGCGTCCGTTCGATGCCGGCGCGGTTGTCCGTTCCAAATTCGCCGAGAGACTTGCCGACAAAATCGATATCGAGGTCCGACACGACAACGTCGTGGAACCGTTCCACACGATCCATATAGCGAGCTTCTGCGGGGCGTCCATAGTCGAGCACAACTTCAACAAGCGATGCGGTGCCGAGGTCTTCGATGCGCTGGCGAACGATGCCAGGAAGGACGTTGAGAAATTCTGTGATTCCGTCCGAATAACGAGCCATTTCTTTAACTGTTAAATAGAAAAGACTCCTCAATTCGTGGTTCGGTTGAAGAGCCTTCCTTTTATGTATGACGCATATTTGCGTCGTCATGCACCCAAATTATAGTTAAATTTAGATGTTGTTTGGCATTTCGGCCAGGGAGATCGAAGTTTCCTTCGTCTGTCCCGCATGCCAGTATTTGACCTTCACCTTATCTCCGACTTTCTTCGGAAGGAGAACCTTGTTCAGGTCGAACGAACTTTCGATCTTCTGTCCATCGACTTCAAGAATGAAGTCGTTGTTGGCGATTCCCGACGATGCCGACGGACCCGAAACGCCCTGGACGAAGAGTCCATAGTTCGGGAAGTCTTGTCGATTGATCTGCTGCGAGATGAAGTCTCGAGCGTAAGGGTTATCCAACTGTCCGGCCAGTTGTCCGTTGTACTGAATTCCTAGCACTGGGTACTTGGCCTTACCGAACTTCACGATGTCGTTCACGATTTTCTTGGCTCGGTCGATCGGAATGGCAAAGCCGATACCGACGGATTCGCCAGTGCCCGATGCGATGGCGCTGTTGATACCAACAAGCTGACCCTGGGCATTACAGAGCGCGCCACCCGAGTTGCCCGGGTTGATGGCAGCGTCCGTCTGGATGCCTTCGACCAATCCTTGGTCGCCAACTGGAAGGTTGCGCTTCGTCGAGCTGACGACGCCTACACTCACGGTGTTCTCGAATCCGAGCGGGTTGCCAACGGCCATAACCCACTCACCGACCTCGAGCGTGCCGCTCGACCCGATTTCGATCGGCTTCAAGTTCTTAGCGTCGATCTTAAGAACGGCGATGTCGGATCGCTCGTCCGTGCCGAGGATCTTAGCCTCAACCTTTTGTCCGTCGTAGAGTCGAACTTGGACGCGAGGGTAGACCGTCCCGGTCCGGCTGACTCGACCAGCCACGACGTGGTTATTGGTAATGACGATGCCATCTTGGCTAACGATGACGCCCGATCCGGTGCCAGTTTCTCGCTCAGTTGCCTGCTGCTCAAAGAAGCCGCGGGATTTGTCGAAGCGGTCGACGGAGACCACGCTTGGCATCGCCTTCTTGGCGGCCTCACGGAAGTCGAATGCGGGAGTTGGTAGAGGATCGTTGCTTGCTGTGCGGAGCTTTCCAAGGGACGTCGAAGACGCGCCTTCGATGAAGATGTCGTCGGATTTCTGGTGCGAGTTCAGCCATTTATCGGCCTGCAGCGCCCCGAAGACTCCCATGAAGCACGCGGCCAGTGTTAACACGAAACCTGTTTTTTTCATAGTTACTTTTTTGTACGATTGGATCGTGAAAGATATAACGCATCAGATTTTCGGAAGTTCCAAAACCCAAAAATCCTAGGGAATTTTTCCTGGAATATGGAAGGAACTCCCTTGGGTGGAGAGTTCAAAAGCAGCCAAATCTGATCGATGGCTTTTTCTCGATGCGATTCGCGGATTTGCCGCATTCGCGGTCGTGATCCAGCACATCTTCTGGTTTGCCGATCCGCACTTCGAGACATTCTTCGCGACCGTGTGGAGCCCGGGCCGATTTGGCGTCGTCGCCTTCTTCATCGTCAGCGGCTTCATCGTTCCGCGCAGTCTCGAGGTGAAAGGCGACATCAAAGCGTTCTGGACCTCCCGATTCTATCGGTTGTTTCCCCCCTACTGGGTGAGCCTCGCCGCGATCGCATTGGTTTGGGCCGCAGGCTTGATTTGGCATCCCGCATTGACCAAGAAGGTCCTCGTGCAATGGGTGGTGAACCTAACGATGCTCCAAGGCTTTGTGAAGATGCCCGACATCAACCCGGTGGCGTGGACGTTAGGGATCGAAATGGCATTCTACGGAGCCATCACGCTCGCCTTCATCCAAGGCTATTTGAGAAAGTCGTGGGCGATCTCGATCACGCTTTTGTCACTGCTCCTGGTTGCCTCGATCGTTCTTCCGTGGGTTGCTCACATCCGCTTCCCCGCCGGGGCCGCTGCGGTCGGTGGATCCATCATTGCTGGTCTTGCCCTATTCCGCCACTTTAACGGCGAGATCAAGAAGGTCGAAGCTCTGGCCATCACACTTCTTTGCCTCCTGGTCACCGTGCTTTCCTCGCTGGTGAATTACAGTGCGACTCGCTCGACGACGGATATCTTGCAGCCGACCCAATTGGCAGCGATCTCCAGTGTCGTTACAGGTTACGCGTTCTTCCTCGGAGCTCTCGTGCTCAAGGATGCCAAGTTCCCTCAGCCCGTGCTATGGTTTGGAAAGGTTAGTTACTCGCTGTACCTCTTCCATCCCATCGCAGGAATGATCGTGCCGGAATCGCTCAATCCCATGGTGCGAGTCGTGCCTGAGTTGGGGCTGTCGATTCTGTTTGCTTGGCTCGGCTTTCGTTACATCGAAACTCCTTGCATGGCGATGATGAAGCGGGTCGTCTCTCGCCGAGAGAAAGCCGAGCCGGTTGCAGCCTAAAGTACACTGAGGGTATGGCAACCGCGAAGCAAATCCTGCTGGGCCTCGACCGAGTCGAGTTGGCCGAGCTATTTGCCGACCGCAAGGATGCCAAACTTCGCGCCAAACAAATTGCCCATCACATCTACGCCCGTGCTGAGCGGGACTTCGACAAGATGCTCGATCTTCCCGGCGAGTTTCGCGAACATCTGAAAGCCAATTTCCTTGTTTCTCCGCTGGAGGTCGCGACTCATAAGACCTCGACCGACGAAGTCGAGAAGCTCCTTGTCCACCGGGGCGATAACCAGGTGTACGAATGCGTGCTCCTACCTTACAAGGATCGCGTAAGTTGCTGCCTTTCAAGCCAAGTCGGCTGCCCCATGGGCTGCACGTTCTGCGCGACGGGCCTCGGCGGCTTCGACCGAAATCTTACTGCTGGCGAGATCATTGGCCAATATCTTCTGCTTCAATCGTTAACCGAACGAAGACTCTCGCACGTCGTCTTCATGGGAATGGGCGAGCCTCTGCTCAACCTCAAGAATGTGCTCAAAACCTTGAAGCTGATGCATGAAGAGGTTGGGCTCTCGTACCGACATATCACGATTTCAACGGTCGGTCTTGTCCCGCAGATCAAAGAGCTCGCCAAAGAGAATCTCCCGATTCACCTAGCCTTGTCACTCCATTCCCCGCTCGACAAAGTTCGCGATCGGCTGATGCCCGTCAACCACAAGTGGCCGGTGAAGGAAGTTGTGGGCACGATGAAGGACTACCAGAACACGACCGGCCGCAAGGTGACGTTCGAATATTTGCTGATCAAGGAAGTCAATGACACTCCGGAACAAGCAAAAGCGTTAATACCATTGCTCAAAGGTATGCCGAACGTGATCAATCTTATTCCTTTCAACTGGGTCGATACTGGCCAAGGATTTTCTCGACCCGAGCGAGAGAGGGTGCGAGCCTTCCGCCGAATCCTCGAAGAGGCGGGTCTCAATGTGACCGAGCGAGTGGAACGCGGCCATGACATTGCTGCCGCTTGCGGACAGCTGGCGGGTCAGCACAAGGGCAAGTTCGCCAGGAGGGGAATATCCGAACCATTGCCGGTGCGCTCGTAATCGTTTTGAGCTTGGGGGGCTGCGGGAAGTCACCCGCCAAGAAGCCGGAGCCGGCCGCCGAAAACAATGCGCCGGAAGCAAACAAGCCCAGGGACATCGCCGTCGCAACCGGACCCGCTACGAACTCTCGGACCATCACTGTGGTCGATCCCAAAACGCACGAGTCGGTTCGACGCACGGCATGGGAAATTTCCTGGCAACAGGCTCAATTGGCGATCGTGAATGGCCAGCAATACGGAGCCATGTTCAAAGTGACAGGCTCGGCATACGAAGAAGGTGCAGTCGCAAGTTCATTTTCAAGCGATCGAGCCGAAGCAGATAAGGCGGAAAACCGTCTTATCTTAGAGGGGCACGTCACAATTCGGTCGCAACAGGCACCGAAGGCGACGATGACGGCAAAAAGGGTGGAATGGTTGCCGGAACTAAAAGTGTTTAAAGCAACGGGTGGAGTCACGATCGAAGGCGATCAGGCCGTCATTGGTCCGATGGATAGCCTTTACGTGAGTCCCAAATTGCACAAAATCGGATCCTCGCTGGATTACTTCAAGCCATGAAAAGTTTCTTCCTCACCTCTGTCTGCGCTGTCGTGGCAATCGCCGCTGCCCAAAATAATCGCCTGGTTTTCAAGGACAGCAAGCGCGACCCTCGAATTCAGATCGAAGGCAATCAAGGGTTCTTCATTCCAAATGAGTCCTTCGAACTCAGCGGGAATGTCTTGGTCAAACACTACACCGAAGGTTTCACCATGACGTGCGCCAAAGCCACCGGAGCATTGTTAAAGGTTGGCGGCAAGCAGGAATTCGACAAAGTCCGACTTACTGGCGGAGTGCATGCCACCAAGACCGGCGTGAAGGAAGACATTTCCGCCAAAGGTAACTCTGCATCCTACGACCTCGATGGCGCGAATCGGAAACTCAAGCTTGAGGGC
>CAMFIS010000036.1 GCA_945952345.1 uncultured Fimbriimonas sp.
AGCCTTTCCACCAATATTTGATCGCAACTCGCTTGGAGAAGGCAAAGATGATGCTGGAAAACGGCCAAGGCACCGTATCCGAGATCGCCAATGCGGTGGGCTTTTCCGGTCTTGCCAGCTTCAGCCGAGCGTTTACCCAGCGATTCGGTACCAGTCCATCGGAATTCAAAAAGGCCAGGGGATTATGATTGAAGTCCGTGGGCTGAGTCATTCGTTTGGCCCCAAGGAAGTCCTTCGGAATATCAATCTGCACGTGGCGCCGGGTGAAGTGCTCGGTGTGATGGGCAGCAGCGGTGGCGGCAAGACAACCATGCTTCGTTGCATCTCCGGTCTGATCACCCCTACGTCGGGTCAGATCACCGTCGATGAGGTCGACGTCAAAGCTGAGCCCGAGAAGGCACGCCTGAGGATGGGAATGGTGTTCCAAGGCGCGGCACTGTTCGATTACCTCAATGTCGAGCAGAACGTTTTGTTTGGTGTACGCCGGCACTTGTCCCTCTCCAAGACAGAAGAGCAATCGCTCCTAAAAGACACTCTTAGCCGCGTGAACCTCCAGGGAACCGAGGATCTGTTGCCAAGTGAACTCAGCGGTGGGATGCGCAAACGAGTCGGAATCGCACGAGCGATCGCACTTAATCCGAAGGTGTTGCTGTACGACGAGCCCACCACTGGTCTCGATCCGATTACGACCTACCAAATCGACGAACTCATTGCTGAACTGCGAAAGACGCTTGGGATAACGAGTCTCGTGGTGAGCCACGACCTGCTTAGTGTTCAACGCACGGCAGATCGCGTTGCGTTCCTGCATCAGGGGGAAGTCGTATTCCTCGGGACTCCCGAAGACTTCTTAGTCGAGAGCCATCCGGCGATCACGGAAGTAGTCGAAAAGTCCCAAGCCAAGAGCCTATCAACATTACAGTGAACTTGGTAACATGGTAGGCGTTTAGACATCATAGCTACGATTGGAATTCGGAACTAAAACTATGAAGAACGTAATCAAACTTTTCGTCGCCAGCGCGCTGATGGGCGTTTTGGCGGTTAGTGCATTTGCTCAGGGCGCAGGTCCTGGCGGCGGTAAAGCCGGCGCAGGCGCTGGTCAGAAGCGCGGTCCTGGCGGTCCCGGCGGTCCTGGTGGACCCGGCGGTCCTGGCGGCGGGCGACGCAACATGATGAGCATGGACGAGCCTATCCTAGCTAAGCTCAAGTTGACGCCTGACCAAGATAAAAAGGTCAAGGCTCTCAAGGCTGACACCATGAAGAAGATGGACGATCTTCGAAAGAGTTTTATGGCAGCTAACGGTGGCGCGAAGGGCGGAGCCAAAGCTGGCGGACCTGGAGCCGGTGGCCCTGGTGCAGGTGGACCCGGCGCTGGCGGCCCTGGTGGCGGCCGACCTCGAATGACGCCTGAACAGCAGGCCAAGATGAAAGGCATTCGAGATGGCTACAAATCTGGTCTGCAAAAGATCCTGACGCCAACCCAGTTCTCCAGCTACGAGAAGGAAATGAAGGCTGCGATGGACAAGATGCGAGCCCAATTTGGTAACCGAGGCGGCGGCCCCGGTGGACCTGGCGGTCCCGCTGCTGGCGGTAAAGGCGGCGCAGCTGCTGGAGCCGGCAAGGGCAAAGGCAAGGGCGGCTAGTCGAACGCTTCGATAATGATCTCAACCCTCAGGCATCGCCCTGGGGGTTCTCTATTTTAGGGTCAGCTAAACGTTTAGAGTTACAAGTTCAAAGTACCATCCTCCCTGGTCTCGCAACTTGAAGCTTGTGACTTGCAACCCACCGGTTGGACATTCCCCTGCCAGATATACTGTGAGTCGTGCCCTTCACCATTCGTTTGGCCAGCCGTGCCGATGAGCCCGCCATTCAGCATGTCATTCGAACCGTTTACGAGGAATATGGATGGCCCTGGTACCCTGGCGACTACCACAAGGACCTCTACGACATCGACGCTGCCTACTACGGTCACGGCGGGGCATTCTGGGTAGCAGAGATTGATGGTCAGGTCGTTGGAACTACCGGGCTAGAACGATTCGAAGCTTTCCCCGAAGGCGATAACCTGGTGATGGTAAATGGAGCCTTGCGCGGAGCCGGCTGCGATTGCTCAATTGAAAGACTTTATCTCTTGAAAGAAGCTCGTGGACAAGGTATCGGAATTGCGTTGCTCCAACAAACGATCGATGGAGCCAAAGAGCGGGGATGCAAGCGAATGGAAATCTGGAGCGACAAGCGCCTTGGCGAGGCTCACAGGCTTTACGAAAAATTCGGCGCACGGATGGTTGGTGAGCGCCTGTGTCACGATCCCGAGCAAAGCCCCGAATGGGGAATGGTCTTGGATCTTTAAACTGGCTTTCAGCTTTCAGATCTTGGTTTGCCTGTTCAGCTAAACTGACTCATGCTTATCCGCATGGCGACCGTGGACGACGTCGATGCCATCAACGGCATCTATAATCACTACGTTCTAACCGCCGTATGCACGTTCCATTTGGAGCCGGTTACGCACGAGGAACGTCTTGCGTGGCTACGCGCCCATGGAGAAAGACACCCGGTCATCGTCGCCGAGATCGATGGTCACGTCGTTGGATGGGCGAGTCTCTCGCATTACCGCGAGCGTCCGGCATACAGAAACACTGCCGAAAATTCGGTATATGTTCATCCAGATCATCATGGAAAGGGAATTGGCAAGCGCCTAATGATGGATCTGCTCAACCAAGCCAGAGCGATTGGCTACCACACAATTCTCGCCGGGGCAACGGCATCGGAAACGGCCAGCATCAAACTTCACGAATCGCTTGGTTTTACTCAAGTGGCCCGCCTGAAAGAGGTCGGATATAAGTTTGATCGGTGGCACGACGTGCTGTTTCTGCAGTTGATGCTTGAATAATCGGCTCTAAGTTCTCACTAGCTTGGATCGACAGATTGACTTTGGTGCTTGCCGAATTTGAAGCTGAATCCTGAAGGCTGAAAGCCGAAGCCTTGCATTCTGCGAAACACCCTTGCCATAATTTAAGTCCTGGATCGTTAGCTCAGTTGGTAGAGCAGCTGACTCTTAATCAGCGGGTCGTAGGTTCGAGCCCTACACGGTCCACCAGTAATCCTTTATTCAAATGCCTCGTCCAATTGGATGAGGCTTTTTTAATTCGAGATTCCTCACGGTCCACTTCGTAGGAATGTAGGTGTCCGAAAGCAATGGTCTTAGGCTCGGGCTGTGTTGCCAATTCATGGTCGAGCCGATTAAATATCGAACGACGACCGTGACCGCAATGTCGAAATTGCCTCGGGACGAGCGATTAGCAAAGCTGTCAGAGCTTTGCCTTCACAACGCAAATGCCTTGATGCTGACCTTGGCGTATTGCGCGGCGAACAGGATTGGCGCGTTTCGGATCAATAGCCAAATCCTTCCAGTAAGGACTCATGTCGCGGTTGGATACGATGTGCAAGAACTGCCAGATGCACAGCTGATCGTGAACCAATTCCACGAGTGCCGTGAGTTTGCAGAACAGAACAATATCCGATTGTCGTTCCATCCTGATCAGTTCGTGGTTCTCAATTCTCCAAACCCGGCGGTGATTCGCCATTCTCTGGCCGAGCTAGATTATCAAGCCCAGGTTGCCGAATGGGTCGGCGCAGATACAATAAACATCCACGGAGGAGGGGCCTATGGAGACAAGGCTTCCGCCCTTGAGGCATTAAGGAAAAGTATCGATCTCTTACCGGAAAGAGTTCGTGTTCGATTGACCTTGGAGAATGACGACAAGATTTACACTCCATCGGATCTCGCATCGGTCTGTCGAGAAATGGAAGTTCCGCTGGTTTACGATGTGCACCACCACCGGTGCCTGCCAGACGGCATCAGTATTGAAAAGGCGACCGAGCTAGCCAGGAGTACTTGGAATCGAGAACCACTCTTCCATGTTTCGAGTCCGATAGAAGGTTGGTCGGGGCCAAAGCCGTCCCGGCATCATGACTACATCGACCCTCACGATTTTCCTCGCGATTGGCTGGGATGGCCGCTCACTGTTGACGTCGAAGCAAAGGCAAAGGAACTGGCAGTCCTTCGGTTAAAAGGAGCCTTGGGCCTTGCTTAATCAAGCTGGATCAGTTGTTCTTCATAGTCAGGTTCATGTTTCGGAACTCGACCTTCATATCCATTCCGCCATGCAACTGCAGACCGACGGCTCCCTCGGTGCGTCCTTTGGGGTCGTCGATGTCGGTTGTGACTTTGCCATTTAGCTTCACAATGTAGTGCGATCCAATCGCGGATACATCCATCTTCGTCCATTCGCCTGGCTTGAATCCTGAGTTCTTGTGGATTTCGGCGTTCGGTTTGAATACCCAGCCTCGACCCGCGGTTTCCCAAATCCCACCTACATCCTCAATGGCGTCGATCTCGGCTTGCATACCCTTCAAAAGTGGCTGTGCATCGAGCTTTTCGCAGCGAAAGTAGAACCCGCTGTTGCCGTCGCTGATTCGGAACTCCAGATGAGCGGTAAAGTCCTTCACGGATCTATCCCAGAGGAGAATTCCTTGCTCGTCTGCCTTGGCACATGTGCCCGTGAGCACGCCTTTTTCTACCGTCCATTTCCCACCTCCGACGGAGTGCCAACCAGCAAGGCTGTGGCCATCGAAAATGCGATCGGAAAAGAAGGCGACGGCCAGAACTGAAGTGAGCATGAACGATTGTAGCACTGCGAGGAACTCCTGTAGAATGGTCGCATGGCGAAGCAACTCGCATTCATGACATTCGGCCGACTGCTTGAACCATTTGGACATACCACTGTGCAGGGTTTTGTCGATCGAGTGCCGACGGTTTACGCGGCGGCAGATTCGCTTCCCGGATTTGTCGCGCGCTCCGAGCGTAGCCTAGATGACTATTCGCACTCCTGGGGTCCAATCGTTGCACCACAATGTTGGGGCGGAGAGGTGGACAGCCATGTGGCATCGACGCTCTCGGTATGGGAGAGTTTGGAGTCAGTTGCCGCGTTCGCCTATCATGGTGCGCACGGTGAGGCCATGAAATTGAGGAAAGAGTGGTTTCAACAACCAGGTTTGCCTGAGCAGGTAGCTTGGTGGATCGAAGAAGGGGAAGCGCCGACTTGGCAAGAAGCGGCAATCCGTATGGACCGACTCCACGATCATGGTCCAACTCCTGAAGCGTTCAACCTCAAACAAGCATTTGATTCCGAAGGCAAACCTTACCGGTTGGATAATACGGCTGTTCGAGACATCGCCCAGAATCATAAGTAGCAAAGAATTCGGGTTCGAGTATAGTCAAGGACTGACCCATGGACTACGTATTGCCCCCCGACCAAATGGCGGAGATCTTGGATGTCGCCAAGATCAAGGCGGGACTGACGGTCCGCTCGATGCTGATTCGTGGGGCCATGTCGGGCATGGTCCTGGCATTTGCAATCATGTTTGCGCTCAAGTGCACGGCGGGGCTAGAAAAACCCCTGACTTCGCTGATCGGATCGCTCATCTTTCCCGCAGGTTTTGCCATCATCACGCTCCTCGCCCTGGAGTTGGTCACCGGAAACTATGCAGTTGTGACTCTTGGATATCTTCGCGGAGTCGTGAGTGGAAAGCTGCTCATTCGCAACCTCTTTTGGGTGGGATTGGGAAACCTCGTTGGAAGCATTCTTTCCGCTTACTTTGTTTCGTACATCTTGCTGGCCGACCTTCATCGCGGTCATTCCGACTCATTGGGCAGCAGTATCGTCGCCCTATCGGAACTCAAGACGCGCGGATTCGACGTCGAGGGGGGCTGGGTTGTTGCTGCGGGCAAAGGCGTTCTGTGCAACATCCTGGTCGGGTTAGCCGCGATCCTTTCTTTGACTTCGCGCTCGTCGACCGGAAGACTCGCATCGCTTTGGTTTCCCGTTGCCATGTTCTTCGCGCTTGGATTCGAGCACTCGGTCGTGAACATGTTCATCATTCCCTGCGGCATCATGCTCGGAGCTCAGGTCACTGTTTCCGATTGGATCGTTCACAACTTGATCCCAGTTTCTCTTGGAAACATTCTTGGTGCGGCTTTGATCGTTGCCGGTGGCATCCACTGGTCGACTCCGAAATCTAACGACTCAACCGCCTGAGGTTCGATTCAAGACTTTAACTTGACGATCTCTTTAGTCGCCTTCACCAGTGCCTTTGCCATGGTTTCTTGACCCTTCTTGGATGCCATAAACAGGTCGTCGTTCGAGTTGCCAAGAACCGCCATTTCGACGAGCACCACTGGAACTTCTGAGAAGACAGAACCGGTGAGGCCACCTTGCTTTGAACCTACAAACGTCTGTTTGTCGATGTGCAGTCCCGCGTCGCCAATGTGGCCTGTTAGGGTAGCAACGTCCGACTCGTGCATCTGCTTGGCGAACTCCGTACTCCTGGCAATACCCTCATCGGAAGGTCCGGTGTGCCCCTGGAGGGTGACGGCACGATCTGGATAGTAGAATCCAATTCCGCTCTTGTTTCCGTCATCGCAATGGAGACGGAGCATGAAATCGGCCTTGTAGTGGTTGGCGATTTCGGCTCGACGCCGATTCTTGACAAGCTCCATTTCCTTCGTTTTAGTCAAGACAACTTGGTAGCCGTCCTTGATGAGGAGCTCCTTTGCTTTGAGCGCAACAACCCACGCAGCGTGGATTTCAGTAATGTGCTTACCCTTGGCTCCGTTGCCTACCTCTGAAGGATGGCCAGGATCGATGCAGATGATCGGTCCGGTTTTTGGCCCTGCGATTGGTGGCCAGGTCGACTTCTGAGTTGCAAGAGCAAGGCCGCAAAGGAACGGAAGCACGATTCATTGTGGCATACCTGCTCGTATCTAACTCGAGGTGGAGTTAGGCTGCGAACTGTCCGTTGAACTTAAGATTCCACAGTTTGAGTTTCGCGTGGAATCCGAAAGGATCTTCAGCTTCATACGCGGCTGGCAGCAGCATTTCGCCAGTGCTTTCCGAGAAATGAACTTCATCGGCCAAGTGAAGCGCATAGTGAGTTGGGGATTGCCGGAATTCTTCCGCGTTGTAGCGATTGGCTACAGCCTTGACGATTCCTATCGGCAGACCCCAAAGGGCTAACAAGAAGGCGCCAACCTCGGCGTGTGACGCTCCATATTGGCGAATCTCGAGTGTATTCAAAGGCGTTCCTGTTTCCGTCGCGTCGGACAATAACTGACCGTAGACCACCGGATCGGCGGAAAGCATCGCGTATTTGCCAACATTATTGACAATGGCGACAGACAGAGCCTCCTCGAAATCCGGGGTACGGAACAGAAGAATCTTGATGACGTTTGAAATGCGTTCGGTCTCGTCAGCGATCATCGCGATTTGTCGGCGACTCTTATCGCGACACATCTTACCGGCCTGGTAAGCCATTAAGAGTGTTCGGATGAGGTTGTGTCCAACGATGTTTACGGCCGATACCAGCGAGACCACTTCCCGTGTGGATCCGAAGTACGGAGAATTTGCCAACTGCAAGATTCGGCTGGCAAATACGGAGTCTTTTGAAAGGGCGATGGATATTTGCTGTGCCGAGGCACTGGATGTTAGCAAGCGAATGAGTTCGACATAAGTTTCTTCAAGAGTCGGAAGAACGTGGAACCGACCAACGAAATCATTCACGTATTTGCTGTGGGTTTTACTACGAAGGGCAATGACGTCTTGGATCGCTCGCGCGATGTGGTTGGCGTCGCAAGGCTTTGCCAAAATTTGGTGGGTGACCGGATATGCTCGAAGAATGGCATTCTCATCCGAGTGGCCGGTTAAGATGAACCTTGTCATGGTCGGATACTTGTCGTGAACATGGGCAAGTAGTTCCGCGCCATCCATCCCCGGCATTCGCATGTCCGAAACAATCATTTCGTGAGGTTCGCGCTCAAGCAGTTCGAGGGCTTCGCGACCCGAAGAGGCGAATCTTGCAGACCAGTTCGTCCGATGTGGACGCATCGCATCGGAGAGCGATTCTAGGATCGCGGGTTCATCGTCGACAAAGAGAACTTTCATGCTGCTAGGGTGGTGTGTTGGGTAATCGGTAAAGTGATCTCGAACGTGGATCCCTTACCGAGGATCGAAGTGACATTGAGTGATCCGCCATGCTTTTTAGTGACGACGGTGTGGGCTATTGAAAGTCCCTGCCCTGTGCCTCGTCCGACTTCTTTTGTTGTAAAGAAGGGTTCAAAAATTCTGTGGATGTCGGCTTCTGGGATGCCGCAGCCCGTGTCGGCAATCGTGATTTCAACGTTCTTTGCATTCGCTTTCGTCGTGATGGTAATGACGCCTCGATCTTCCGTGCCTCGATATCGATCTTCGATGGCGTGGGCGGCATTAACGATGATGTTAACGAGGACTTGATTGAGTTCACCGCAGCGACACATCACGAAGGGCAGATCTCCAAGATCGAGAACGACGTCCGCCACGTATTTGTACTCATGTTTGGCGACGATCAGTGTTGTTCGGATTGCCTCATTCAGATCGGCGGGAGCCATATCGGCCAGATCAGGATAGGCAAAAGATTTCATGGAGCGAACGATTTCCGCAACCCGGGAAAGGCCCTCAGCGGAACGGTCAATTGCCTTTGGTAACCGCTCCTGCAGGTACTCAAAGTCGAGACTTTCTACCCTGGCCAGGATCGCTCGTGAATCAAGAGTCTCTGAATTATTGGCCTGGGATAGTAGATCGGCGGTGAAGTTCGTAAGGTCGTCGATTCCCGAACGAATGAAATGAGTCGAATCCGAAACGAATTGAACGGGAGTGTTGATTTCGTGGGCTACGCCAGCAGCGAGCCGCCCGATTGCTTCGAGCTTTTGTACTTGGATAAGTTCACTTTCCAGTTCGTCATTCTTCTTTTGAGTCGCCATCAGTTCGGATGTCTTTCGTTCAACTTCTGATTCAATTTGGGCGTGTAGTTCCTGAAGGCTAGCTTCGTGGTTTGCAGCAGCAGCCATTTCTCCTATGCTTCGTTGACAAGCGAAAAGCAGGACCACAGACTCAAAGACAACCCAGGCGGTGTGCTCAAGAAATCTCCAAATTTGAAGGCTCTGGGTTCCGTAAACCGACTCAGGCCAAAATACTCCGCGGATGAGGTGGTCCCCGGCAATGACGAGCACTGCCGTAATGAGTAGGCGCCAGTCACGATAGAACGCTATGAACGCGAGCGAGCCAAACACGTGAAAATGAGTTTCTATACGACCTTGAGTAAGGTGGATAAGCAACGCAGACCACATCATCTGAGAGGCGGTGACCATATGCCGGGTCAATGGTGCATCCGGAATGGTCTTAATAAGATAGAAGGGGAGCGCATTGATGAGTCCTCCCACCACAATCGCAGAGGTAAGGTGGTAGTTTATGCTCGCATGGCTGCCTTGATACGTTAACGGCGCAGTAATGACCGAGTAACTGATGGCCCCAATCCATTGGAGACAAAACAGGTAGACGAAGACTCGATGAGTTTCTCTAAAAACGGCTATTCGGTTATCTCGATAGATTTGCCGAGCGAGTCCGCTGGTAACGAGAGTTGTCGTCAAGCTTGCTCTCCCAATAGTGAGCATCCATATACGGGATTGATTCCGATCGACTTCTCCGCCGAGTGCGCTATACAGTCGACCAGGGTCCGGGCTGCAGTTGAATCTCCGGGTGACGAGCGAGCCCGTGTGATTCCACCCATGAATTCAAGATCACCTTGCGAATCGTAGTACAAAACTTCCCCCGAAGTTTTGGCGTGCATCTGATGGGCAAATACACCATTTCGATCAAGGCGAAGCTGTGCCCAACGGTTCTGCTTGCTCCACTCAAGAGCAGCCCCGTTGGAAAAATCTGGTTGTGTCCCAGTTGGCAAAACAATTACAAGCTGATACATTACGTCCGGTGCAGCGCGGTGAATCGCGGTCCAATTCTCCAAGGTTGCGACCGAGCACGGACACTTTGGATGGACAAAGAGAAAGCATTTGCCCTTCGGGGCTTTGGCCAATTTGAAATTTGTTGGCGCGCCCTGCAGTTCGCCGGGTCGGATCGAATAGCTATGCATCCACCACATTGCCAAACTAAGTGTGCCGCACCATCCTGCCACGAGAATGGCTCGAGCGGTAATGGCAGAAGTCATCATGGGCGTCCTAGTTTTATCGGCAAACGACGACTCGGTCGTCAGCTTTATCTAGGATTTTTATTACAGCAATTTGAACTTAGGTAACAGGGATCGAGCGGTTCTGTATGGAGGCGGAGCGTCCGACGACTTTATCAGACGCCGAGGGAGGTGCTTTGACGAACTGCGATTCGACTCCTTCGACGACCAGTTTTCCGTCGGTTGTGAATTCCATGAAAGCGTAGAGCGGTTTGGAATATGCCCACATCCCGCTGGACCAGAAGTAGCTAGCGGAGTTTACACAGTAGAAGGGAATCTGGCCGACATGCTCGATTCTGTCGATATGAAGGTGTCCGAACATGGAGATGCAGACCGCTCCTTTCGGATTTACTCTTGCCTGTTTGGCGATAATGTCGATGATCTCGACTTGCTCAGGCGGCATCGCTTCTCCTGGTTCGGCAAAGCCGAGCGGCTGGTGAGAGAGAAGGATCACTGGCTTCTTAGTCTTACCCAGCGTGTCTTCGAGCCACTTAAGCTGCTCGGGATCGGCCCAATTGTGGGTGGCATTATCGGTGAAGTAATTTCCTTTGTCGTAATCGAAGAGTTGCCCGCCTTTCTTAAAGTGATTGAGGTCGAGCCACACGATAGTGAAGTCACCCGCTTCTTGCCTCCCGTACCTCGATTTCATGCCCCAAGTCTTCATGGCGGTCGTCTTATCGACTTTGTCCATGTCATGGTTGCCAAGGACTTGGATCTTCGATAGTTTGAGCTCTTTGAACTTATCCAGGCAAGGCTGAGAAGTCGCGTCGGAGTAGCAGAAGTCACCGAGTTGGAGGATGAGATCGACATCTTTGCGCTGATGGACAGCGTCGACGAATGCGGATAAGCGAGAGATGGCGTCTGGCGCGAGGCCGTGGTGCAGGTCTGTAATGACCGCGAGACGAAGGGGCTTCTTAGGTGGAGCTGCAAGCGCGAGAGGAAGTTCGAACCGACTGACCGCGGCGATACTTGCGAGTTTGAGGAGGTCGCGGCGGGTTGGGTTCATAGCCGTAGTTTAGCCCTTTCGGTGCGAAAGCATATCGTTGAACCTATCCCGGTTCTTTTCCCCGTTAGGATTCCGCTTGAATCTGCCAAGTGTTAAGATGTACTGAAATCACTATGGGACTCTTTGCAATATCTGGACTCGGCATCGTCCTGCAGCAAATCAATCGGGAACTGAGCGGCACGCTGATGAAGCCAGTCCACGTTGATTACCAAAGCAAGGCATACGACAACGTCGAAAAAGGCAACAAGCTCTTCGTTGCGGGCAAGTTTGAAGAGGCGATGGCCGCTTATGATGACGCCGCAGTAAAAGACCAAGAATCTCCGGTTCCGTGGTTCAACGGTGGGCTCGCGGCAAAAGAGATGGGTCATCTCGGTGCGGCAAAGATGGCCGCGAATACGGCATTCAAATTGGGTGAGTACTCAGTTCGTGGCAAAGTGATCTCCGCCGATATCGACATTGCGAGAAAGCAGTTCGATCCTGCCAAATCAAAACTCGATCAAGCTCTCTTTGCGGACCCGAACGACAGTTATGGTTTGTCGGAGTACGCAAAGTGGAATTTGTCCAGAGCTCACCTGCGCGATGCCGAACGATACATGTGGCTGGGTTTCCGAGATGGCGCCCCCATCGTGCTGGATTCGAAAATGGTGAACCAGTCGGGAGTGGGTGGCCAACTTGGCAATAAAGACCTCTCCGTCAGTTATGGCAAACAGGCGATCGGCTCGTTTGGAGCCCTAAGTCTTAATGCAGGGGCCGCCATTCAAACCGCAGGCGGTAGCGCTCGTCAGCAGCTTGAGAAGCTCGACCTCAATGTCAGCACGCCGTTTGGCATCCTCGGCACGAATATTCGATCGTTGACAAGCGACCGCCCTGGAACTTCGAGCCCTTCGTTGTTACTTCCATCCACTCCAGGTTCGAAGCTCGACTTCAACCACACCATGATTGGCTTACAGAAGACGCTCGACCATTGGACTTTCCAGGCAAACTACCGATCGGAGAAGAGCGATTTGCGCAGCGGTTCGTTCGCGCCTTTCGCGACCGATAACCACGAAAGTCAGTGGATTTTGGAAGGGCGATACGACTCACCGCAGTGGATCATGGGTGGCGGCTATAGCGTCGTTCACCGAAATTCCAGTGCGACTCCGGGCATCGAGCCGCTTGAGATGATCTTCCCCGAGGGCACGACGAACATGTACAACTCGTACGTGGTGAACCGACAGGCTCTCGGTAAGAACATCAATCTGACAAGTGGCGCCATCTTTACCAGCGCTGCTGGACTGGAGCAGGTGGGCGTTACCGGCCAAGTCGCGGTGAGGCTTATTGGAAGTCGATATCTCCGTCTGGGTGTTCGCCCTGGAATCAACCGCGTGCAAACGAACCTTGGTCCGATCTCGGATATGGCCGGTTCGGTGGGCATGAACAGTCTGGACCGTTTGACGGATTCGACATTGGAGTTCAATCGTGATGTCGCCATTCCGGGTCTGAATAGCCGATTGACCAACGCATATTTCGCACTTCCGATCGGGAACAACATCAATGTTTATGGCTTCCGGAATACGTTTACGAATCAGAATTTTCTAAACACCGATCCACAATCTACAGCGGCGTTGAATCCGAGCCTGGTTCAGTACGGAAAAGTAACTGGTCTTACTCTTGAAGGCACCTCTGTGCTCTCGCCATCGACGAACTTCCGGTTGGCCGTGACGTCGCAGGTCGCGAAAGGAACTATTCCTGGCCCTATCTTCGACTACTCGACTGGAAATCCGGTGGTGAGCAAATCGGACAAACTCCCGAACGTTTCAAACTTTGAAGCGAACGCTTCGTTCGACTGGTCGAACAAGCAGATGACCTACGCTCTCTCCGCGCATTATGTCGGAGATCGCTTCACCGCGATCCCGAATACGACGAATGCTGGATTGCCTCCGGGTACGTATTTAGTTCCAGTGGGTGCGGGACTTTTCCTAGAAGGACACTTTTCGATGAACCTCTCCCCGGGTCGGGCAGTCGATGTTAGTGTGTATAACCTAGCCAACACGGGCATGTACCCTGGATTTCGAGGCGGACCCCAAGTTGTGATAGGATATTCTGCAAGGAGTTAAATGGCTGTTCTCCCCTTGATTCTGGCAATGGGGATTCTGGGATCCCAACAGGAACAGACGAAGCCCGGACAAAAGATTCCGGATTGGCCTCCGTTTGCCGGACCCAAGAAACGAGCGGCAGTGCCCGGATTCGCGGTCAAGGTCAACGCCATACTGTTCCCGATTCCATTGCCGTCTGGTGGCTATCGAGAGTCGAAGCTTGAGATCACCGGCAACATGGACTTCGGCGACGGTATGGCGGACATGCTCAACACTGCGTTGATCGGCAGCAAGCGATTTGTCGTCCTCGAGCGCAAGGACTTGGCCGATGTTACGGCCGAGCAGAATCTCCCTGGAACGGATCCGAAGACTTTGGCGGGAACGGGCAAGCTTCTTGGCGCTCAGATCCTCTTTCGTGGGGCATTAACAGAACTCTCGTACACCAAAACCAACAATCAACTCGGTGGTGGAGGAGTCTTCAGCGACTACGCCGAAGCCCAGGGATCGACCTTCACGGCGAACTGCGCGATCGACCTGAAAGTCATCGAAGTCGAAACCGGTCGAATTCTGGAGTCGGTTCGATCAGAAGGGCACGCGTTCTCCAAGGCGAAGAGCATCGACGTTCAGTTTCGTGATGTCCAGTTTGGTCAAAGCAAGTCGGAGAACATGCCGCTTCACAAAGCCATCCGCGATGCGATCGAGCGTGGATTGCGAGAGATTTGTAAGAAGCTTGACGATATTCCCTGGGAAGGGCATATTGCCACCATCACAGAAAAAGATGGGGCGAAGCTTCTGTATCTGAACTTTGGTTCTGAAATCGGCATTAAGGATGGCGAGGAACTGGAGATATTCCGGCCCGGAGCAGCCGTTATCGACCCTGAATCCAAAGTGGTGATTGGCCGTGAAGACGATGTTGTGTTGGGGAAATGCAAGATACGCAACGGGGGCAAAAGCATGACGGTGGCATTCTTGACCGGCGGTACCGATATTAAGGTCGGCGATGCCGTGCGTCGCGTCCCAAAACAGGGTTCGAAATAGGACCAATAACCTAGTGCATCGGCACTTGACGAATGCCACGGAACATGTTAAGTTCTAACAACTTCTTAACGCAGTAGTTGGGGCAGAAAATGAAACTCACTAACATAACCCGATTCGCCGTAGCATCCTGTGCACTTGTCGGTACCGTGATGGTGGCAACCAGCCAACCAGGCGCTGGTCAGCAGGGAGCCGGAGATTTTCCCGAGCATTCGATGATTCCACAGCAGGTGTCGATGACGCAAGTTCAAGAATTCAAAGATGCGGCCACGCTCCATTTGAACGACATGCTGAATCACCAAATGAACGGTGGAGGCGCTGGATCCCAGTTGCGAGGCAGTAAGACCAAGTTTAATGAGACAACGATTATCCACACCTCGGTCTTCATTAATGCGATCAACGACACGATCGTCCGCTACAAAGAATGGAATGGACGCGCGGTTGGGCCGTCCACTGGACCAATGCGCGAAGCCACACCGGCCGAAACGGCGGTTTTGAAATACGTCTTCGATAACGGCGTCGACATGCTTAGTCGAACGGGAACTGCCGGCGGAATGAAAGGCATGGCTTCACCCGCAGGAATTTCTGCTCACATTACGCCCAAGGACATGGGAATGAGTCCCGAACAGTTCAAGCAGGTCATGATTCAGTACGCGATGGAGAAGCAAGGCCGATTCTGGCGAGATGCAGCATCTGGCTTAGCCACTGGAAAGTAATTCGCTGAACGACAAACATGGCAGAGGCGAAGCCAAACCGAACGACCAAAGTGTTCGCTCTGGTACTCGGGCTTCACCTCTGTCTTGTCTTTGTATCTGGCTTCCGAGGGTTCTTAGTCAGTCTTAGCGATGCCGAACTTTCGAAAATGAAGATGCGACCTTATCCTCCTGTGGTCGAGCAATATGGCAGCATCTTCACAGCGACGCAGGGATTTGGATTCTACGCTCCTGGCGTCGCCAGCGAATCTCGCATTCAGGTGCTCGGGTGCAAACGGGGATTTACCAATTGGCGACCCTTGAGCCTTGGCTTGAAGGGCGAATCGCAGCACTTTCTCAACTCTTTTGTTGGAATTGGTCTCCGAACTCCCGGTCGGAAGCCCGTCGCCGAGTCGATCTCAGCCTACGCGATGTCTCATTATCCTGACGTCGATTCGGTGATCATCCAGTACCAGGCGGAACTTATCCCGTCGCTTCAAGAAAAATGGGGGACCGCTCGTGAGTGGATTACGATCGAAAGCTTTTTCTATTATCGATAAGCGTGAGCCATTCGAATGGTTCGTCCAGGCGCTGGCAGTCATATCTCTCATCAGCTTGGTCTGGATTAGCCGAGCATTCCTCGACCTATTTGGCTCAGGCGGCGCGATTCGGCAAGAAATCTTTCTCGACATTTCACAAGAAGCGCCGTTTTCTGTCTGGACGTTGTTGCGAAAATTCCACTTGTTACAGTATCAAGATCTGACCCTGAAGATTGCGTATGGGGCGGTTATGCTGGGTTGCGTTCTTGCTTTCTTTCGCCCCCGAGATTGGCGCTGCCTTGTTTTCTATTTCTTCGCATTCGTCTTTATCAAGCAAACGATGATGGGCGCGGTGTACGGACTGTACGAGTTCCTGCACATTGGCTTACTCTACTCGATGTTGTGGTCACTCACTCAGGCAAAGTGGGTGCAGGCGAATGGGTTTGATCAGGCTCGTTTGGCTCGGCTCGTTGGTTTAGGATTCCAAATTCATCTTGCCATCGCCTATTTCTATACGGGCATCTCAAAGGGAATCGGTAAGCAATGGCAAACGGGAGAGGCCATGTGGCGAGCGATGTATCGATCGGATTCGACAGGAACGCGGCTCTTCGATTTGACCTTCCTCGGCCACTGGCCGTGGTTGCTCCAGATTATGTGCTTCTCCGTCGTTGTTTTCGAGACCCTCTATTTCCTGGCGTTCTTCCGAAAGTGCCGACTCGTGGTGGTTGTCGCGTTGATCGGAATGCACATAGGTATCATGCTCGCCTTTGGACTTTGGCTGTTCGGGGCTACGATGATCATTCATAACCTGTTCTTCTACGCTCATGCCCGGTGGTTAGAAAAGCAGGTTGAAAAGGACGGCTCGCTTTTAGCTGCGATTGGACTCCGTCAGCCGACCGTACAAATGGAAACGGCTTCCTGACCAAAAGTCAAGAAGCCGCGTAGGATTTTGAATGCCTACTTCGAAGCTCGCCGCCGTCGCACCAGCGCAAGTGCGCCTAACCCGAGGGCGGCCATTGAAGCGGGTTCCGGTACTGAGGAGGCATTCGCAACGCCCTCGAATCCAGGATTCGTAGGACCGTTGAAGAAGTCATTGCCACCGTAGGTTCCGTTAAACGCGAATGCGAAGAACTTAACCGAAGTAGGAGCTACTGCATCCGTAGAGCGGGCAACGAATCCAGATTTGCTGCTCCCTTCCCCAATCGTATTGTCTAATGGCTGGTTGATCCAGTTGTTGTTATAGACGGTCGAGGAGCCACCGTATGCGGAGTTGTCCCAAGTTGGCCACACGGTTGGATCCCAATTTCCTGGTGAACTTTGGACATTCCCACCCGAATCGAGAAGGACGCCGAAGAAGTAGAATTGCCCCTCTCCACCGAGAAAATTGCTTGTCACGGTAAAGTTTAGGTCCCATGCGCCAGCGGATCCCGTGACGGTGTAGGAGACGGTTGGCGCTCGTTGCGCGGTTGCGACCGCAGTAGCGAGAATGCCCAATGATAGAAAAGCAAGTTTAGATTTCATTCCAACAAAGACCCTTGGCATCATAGATGCCATCTTGATACTATCACTTGGAACTTAAGTACCCTCCCATTCTTTCGGATTTCTAATTGTGGGTCCTAGGTCAGAACACCTTTGACAACTTGACCGCTAACATCGGTCAGGCGGAAGTCCCGTCCTTGGTAGCGATACGTGAGCCTTTCGTGGTCGATGCCGAGTTGGTGCAAAATGGTGGCACAGAGGTCGTGGCCATCGACCGGGTCTTTAACGACGTTGTAGCTGTAGTCGTCCGTCTCTCCATAGACCGTCCCACCTTTGAATCCACCTCCGGCGACCCATAGGCTGTAGCAGCTGCCGAGGTGGTCGCGTCCATGGCCGTTCGCGTTGTTGATATCGCCCTGAACAAAGACGGTGCGACCGAATTCTCCGCACCAAATCACGATCGTGTCATCCAGTAGTCCGCGCTGCTGCAGGTCCCTTACCAACGCGGCGCTTGGTTGGTCGGTGTCGCGGCATTGGTTCTCAAGTTGATAGCTAATGTTGCTGTGCTGATCCCAACCCGAGTGCATGAGTTGTACGAAGCGAACCCCCCGTTCAATCAGGCGACGGGCGAGGAGACAGTTGTGAGCGTACGTGCCCTTTGTCTAGACGTCGGGACCGTACATTTCCAAAATGTGTTTGGGTTCCTTTGAGATGTCGTTGAGGTCGGGAACGCTGGTTTGCATTCGAAATGCAAGCTCGTATTGAGCGATGCGGGACTCAATTTCGGGATCCCCGTAGTCGGCGAGGCGCTTCTTATCCAGAGCGTCGATGTCGTCGAGAACGCCGCGACGAAGTTCAGGCGGCATACCCGGAGGATTGGTGAGATACAGCACGGGGTCGCCCTCGCTGCGGAAACGAACGCCCTGGTACTTGGACGGCAGGAATCCTGAGCCCCAGTAGTAGTCGTAAAAAAGCTGGCCGCAAGTCTTCTTTTCGTCGGCGGAAGTCATGACGACAAATGCGGGGAGATCCTCGGTCATATTGCCGAGTCCGTAGGCGCACCAAGCGCCCATGCTCGGTCGGCCCGGGATTTGGCTGCCGGTAAGGAAGAACGTGACGCCGGGAGCATGGTTAACTGCCTCGGTGTTCATCGACTTGATCAGCGAGATTTGATCGGCGATACCCCCGGTATGGGGAAGCATCTCGCTCAGCCACATTCCCGACTTGCCGTACTGCTTGAAGGGTTTGATTGCGGGAAGGATGGGGAAGTGAGCTTGCCCGCTCGTCATTGTCGAGAGTCGTTTGCCCTTTCGGACCGATTCTGGAAGCTCTTGGAGTCTTTGTTTAAATAGGTCGGGCTTATAATCGAAGAGGTCGACCTGCGAGGGAGCCCCGCCTTGCCAGAGGACGATCACCCTCTTGGCTTTAGCCGGAAAATGCAGTCCGTTCTTTGCTTTGTTTTGCGGCAGCAGCATGCCATAAGCGTCTTGGGCAAGAAGAGAGTTGAGAGCCCAGATGCCGATTCCACTAGCGGCCTTGCCGAAGAGCTGTCGGCGAGAAAGGCGGAGGTCACGTTCAAAAAATGGGTTCATGGCTACTCTCGGGTTAGGGCCTCGTCGAGGTTGAAGATGGCGAGGCAGACGCTGGCGTAGGCGGCGTGCTCGGTCATGGGTATCGAATTGTCTCGGGGTGATTCACCTTGCTTGAGAAACTCTTCGGCTTGTTTCGGATTCGCTTCGTAAATCTTTTTGGCTCGTTCAAGTGAGCGTCGCAGGATCGACAGCTCATCGGGTTGGGGTCTTCTTGCGCATACTCGGCGGAAGGCTTCTTTCAGTCTCGCATCTGGGTCATTCGAGGCTTGGAAAACGCTTTGCGCCAGCGCGCGGGCTGCTTCAACCCACGTCACTGAGTTGAGAGTCGTGAGCGCGTGGAGCGGGGTGGAAGTGTATGACTGCCGGACGGTGCAGATCTGGCGACTCGATGTATCGAACATATCGCCAGGTGAAACGGTGCGCCGCCAGAAGGTATAAACGCTTCGTCGATAAAGGTCGGGGCCGGTTGATTGGGGATAACTGAAGTCGCGTTCGTCGGTGATGTTCAGTCCGTCCCAGATGCCTTTGGGTTGGTAGGGATAGACGGGTTTGCCAAACATGGTGGAGTTCAGAAGCCCACTGCTCGCGAGGGCTTGGTCGCGGAGAAGAAGGGAAGACATCCGGTATCTGGCACCTCGGGCCATAAGGCGATTGTCCGGGTCCTTGATCTTCATCGCCGGAGTTACCCGGGAAGACTGGCGATAAGTCGCGCTCATCACGATCTGTTTAACGAAGCGCTTGACATCCCAGTTGTGCTCTCGAAAGTCCACGGCGAGCCAATCGAGAAGCTCTGGATTCGTGGGCGGTTCGCCTTGCACGCCAAAGTTCTCGGGAGTCCTTACCAGACCTTTGCCAAACAGGGTTTGCCATATTCGGTTGACGGCGACGCGTGCGGTAAGGGGATTCTGAGGGCTGACCACCCATTGGGCGAAGTCGAGGCGATTCTTGATTTGCTGGGCGGGCTTTGGCAGCGTGTCGGGTGTGTCGGGTTTGACTTCGCCTAGGGGGGAAGTGTAGTCACCACGGGAATAGATGAAGGTCTTTCGCGGCATCGAGTCGGACATCACCATCACTTGTGGAGTGTTCTTCTTCAGCTCGTTGAGCTGAACTTCCAGCTCCTTCCACTTCTTCCTTGCCTCGGAAGCAGGGGAAGGAAGGGCATTGTCGAGATAGAAACCGCGAAGCTGATTCTTCTGGTTTTGATTTCGCTTGGCTTCTTCGATGGCGAGAATGGCGTCGATGTCCTTGTTGCCGGTCTTTGGGTTCGATTGAAGCCACTTCGAATACGTTTCAGGATTGTTCTCGAGCGGCTCGGCTGTCTTCTTTGCGGACTCCAGGTCACTCGTAAGCGTTTTCATCTGGCGCATTTGCTCGGGGCTCCCCGCATAGATCCAAGGCTTTGCGATGTAATGCTTGCCGTCGTTGTCAGACGGCACCCCGCTTTCAGGCACGTTGTTGAACATCGCCATCATGCTGAAATAGTCCTTCTGTTTGAAGGGGTCGTACTTGTGGTCGTGGCAGCGGTCGCAAGTCATGGTAAGACCTAGCCACGTGGTCGATGTCGTTTCAACACGGTCGAAAAGACCGACGTTTCGCTGTTCCTCAGGAATGGCGCCGCCTTCGCCGTTCAGCATGTGGTTGCGATTGAATCCGGTCGCTACAAGATCGTCTTGGCTAGGATTGGGAAGGAGATCGCCTGCCAACTGTTTAATCGTGAATTGATCGAATGGCATGTTGTCGTTGATGGCTTTGATCACCCAGTCGCGCCAAACGTACTGGTAGGTGTCGCCGTCCATTTGGAAGCCGTTGCTATCGGCATAGCGGGCGGCGTCGAGCCATGGCAAGGCCATTCTCTCTCCAAAATGCTCGCTCTTTAGGAGGCGATCGACAACTTTCTCATACGCGTTGGGACCGCGGTCGGCATTGAAATCGTCAA
This sequence comes from uncultured Fimbriimonas sp., assembly GCA_945952345.1. Taxonomy (GTDB): domain Bacteria; phylum Armatimonadota; class Fimbriimonadia; order Fimbriimonadales; family Fimbriimonadaceae; genus Fimbriimonas. Next base: position 20,462 of record CAMFIS010000036.1, read on the forward strand.
CTTCCGTCGGAGTTGGCGGAAGACCGGTTAGATCGAGCGTTAGTCGACGAATCAGAGTGGTGCGATCCGCTTCGGGCGAAGTGTCGACCTTCTCGTCAAGGAGTTTCTTCTGCACGAAAAGGTCGATCGTGTTTCGCGCCCACTTGGTCTTGATTGAAGGAATGGGAGGCTTAACCGGAGTGATATAAGCCCAGTGAGTCTTCTTGGTTTTCTCGCCCTCCAGTCCGCCACTCGCAATCCAAGCGCGAATCGTTTGAATGTCTTTCTCCGGCAGAGGCGCAAAGCCCATCGGCATGCGTGGAAGTCCTCCTTTGCCGAGCAATCGAATCATCAGAAGGCTTTTGTCCGAGTCCTTCGAATCAAACAACTTGCCGCTGGACCCGCCTTTCATCGCATTTGCGAAGGTATCGAGGGCGAGCTTTCCGTCTGGTTGCGGCCCGGAATGGCATTGGAGGCACTTGGCTTTGAAGATGCCTTGCACCGAATTGCTGAATGTTATCGTTTGCGTTTGCTGGCCGCGGGCAAGCAATGCCGCTGGGAGGCAGCCAACTAGGGCGCACCGAAGTGCCGTCTTGCCCAGTTTGGTCGGCCCCATTGCCATGCATGTGATGTTATCTCAAGTTGGTGGGAGAGTGTGAGATGAATTTGAGCGGGACCCAGTCACATGTGCGTATTTGCCGGTTTCGATTGCGCCAAACCGGAATTCTTTGTTATGATGTTGAAACCCCACGATGTCCAAGCTCGGCGACTACTTCTTTCCTGGACTCATTGGTTGTGCCCTCTTAGCTTTGGTCGGGACCGAAATTCGGATTCGGCCCCCCGTCGATCGTACAAGAACCCACATCGCGGTTTGGGTGGGATGGACGGAATTTGAATTCGATGCCTTCCGGAATGTCGTCGACGACTACAACAAGTCGCAAAACGAAATCTTCGTCGACCTCCTCTCCCTGACCGGCAACGATACCAAAACCCTGATCAGTTCTTCAGCCGGTATTCCTCCTGAGATATCGCTCCTCAGCGCCTCGCAGATTCCGCAATTCGCGGATAACGGAGCGATTGACATCCTCGATGACGACTGCAAGGCCAACGGATGGAATGAACAGAAGTATGTACCGGGCTACTGGAATGTGATCCAGTACAACGGACACACCATGGCGCTGCCCGCCACGCCGGCGACGGTCGCTCTCCACGTCAACACGGATATCCTTGCCAGCGCCGGTTACAGCAAAGCTCCCGAGACGATCGAGGATATGGACGAGATGGTGAACAAGATCACCAAAGTCGAAGGCGGAAAGGTCACAATGGCTGGATTCATGCCCGGCGAGCCCGGTTGGTGGTCTTGGTGTTGGGGTCCTTACTTCGGCGGATCGCTTTGGAACGGCAAAGACAAGATCACAATGTTTACTCCTGAGAATGTCCGCGCACTTACATGGATTCAGTCGTACGCTAAGAGGTTTGGTCCGTTGCCTTTGCAATCGTTCAAAAGTGGATTTGGAACCTTTGCCTCGCCGCAAAATGCATTCTTGGATGGCAAGGTGGCAATGGAGATTCAGGGCGTCTGGATGAACAACTTCATTCAGAAATACAATCCGAAGCTGAAGTGGGACGCGGTTGCGTTCCCCTATCCTAAGGACCGCCCCGACCTTAAAGGACATACGATCATCGACCAGGACATCTTCGTCGTCGTTCACGGCTGCAAGCATCGAGAGGAAGCGATCAAGTTTCTAAAGTACATGCAAAGCACCGGTCCGATGGAGAAACTTTGCTTGGGTCAAAAGAAGTCGTCGCCGTTGCGAGACAAGACCCCCGAGTTCTGGGCCAAGCACGAGAACCCAAGGATCAAGCTGTTTGATGACATGGCTTACCAACCAAACGCATTTGCAACACCGAAGACAGCCATTTGGGCCGAGATGCAGGCGGAGATCAACACGATGATGGATGAAGTCCAGCTGATGAACGTCACTCCCGAACAGGCCCTCAAGAACGTGGATGCACGCATGCAGCCCAAGCTGGAACAGTACGAGCGGCGATTAGAAGCGCGCAAGGCGGCCGGACTCTGATGGCGATGTCGACGCGAAAAAAGGAAGGCTTGGCGGGATT
>CAMFIS010000037.1 GCA_945952345.1 uncultured Fimbriimonas sp.
GACGGCGGCCAAAGCGTTCGCCTATTCCCGCCGGATTCCCCTCATTGGGGTAGACCATCTCGAAGGGCATCTCCTGGCGTGTTTAGCAGGGCGAGACAACATTGAGTTCCCTGTTGTGGCTCTGCTGGTTTCGGGGGGACATAGCGAGTTGGTGCTGATGAAAGATTTCGGCTCTTACGATCTGATTGGCCAAACCCGAGACGATGCCGCGGGCGAAGCGTTCGACAAAGGCGCCCGACTCCTCGGACTCGGGTATCCCGGTGGGCGTCGGGTACAAGAACTTGCCAAGCAGGGGAACCCCAAGCGATACGATCTTCCACGTGCACTCGCCAAAGAACGATACGACCTCAGCTTCAGCGGATTGAAGACGGCGATGCTTCGGCTCGTGGAAGCCGAGGGCAGTGCCCTCAATGTTCCCGATGCATGCGCGTCCCTGCAGGCTGCTATTTGCGACTCGCTCATTTCCAAATTGACTCATGCCATCGAGGATTACACCCCCGCTTCGATTGAGCTGTGCGGGGGAGTGGCGGCCAATGAGGAACTTCGTTCCCGTGTCGAGGTTCTGGGCGCGCGCTATGGTGTTGAAGTCATGATTCCCGATTTCGAGCTTTGTACGGACAATGCAGCGATGATTGGGTTAGCGGGATCAACTCGTCTGGCAAAAGGCGAGCGATCGACGATGAGCCTAGACGTCGAGCCCCGCAGCGAACTCTTCCACTAACCCCGTGGATGAGCTTTGACGTACCGGCTCCGGACCTCGTCGGTTTGAAGCTCGGTGTACACCTGGGTCGTCGCGACCGACTCGTGGCCGAGCAGTTCCTGGACCGCTCTCAGATCCGCTCCACCTTTGAGCAGATGGACGGCATAGGTGTGCCGCAAAGTGTGCGGACCGATCTTCGCTCCGACTCCAGCGCTGGTGGCGATGGATTGAATGAGCGAATAGACGGCCTGTCGCGAGAGTGGTCGTCCGCGGTTAGACAGAAAGACCGAGCCGCTCGGAGCCTTGATGAACTCGGGGCGGACGTCATCGACGTAGTGCCTTAGAGCCTCGCATGATTGTTCTGGCAGGGGAACGATCCTCGTTTTCCCTCGCTTTCCTGTAACTCGAATCGCTCTCGAATCAAAATCAACTTGCGTCACATCGAGCTGAATCAGTTCCGTCACACGTAGACCCGCACCATAGAGCAGTTCGAGGATCGCCAGGTTGCGCTTTTGCGTACGTGAATCCTCGTCCAAGGCCAGCATCCTTTCCACCGATGCCGACTCGAGGGCCTTGGGCAGTCGCTTCCCTACTTTGAATCCCCCCGTCGAAGGCAGATCGACGTCAAACTCCACTCCATTTCGTCGAAGGAACTTGAGAAAGCTTCGCAGAGAGCTAGCCTTGCGCTGTGCGGTGCGCTTCGAATCCAGGCGAGACAAGAATGCATCGAAGCGGTGAAGATGATCCTGGTCGATCGCTTCCCAACCCGTGAGGTCGGCAGCGAAAAGGGCGATGCATTCGTCCAGATCGCGCGAGTACGCCTCAAGGGTATGCGGCGAGGCACCCTTCTCGACTTTGAGATAGTCGAGAAACCACTCTACGGTTTCGCGGAGGCTGTCTGCTTGCGCTGCCATACCAACACGTGCGGGCGCACGTACTCCATATCTTCCACCATCGGCGTGTGATACTGGTCGTTGTCGAAGACCTTTGTGTAGTCCGCATTCAGCTTCGTCATGAAGTCGTCATAGCGCGCCGCATCCGATTTCTCCGGGTCCGTGGTCGGCTTCGCCTGCGACATACGCATAAATGGCACGTACTCGAAGGACGTGAACGACACGTACTCTGGCTTGTCTTCGGTGAGAAGAAGAGGATCCCAGCGAATTCGCTCCCGCGGATCGGCCGGCAAATGACGGACGACTCTGGGATTCTCCCAGCTCTGCCAGAGAAGAATGAGTTGGCCAGGGCCGATCATACGGGTGACATCGACGTTAGGATTCACGGTTGGGCTCCAGAACCACGGATCATCGACCAAGCCGACGGTGGTTGGTCCTTTGCTCGCCAGGAATTTACCAGCCTCATCTCGAGGATCGGGTGTTACCATCAAGTAAGTAAAGGATCCGCCTTGTACCAAGTTACCAAAGTCAACACCGCCGACCACGAGGAGCCCGAGAGCTAGACCAAGTTTCGGTTTCTCGGCCGAATAGAGCTTCTCTACCACGACGCCGACTCCGACCGCAAGAATTGGAATCAGAGGGAGGATGTACCGCATGAACTTGATCTGCCCACCTGACACGCCAAGGTAGTAGGCGACGAAGAACGCGACCAGGAGAATGGCCCAAAGCTGCTTGCCTTTGACCGCCATTCCTAAGCCAATCGCGCCGACAAGGACCGTGAGGATGCTCGCTCCTGAACTCAAGTTGCCGATGTGGAAGAGCAAGGCAGGAGACGTTTCTGCAAAGACGACGTCGTGACCCATTTTCGAGTGGTTCAGCTCGAACATGAAATCGCGCACGAATGCTTGCTGGTCGAAGATGCACCCAGGTGTGGAGATCACAAACGCGGCGAGAGCGCCAACAATCCCAATGAAGAATGCTTTCGGCTTCTTGATTGCGAAGGCGGCCACCAAGAGCGCGAACACTGCGACGATACCGATATATTTTGTCCCTGCGCTCAGGCCGGCAAACACTCCAGCCCAGACCGACCATTTCACGATTGCTGCTTCCGGTTCGACGAGGCGAACGCAGGCGTAAACCGAAGCAATTGCTAACAAAGTGGCCAACATATCGACGGTTTGGAACCGCGAATGAACGAGGAGTGCGGGCGCCACGCCAACGATTGCGCCAGCCACGATCGAGCTGACCTGCCCGAGATTACGTCTTGCAAGGCAAAACGTCAGGGCCGCCAGTCCAGCGCCGAACAAGCAATTGAGCAATCGGCCAGCGAGGTGAACTTGGGCGAGCAGCGCCGGCGGAATCTGTCCGGATTGGTCCAGACCGCCACCGTACTGGATAACGACGTCGCTCACGATTCGTAGCAAAGTGAGATAGAGGGTGCCGTAGTTATAAGCGCCAGGCAGAAAATGCAGTTGGGTCGGGACGATGTTCCGAGCGTAAATCAGATTCACCTGCTCGTCGGGGTGAAGGCTGAAATTGCGCATCTCGTTGGGCAAGCCCCATCGGACTCCCACGATGCGAAAAATGAACGCCGCGACGAAGATCCAGAACGCCGGGTGCTTATAAAACTTCTCTTTCACTGGACGGAGATAAGCTCCTTCAACGATTCAACCACCACAGGATCATACTGCACACCGGACTGTCTTTCGATCGCGGTGAGCGCTCTTGCGGGGCCGTGAACGCGTTTATAGCGGACAAAGTCGGCGGCGACGCCAATAATTCTGGACGCAACCGGAGTTCGTGGTTCGACTTCGAATTTCGTGTGGTGATGCTGGACGATGGTGGCGTACTTTCGCAGAAGGGCTGACTGGCGTACGATGGATGCTCCAATCTCCGTGTGACGATCGAAGAGGGCTTGTTCTTCGGGTGACCATTCGGTTGTCTTCTGCAAAATGCCGCTCGGCACGCTGCACAGTCCGATATCACAAAGGAGCGAGGAGACGCGTGTGGCTTCGTAGTCTCGCTTGTTGAGACCAAGATCTCGGGCAATCTGTTCAGATAGTTCGCTGATCTCCTCGAACATTCCGTCGAGGAAGGGACTTCGACACTCCACTGCCGTCGCGATCGAGCGACCAAGTTGAGTCATCCGTGCCGACCGGATCATGGGGAGATGAATCAGCGCAAATGCGGCGCAACACACGCAGAACGTGATGGCGATTCCAAGTGTGATCAATGGAGTTTCCCCTTGCGCTCTTCGATGACGCGAACGAATTGCTTGACGATCTTCGGATCGAACTGTGATCCGGAGCATCGTTTAAGTTCGGCGATGGCCTCCTCGGAAGAAACCGGATCGCGATAAAGTCGGCGGTGGCCATCGGCGCTGGTGCCTGTCATGGCGTCGTAGGCATCGATGACACAGATTACGTGTGCTTCGAGGGGAATCTTTTTCTTATCCAGACCATCTGGGTAGCCGCGGCCATCGAATCTTTCGTGATGGTGGCGAATCCAATTACTCATCACCTTCATTTCCGTCAGGTGAGAGACGATCTTCTGGCCCGTTGCCGGGTGCTTTTTGATCTCGTCAAATTCTTCGTCGGTGAGCTTGCCCGGCTTTTCGAGAATCTTCTCGCTTACGGCGATTTTTCCGATGTCGTGCAACAGTGCGGCGTGGACGAGGTGATCCAGTTTCCACTCTGGAATTCCCAGTCTACGACCAGTCTCACGGGCTAAGTAAGCCACTCGTCGCGAATGGCTGCCGGTGTAAATATGCGAGTAGTTGAGGAGATTGCTCAGTGCAACTACGCCTTTGCCGAATTCATCTTGGCCGCGTTGGTACAGCAGAATCGTGTAAATCCAGAACACGGAGACCATCAGGTAAGAAAGCCAAAGGACGGTGGTTACTTCGGCCCGTTCGTAGTAGAACATCGCGACTGCGGTCGATACAAAAGCCTGAGAAGTAACGAACGCCCAACTACCCGAAATTGCGCCGACATCAACAGGTGCACCAGACCTATTCGCGATCGCCATCGAGCCAAGTGTTCGCAGGCATACGTAGGCCAGACCGGAGAATAGCCACAACTCAGGGGCTACATGAGAGAGCGTTAAAGCGAGCACCGAATAAGTGATCGTTTCGGACGCCAAAATAACTCCCAGGCGCTTCAGACTGACATGCGAAGCTATGAGTGTCGTAAGCGCGTATTGGGCCAGGAAAATGAATCCTAGGACTGGCGCCTTTACCGCGCAAACGATAAGGAAGGGTATTTGGACGACGAAAGAGCGTTTGAGCATCTTTCCCTGCAGGTAACACGCAAGACAATAAACTCCGGAGAGACCCGCCCAACTGGTGGAGCCGCCGACCAGACGAGCGACAAAGCACACGACGACGCCCATGGCCAACGCCAAGGCGATCTCTAATGTGCGTTCGGAAACTCCCTCGTGCTGCCGAATCGGCCTAGACTGCGGATGCAATCCCACGTAACATAGGACGCAAAAACCGGGTAGATGGATTCTCCCGGTTTAGAATTCAGTTTTTGCCGCCGCCTTTGACCTTGCTGCCACCTTTAGGAGGCGTAGTTGCACTTGTCGCGGGGAGGATGGCATAACCGTCGCGAACGATCTTAGTCTTGCCCTTAAACTTATTTTCCAGCAGTGCCTGCTCGCCACCCTTCGGTTCAATTTCGAAATGCCCACTGGACGTTGCCGCGACGCGAAGAAGGTGGCAGTTAGCTGGGTCGAGATCGAAATCGATCGTAGCTTCATAACCAAGTGGAACCGACTTGAGGAACGATGACGATGCCGAACCGCCAACCAATTGTCGCGCGTATTCGATAAGATCCGTTTCAACCTTGGTCTTGGCCTGAATTCGATGGACGTCCTTACCCGTCTTGTCCTTCATTAAGCCCATGTAGGTGTACGTGTAGTCGATTCGCTGGACCGCCGACTTGCCTCCTGAGTCCTTCAGCTTCTGTGGCGTGTAGCCAACTGTGCTCTTCCAAGTGGTACCAACATTCACTTCATCGAACGGAAACTTGGGCGAGATGTCGAGGCCGCTATCCAGAGGTCCCACAAAGAAAGCGAGCCGCTGAATCTCATCTTTGTACGAGAATAGGAGGCCAAGGGCTACGCGGTCCGAGGCGTTTCCTTGCCGCATTATCTTCTCGATGACGGGATTCCTGTAGAAGCCATCTTTGGCTTTCTTGGGCGGATTCAAATCTTTCTCGGCGACGATGTCATTCACCGGGCTAACATCGAGCAGGAGCTTGAAGTCGACCTTTTCGGTCATCGTCTTTGCGGCCTCTTCGGCGGAGTCACCCATAGTGATCTCCATCGAGGGGCGCTGGTACAGAATTTCAGCAACGTCGTCCGCCTTCATTTTTTGAACGGTCATTGTGTAGTGGTATCCGACCGATTCGTCTTGGGGAATTAAGACCTGCAAGGAACCTGACCTTTGCTCTTCGACAAAGTCTGCTCGGCAGGAATAGCTCATTTTCTCGCCTTGTTTGAACTTGCGTGCGAGAGTGACGGGCTTCGCTTGGGCAGCCCCCTGAGTCAGAAGGGCGAGCGCCAAAATAGATGTCATAGACTTATTATTACTTCAGAACTTGTTTCGCTATCACCAGTCTTTGAATTTCCGAACATCCTTCGCCGATTTCGGTTAGCTTGGCGTCCCGCCAAAGCTTCTCGACAAGGAAGTCTTTCATCATGCCGCGACCGCCATGTATTTGGATCGCACGATTCGTTACTCGGTTCGCGGTTTCGCTCGCGTAGAGCTTTGCGAATGAAGATTCGGTAATGATGGGGAGGCCAGCGTCGTACTTTCTGGCACCATCGAGGAGAAGAAGGTGGGCCGCCCGAATCTCCATCGCGCTATCCGCAAGCATGTTCTGCACAGATTGCATATCGGCAAGCCTGCGGTTGAACTGCTCGCGTTGCTTGGCGTACTCCAAAGTCAATTCGAATGCCTTCTCGGCGATGCCAAGCGCCATTCCTGCGATTCCCAGACGACCGCGATACAAGAGTCCAATTGCCTGCTCAAAAGTGCAAGGCGTGTGCCAACCGACCGCATCGATTAGGCTGAATTGCACCGTGTTCGAAGCACAAACTCCGACGGTGTGGATTCTTTTCTCCAGCTTGAATCCAGGCTGATCGGTTTCCATCAAGAACGCGCTCAGTTCCGTATCGGAAGTTCTCGCAATTAGGACAATGAGGTCAGCTTTGCCACCGTTCGAGATGAACATCTTGCGGCCGTTGATCTTGTAGTAGCCTTGTCTCTCGGTTGGCTCGGCCTTTGTTTTCACGCGACGGGCATCCGATCCGGCATCGGGTTCTGTGAGACCCCAGGCCAACTTGATTTCACCGGTGATGATGCCCGGCAAGTACTTCGCTTGTTGCTCGTTGGAGGCGAACTCGGCGAAGTGGGCGACGCAAAGGGCGTTGATCGCCGCGACGTTCATCGATAGAGCTGGATCGCCTTTGGCAAGTTCACGGCATGCTTCCGTGTATCCAACGCAGCTCATACCCGACCCACCCAAAGTCTTGGGGAGGGCCATATTCAAGAGTCCGACTTGGCCAAGCTTTGGCCAAATTTCGTCGGGGAAAGCGGTGTTTGCTTCCCACTCCCGAGTAAATGGCAGGACTTCGGTGGTGACGAACTCGCGCACCTTCGCGAGGAACGTCGACTCCTCGGGCGAGTATTCGAAAAGCATGGCCCTAGTTTAGTCTGCGTTCAGTGTGACGGGGGACCAGTGACTGTAAGCACGTTTGGGTCTGCCAATAAACGTTTGCCATCTTCGACCGAAGTGAGGCGCAGCCAGTCGTACATGGCATTGCACCCTTCGTTTGGGCCACCAGCAACGATTCTGATTCGGAAGGTGTAAGTACCTGGGAACACTCGGTCGCTCATATCGAGCCACATGACTCCCGGACTCTCGATCGTCGACGATCTTAGTTGAGATAAGACCTTATCATTCGACATGAAGTCGATATCGAGGTGGGCATAGCCTTTAAGTTCCGTGACTCGGGCGGTAAGGAATGGTGCGGCGGTCATGTCCAGAGTGACCGTTTTGGTGAGTGCCGCCCACTGGTACTGATATGGCCAGTCTCGCGGAACATGGGGCAATGTTAAACCAAGTTTGCCGGGCCGCGACCAGTCGAGACTTGGCTTATTCGATGCCGCTATGTGCTTCCACTCGGATGGATGATCGAATTCATCTCGCCATCGACACGATACTGGCTTCGCCGTTTGATGCAGTATTGCTGCGATCGCAAAAGGGATGATCATCGCAACTCAGTGTACTGGCAGGCAAAAAAAGATGGGTGCAATCCTCTTTGGATCACACCCATTTCTGGGCCCTGATTACTGAGCTCTGCGTTCTGACTAAAGGCCCTTTTTAGCTTGCTCGACAACGGCCTTGAAGGCATTGATGTCTTGAATCGCAAGTTCGCTGAGCATCTTTCGGTTGATTTGGATGCCCTGCGAGTTGAGGCCGTGGATCAGCTGGCTGTACTTGATGCCGCTCTCCGAGCAGGCAGCTGTGATACGAGCGATCCAAAGTCGTCGAAAATCTCGCTTCTTAGCACGTCGGTCTCGGAAGGCATACTGGCCAGCCTTCATAACCTGTTCGTGAGCTCTCTTAAAGACGTTCTTCTTACGTCCGAAATAGCCCTTGGCTTTTCCGATGATCTTCTTGTGGCGCTTGTGGCGCATTAGGCCACGCTTAATTCTTGCCATTTGTTTTCCTTGTTCTTATCTGTCCACCGGTTCCCAGCCTCACTTGGCGGTAGCGGTAAAGGGTCGGGGCAAGCTCCGCACATGGGCGGAGCCGCAAAACTACATTACGAGAAGCCGCTTGACTCGCTTATTCTCGCCTTTGAACAGTACCGGCTCTGCTTCCAGGGCGCGTCGAGCGCTCTTTCGCTTGTGAAGGAACTGGTGACTGTTGTGCGACTTGCGTCGGGTGATCTTCCCGGTTCCGGTGATCTTAAACCGCTTCGCCGCCGTCTTGTTCGTTCGAATTTTTGGCATCTTTCTTTTTTGCTCCCGGTTTCGGATTCAGAATCATGATCATCTGACGTCCGTCCAATTGCGGTGCTCTTTCCACGACCGAGCAGTCATCGAGCCCTGCTGCGAACGCATCGAGTCGCTTCTTCCCATTTTCAGGGTGAGTCAACTCGCGCTGTCGAAACATGCACGTCACTTTGACCTTGTCTCCGTGCTCCAGGAACTTTCGTGCGTTGCGCGCAAGAAACTCCATATCGTGCTCTGCGATACGTGGACTTATCTTTATACCCTTTGTTTCCTGTCCTTTGGGCTTTTTATCCTTGCCAGATTTACCTTCGAGGTATTTATGCTTGCCATAATCGGCAATTTTTGCGACGGGAGGGCTTGCCTGGGCGGCAACAAGGATCAGATCCATGCCGTTATCTCGGGCTTGATTGAGGGCGTCTCGCGATGAGATGACGCCTAATTGTTCTCCTTCCGCGCCAATAACGCGCAATTCTGGGAATCGCAGGAGTCGTCCGTTGATCTCCGGACTTGGTTCTTGCCGAACGGGTCGGCGGCCTCTAAAGCCAGCTATGTGGGGTTACCTCACTCATGTTCATGATTATTTTAGCGGATGCTTGTTGTATTTTCGGTATTTATACCTAGCAATTCAGGTTGTATATGCGATGGGTATCCTTTTCGGAGTCTAAATGAATCAAATGACGCTTCAAGATCGGCTGATGAACGGCCGGAAAGTTTGCGTAATAGGGGCGGGAACAATGGGTGGCGGAATCGCTGCGCATCTTGCCAACCTTGGTTTTCAGGTGAGCTTGCTTGATCTCACCGAGGAAAGCGTCAGGTCAGCGTTCGATCGTACAAAATCTGCGCGACCTCCGCACTTCTTTGTGAAGCAGACCGCAGACCAGGTGAAATTGGCTTCGATCGATAATGGTTTACATCTGATTTCCGAGGCGGATTGGGTTTGCGAAGCGATCGTCGAAAAGCCAGATGTCAAGCGAGCGCTGTTCGAGAAGCTCGAAGGAATCATTTCAGATTCGACATTGATTTCGACCAACACCAGCGGACTTGAGCTGGCGCGACTTCTCGAAGGTCGCTCCGATTCATTTGCCGCTCGGTTCTTTGGCACCCACTTCTTTAATCCCCCTCGCTATCTCAAGCTTTTGGAGCTCATCGATACCGACCGGACGGATGTCGCCTTGCTGCCAATCGTCACGGAGTTTCTGGAGAAGCGTGTCGGGAAACGCGTCGTCCGCGCCAAAGACACTCCTGGCTTTATCGCGAATCGATTTGGGATGTGGAGCATGTTCCATGCGGTTCACGTTGCCGAGAAGCTGCAATTGAGCGTCGAACTCGTCGATGAAATCACAGGTCCGTTCTTAGGTCGTCCAAAGTCCGCCTCGTTCCGACTTAACGATATCGTGGGTCTGGATATTATGGAAGACATTGCCGCCAACCAATTGGCTCGATGTCCAAACGATCCCTACATTGGGACTCTGACGACGCCACGCTCTATTCAGTATTTGCGGAGCAACGGGCACATCGGCAACAAGGTCGGTAAAGGCTATTACGAGCGCGTTGGCAACGAATTCATGGTCTTCGATCTTTTGACTAACGCTTACCGCCCAGCCTTCAAACAGGATTACGAGACACTTTCTTCCAACGCAAAGCTTCCCTTTGGCGAGCGATTGCGGTCCGCCTTGTCCGCAAAGGACGAGGTAGGTGAATTCCTGCGCCTGTATCTTTTACCCACGCTCCGCTACGCGGACTACCTCAAGGACGAAATCAGCTACTCGATTACCGACTTCGACAATGTCATGAAGTGGGGATTCGGCTGGCAAGTCGGTCCATTTGAGACCATCGATGCGATTGGTTCCGACTTGGTCTTCCCCACCCCGAAGAAGTACTTTGTGAACGGAACGCAGCTCAAGACCGATGAGTCTGGCTACTCTTCCGTCCCTATTCAGCCGGAGTATCGCGCATTGGCCGACTACCCAGTAACCGAAACCTATGGCTCATTGCTTCTGCGAGATCTGGGGGATGGAGTTTCATCGATCGAGTTTTCGACCAAGATGGGCGTAGTAACTCCGGCTGGAGTTGCAGACCTGACGCAATTTTTGGAGGAAGGCCGAAAAGGACCCTTTGTGCTTTCCAATTCCGGACGTGCATTTTCGGTCGGATTCGATCTCAAGTTCTTTTTAGCTGCCATCGAGGCAGGCGATTGGTTAGGCATCGAGAAGGCCTTACGAGGATTGCAGGGGTTGGGCAACAAGTTGTCGCAATCTCCGGTGGTCGCGGCTGTGCATGGCTATGCGCTTGGTGGGGGCTTTGAACTCGCGATGAATTGCCAGCGCGTGGTGGCCCTCGCGGATGCCACGATTGGATTGCCGGAGGCGAAAGTCGGATTGCTGCCGGGCGGCAAGGGTGTCACTCTGATGCGGATGCGCACTCAGGACACGCCAAATGTGACCAAGCAAGCCGTCGTGAATCTGGCTGAAGGTGCGACTTTTACCAACGCGGTCGAGGCTCATATTCACAACTACCTCACCGACGAGGACACGATTGTCTTCCATCCCGATTTGCTAGTCACCAAGGCAAAGGAGGTCGCGCTCTCGACCTCGCCGCGTCACATGCCCGCATTCAAACCGCTGGCACCGTTTGTGAACGGCATGATCGAGGAAGAAATTTCTCGCAAGGTGAAGGAAGGGACATTAACCGCCTACGACGAGTTCATCGCGTCGCATTACCGGTTCATCTTTACCAAGAGCACCTCGTATGAGGACTTACCTCGGCTCGAAATCGAGCGGTTCCTCGTGCTGTGTCAGCGACCAGAGACGAAGGCGCGAATCGCGCACATGCTCGAGACAGGTAAGCCGCTGAGAAATTGACGGGTGACGGTCGGCAGGGACCACCCCCTCAGTCGCGGCAAAGCCCTCGCGACAGCTCCCCCAGGGGAGCAGCATGGTTAGCTTCCTGGCCCAGAATCGAACGAAATGCGAGGGGGCTAGCCAACGCTACACCCTTGGGGGTGTAGCGTGGTTAAGTCCTACTTGGAGCGACTTGATAATCTCAAGCGCTTTATCGCAGATCGCTTTCTCGCTGGCGTCCAATTCGACCAACGGAAGCCGAACGTCCAAGCAATCGAAGCCCATCTTGGTGAGCATGTACTTCACCGGCACCGGGTTTGGCGCACAGAAACATGCTTTGACCACTGGCATGAGCTTATGGTGAATCTCGGCGGACTTGGCCGGGTTTGTGGCAAACGCCTGGACCATGTCCTGAATGTGCTTGCCGATGACGTGACCGGCTACGCTGATGATGCCGTAGCCACCGACGCTGAGGATCGGAACCGTGAGTCCGTCGTCACCACTGTAAACTCGGAAGCCAGATGGCGCGCTTCCGCACACATCGGAAATCTGAGCGATGTTGCCACTTGCTTCCTTCACCGCGACGATGTTCTTAATCTTCGCGAGCTCAAGTAGGGTCGGAGTGTCGAGGTTGATCGACGAGCGTGGGATGATGTTGTACAGCAGTACCGGAAGCTCGGTAGCTTCTGCACAAGCGGCGAAGTGGGCGTAAAGACCACGTTGACCCGGCTTGTTGTAGTACGGGTTCACAAGCATGATTCCGTGCACGCCGCGAGCCGTCGCTTCTTTAGTCATATGCACTGACTCGGCGGTGTTGTAGGTCCCACAACCAGCCACAATGGCGGCTCGGTCGCCAACTTCGTCAAGCAATTCTTCGATGAGCTGAAGCTTCTCGGCTTCGGTTGTGGTCGGGCTCTCACCCGTCGTACCATTCACCACGATGCCGTTATTTTTTTGCTCGTCCACCAAGAATGCGGCGATACGCCGCGCTTCTTTGAAGTTCACGGCCCCGTCGGAATTGAAAGGCGTGATCATCGCGGTGAGCAAAGTTCCCCAGTCACGGGGGGCAAAATAACTTCCCATGGTTTTTGTAGTCTCTAGGCTTGCCCTTTTCGTTCGGGCAGCCCATAGAGATTACCTTCCTTAGGATTTCGCTTCGAGCTTTGCTTCGAGTAGTTTAGTAATGATCCCGGCGACTTCTTCGGGTGAATGCTCTGCTGATTCGACGACCATCGCATCGGGAGCCACGGTCAGCGGGCTGTCCTGCCTGCTGATATCCCGGTGGTCGCGATTGAGAATTTGGCTTCGAACATCGGTGAATTCCGAATCCATTCCTTTGGCGATGAATTCTTTCTGCCGCCGTAAGGCGCGCTCTTCTAAGCTCGCAGTGAGATACACCTTGAGCGTCGCGTTGGGCGCGACGACGGTAGTGACGTCGCGACCTTCGAGGATGACCCCGCCGCTCGCAACCAATTCTTGCTGGCGGGCGACCATTCGTTGGCGCACCGGTGTGAATTGGCTGATCGCGCTAGCGGCTTCCCCGATCTCTGGTGTACGAATCTGAGAAGTCACATCGACACCGTCCACCAAGACCGGTTGAGGGTCGCCGAGTCCGAAATCGATCGTGGTGGCATCGAGAACCTTAGCGGCTTCGTCGCCGTCGTGGGTAGTGAGCCCTTGGCCCAGCGCTTTCCAAGCCAAAGCCCGGTACATCGCGCCTGTATCCAGGTAGCGAATTTCTAGCTTGCGAGCCAGAATTTTGCTGACGGTCGACTTCCCTGCTCCCGCGGGTCCGTCGATGGCGATGACGACTTTGCTGGTGTCCATTAGTGAATTGCTAACCTCGCGAGGACTTCCTCGAAGTCGGGAAAACTGGTGCGGATGCTCTCGGCGCCGATGATCTTGGTGGTTCCGCTCGCAATACATCCGGCGATGGCGAACGTCATCGCGATGCGGTGATCGAGCTTGGAATCGACTTGGATGCCCTTCAATGGAGTGGGGCCCGCGATGGCCATGCCATCTTCAAAGACTTCAACCTTGGCTCCCATTCTGACCAAGTTCGAAGCGACCAACTCGATTCGATCGCTTTCTTTCACCCGCATCTCCTTGGCGTCGCGGATGATGCTGGTGCCCTCGCATTGAGTGGCGAGTACGGCGAGAATCGGAATCTCATCGATGAGCCTCGGCACGAGATCACCTTCGATAGTAAACGGCCGCAATATTGGCGCGGTGCCAATGATGACGTCGGCCACTGGTTCGCCGAGCGATTCATGCTCATTCGTAAGTTCAAATGGGATGCCCACTTGGCGGAAGATATCGAGAGGGCCGGTGCGCGAAGGATTGACGCCGAGATTCTTGACTGTGATCTGGCTTCCGTTGAGGAGGGCTGCGAGAACCATAAAGAAGGTTGCGCTGCTGATATCGCCCGGTACGTCGAAATCGAAACCGTGACCCTGTTGGCCGCCCTGGACCGAAACGGTTAAGCCCTCTCGAACGACCGTAATCCCCATTCCGTTCAGCATCCTTTCGGTATGGTCGCGGCTCAGGCTCGGCTCGGTGACGCTGGTGGTTCCGTCGGCAAGGAGTCCAGCCAGAAGAGTGCAGCTTTTTACTTGCGCACTGGCAACTGGCGATTGGTAATGGATGCCCTTTAAGTTCCCGCCGCGAATGTGGATCGGCGGAGTGTCTCCATCAAAACTTGCTCCCATTAAGCGAAGCGGCTCGGCGATGCGCTTCATCGGTCGGCGGCTCAGGCTGGCGTCGCCTTGCATCACAATGTCCAGTGGACGAGACGCGACCAAACCGGATAGGAGTCGCATTGTGGTTCCGCTGTTACCGCAATACAACGGCCTTGTAGGCTGGGTCCACTCCTGGGTTGGGATCAATCGAAACTCGCTAGGAGACAACTGCTCATGTCGAAGACCGAGTTCGATCATGCAGTTGCGAGTGTCTTCGCAGTCTTCTCCGCGAAGTGGATTTCGAACGACGCTCGGCGAGGAAGCAAATCCGGCGAACATGTAGGCACGATGCGTCAGCGACTTGTCGCTGGGTGGGCGAAATTCGCCTTGCAGTGCCGCAATTCGGTTGAAGCTAAGATTCATTCTGCCGCTCCTTCGAGACTACGATATGTTGCAAAAAACCTTGGAGGGCCTCCCGGTCGTTGGCCGACAGCATGTCTCGAATCTTGTGAATGTTCGCTTCGTATTCGCCGAGAATGCCGTCCAGTTCCTGGCGATTGGACATCAGAATATCGGTCCACAGGTTTGGATCGACTCCGGCAACCCTCGTTAAATCTTTCCAAGATCCGCC
Source organism: uncultured Fimbriimonas sp. (assembly GCA_945952345.1). Classification (GTDB taxonomy): domain Bacteria; phylum Armatimonadota; class Fimbriimonadia; order Fimbriimonadales; family Fimbriimonadaceae; genus Fimbriimonas. The sequence continues at coordinate 14,770 of CAMFIS010000037.1, forward strand.
GCTCACTTTCTCCAATGGAAGTGAATTGCGGGCCTCGATAAGCAACGCGGCCACGACGTGCGGAAGGTGGCTAAGCACGCCCACTTGGCGGTCGTGGGTAGCGGGATCGATGCTCACCGGGGTTGCTTCCATCTTCTTGACCAAGTCTTGGACCACTGAAATCGCGTGCTTGTCGGTCTTCTTCGATGGGGTCAGAATCCACTTGGCTCCGCGGAACAACCAGTTGGTCGCGTACGATGGACCGCTCTTCTCGTGACCCGCCATCGGGTGTCCCGGAACAAACATTGGCTTATCCGCTGCCCATGCTGCGACTTCGGTTTTGGTCGAACCGCAATCCGTGAAGATAGTCAGTTCGCCTCGATTGGTATAAAGCTCTTCGGCGACAGGAATCAAAATCGATGGCGAGATACAAAGGAAAACGACGTCGAGTTTGGCGATCTCGGCGAGGTCCGCACCTCGGTCGATCGCGGTTCGACGAATGGCCGTGGCGAGGTGATCTTTGTTGGTATCGCAGCCAACAACCTCGTACCCTTGCGCTTTGAGGCAGAGGCCAATACTGGCACCGATGAGGCCGGTGCCAACGATGCCTATTTGCATGGATTCGCACCTGCCCGGAAGCTCATTGGGATTCTAGAGGATAGCATGAAAATAGGACCGTGGGCCCGGTCTAAACCGAATGCCGGTATCGTCCGTATAGCATCTCAGAGGAAAACTCAAATGTCGGAAGGAACAAAGAACGTCCTAAAACTGATTGGTGTGTTGGTTGCGGCCTACATCGCCTACCACCTGCTCATCTACCTTGTTGGAAAGATTCTCGCGATCGCAATCCCGGTCGCCATCCTTGGTGGAGTTGTCTACGTGGTATATCGCGCAAGCGGTGGCAAGCCTCTGATGGGCGGACGCCGGACGCTGCCGTAATTGAGTGCGAGTGCGAGTGAACAGTGCCAGAGGGTGACCGTCTAACCACCCCCACCGGTTCGCTCGTACCTCGCTTACCGACAACCCCAGGGATGTAGCTTGGCTAGTCAGTTTCCATCGAAACCAAACCGGATTTTGGAAGGATTCTGTACGAGGAATATGGCTAAGCTCCACCCCTGGGGGTGTCGGTGAGCCTTTATTTCCGTCCAAGTATGTGGCCGAGAAACTTAGGCGAACCGGTGGGGGTGGTTCCGGCTGGGAACACCGACGACCGCCGACCGAAACGATAGGACCTTACGCTCGCCATTGCACTCCTCGCTTGCACGGATCATCCAACGGCCCGAATTGTGCGGTAACTTAGATTCGGTCTCATATGGATTTGAAGAATGTCCTCGTCGTGGGCGGCGCCGGCTACATTGGAAGTCACACCTGCAAAGAACTCAAACTGAACGGTTTCAATCCCGTCGTTCTCGATAATCTCTCCGAGGGCCACGATTGGGCGGTCAAGTTCGGCCCGATCGAAAAAGGCGACGCGGGCGATTATGATTTCGTTAAATCAGTCCTGGCTAAGCACGAAATCATCGGCGTGCTACACTTCGCCGCTAACGCCTACGTCGGCGAGTCCGTTGCGAACCCACGCAAGTACATCAAGAACAACGTCACAGCGATGGATCAACTCTTGGGGGCTTGCATCGATTCCGGAGTTAAGAATGTGATCTTCTCCAGCAGCTGTGCAACTTACGGCGTGCCACAGTATGTTCCGCTCAACGAAGACCATCCTCAGAACCCAATCTCTCCTTACGGCGACACCAAATTCATGGGTGAGCGAATCTTGCACTGGTACTCCGGCGCTTACGATTTGAACTATGTGGCCCTCAGATATTTCAACGCTAGCGGGGCCGACCCGGATGGCGAAATCGGCGAAGTCCACGATCCGGAAACCCATCTGATTCCGCTGATTCTCCAAGCCATTCTCGGCAAGCGTCCGCACATCGGAGTCTTTGGAACCGACTACGAGACTCCCGACGGCACTGCGGTACGCGACTATGTGCACGTGAAGGACCTCGCGAGCGGGCACGTGAAGGCGCTGCAATATCTGATCAACGGTGGCGAATCGACCAAGGTCAACCTAGGCTCGGGCAAAGGCTATTCGGTGAAGGAAGTCATCGATACGGCCGAAAGGGTAACTGGCCGCGAAGTTCCGGTTCAGTACCAAGATCGTCGCGCCGGGGACCCCCCTGCTTTGTACGCAAACCCCGACAAGGCTCGCTCCTTATTTGGGTGGGAGCCGAAGTACAGCGACTTGGAGACGATTCTCAAGACCGCCTGGGCGTGGGAAAACAAGCGCGCCGAATTGGGAGTCTGATGCGCGTCATCATCGTCAATGACAACGCGGTGGTTAGCGGCGGCGCGACCAAATGCGCTTTGCTCAGCGCGGAAGGACTTGCAAAGGCTGGCATCGAGGTTCACTTCGTCTCTGGCTTTCCCGAGGTCGATCCCTATTTTGCGAGCGTTCCTGGCATTCAGTTCCATAGTACGGGCGAGACGAAAGTTCGGATGGACATTCGGCGCCTTATCGAGATGTCCTACAGCCAGCCGATGTACGACCTCGTCTCGAAGTTGATCCGCCAAGGCGACCCGAATCAGACCATCGTTCACACCCACCTATGGAAGACGGGAGCCTCACCCAGCCCGGTCAACGCTGCTGTGGATAATGGCGCAAAGATTATCTCCAGCTTCCACGACTATCACGTGGCTTGTCCTCAAGGGCAGTTCTTCAACAAACAAACAAACCGAATTTGCACGCTGCGTCCTGGTTCGCTGCAATGCGTGTGTACGCACTGCACGGAGACACGGACGATCCTTCCTAAGTGGGCCGAAATCTACCGCTGGAAGGTGCAACGTGGCAAGGCGGGCATGCCCGGCAAGGTTCGCCATTTCGGCGTGTTTAGTCAGAAGAGTGTGGATGCCTTTGGGCAATACTTACCCGCCGACGCGAAGTTGCACCTGATGCGCTATCCGATTCAGGCGGTGCACGAGCCGCGGGTGGATGTCACCAAGAACCGCGCGATCGTGTTTTCCGGTCGCTTGTCGCTCGAGAAGGATCCCAAGATCCTCGTTGAAGCAGCGAAAAAGATCGGGGCTGAGGTTCGGATTCTCGGAGATGGACCGCTGATGCAAGCAGTGAAGGACATCGGCTACGAGAAGGCGACCTTTGCCGGCTGGCTTAATGGCGACCAGGTTCTCGAAGAGATGAAGAACGCCCGGGCGATGGCGATCACATCGATTTGGTACGAAGTGAATCCGCTTGCGCCGATCGAGGCTCTCGGCCGAGGAATCCCGGTTATTGCTAGCGATTGCACCGCGACCAAGTACGAAATCGTGGAAGGCGAAACCGGCTTCGCTTTTCGCGCCCACGACGTCGACGACCTCGCCGAGCAGATGCGAAAGGTTCTCGACGATGCTACGGCGGACCGGATGAGCAAATCCGCGTACGATCGCTTCTGGTCCGATCCTCCCACTCCAGAGAGCCACAGCAAGCGACTGATGGAGATTTACGAAGAGATGCTGGCCGAGTAGTGCGAAGGAGCAGCGCGAGTGCGAGCAAGCTAGAACCAACTCCAGGTTTGGCGTACAATCTTCTAAGTGGAGCAGATTATCATGATTCCCAAAGAACTGAGAGGCATTCTTGTTAGCACTCCGGACACTCTTAGTGGTGCTGTCCGGTTTGTTGGCACTCGCGTACCTGTCCAGTGCCTGCTCGACACACTTACTGCGAACTTTCCCGTCTCCGATTTCTTAGAAGGCTTTCCCGATGTGACTCCAGATCAAGCCAACGCGGTTGTGAAGTGGGAGCAGAATCGCGCCCGAGAAGCATTTGGAATCGAATTGGCGAGTTAATGCGAATACTTCTCGATAACTGCGTAGATCAGCGGATGGCGGCTCTGTTGATGCCCAACGATGTGGTTCACGCTAGTCAGGCCGGATGGGCAGATCTCTCCAATGGGAACTTAATTGCAGCCGCCGAATCAGCTGGCTTTGACCTAATGATCACGGTCGACAAGAATCTGCGATATCAGCAAACTCTGAAGGATAGAAGGCTCTCGATAATCACGCTAGCGCCAGTTCTCGTCCAATTTCAATACATACGAGTCTTGGTCCCGAAGGTCCTTCTCATGCTTCCCGAATTGGAGCCTGGCACTTTCGTCACGATAGAAACTCCTGAGTGAACATCCTGCTAGCCGATTGCGGAACGCTAGACTCGCACTAGCACTGCTCGCTCGAACCAAATTCAGGCTAAACTAGCCTCATGATCGCTGGTCTCGTCGCTTCCTTTCTCCTGCCTCAGGCTCCCCTCACCAGGACTGAGTACGGCGTACCTGTCATTAGCGGCAAATCCATTGACGAGACGATGATGTGGGCCGGATATGCCACCGCCCAAGACCGAATGTGGCAGATGGAGATGAGCCGCCGGGGCGCCCGCAGCCGCCTGGCCGAAGCCTTGGGCAAGCAGTACGTCGAGGCCGACCGACACCAGTTCCAGCAGTTCTATACCACCGCCGAGTTGCAGAAGCAATACGACCACCTCCCGAGCAAGATGAAAGGCTGGTTCAAGGCGTACGCCGACGGCGTCAACAAATTCCTCAACGAGGGCAATCTGCCGCCCGAGTACAAAGCCAATGACCTCAAGCCCGAGCCGTGGACCGTGCTCGACTCCGCCGCGATCACGATCAACCTGGTTCAACTTTTCGGTCGGGGCGGAGCGGGAGAACTGCGCAACTATGGGATGTACAAGTACCTCGACTCGCAGGCCAAGATCTCGAAGCGAGCCCTGGATGTCTTCGACGATTTTCTTTGGCAGAACGACCCAAAGGCGATTCCCACTTGCTATCCCGAAGACGACCCGGTCAAGACGCAGCCGAAGTTCCCCAATCCCACTCCCGTCCAGACCCTGAAGCACATCAGCAAGCTCCCAGATCTCGGCCTGTTCGAATTGCTGCCCGGCCTCCGCGTGGTGATGCTGGAAGAGAATCGCAAGCAAGCCGAACGACTGGCGACTCCGTTCAAGACTGGCAGCTATTGCGTCGTCGTGAACAAGGAGCATTCGGCCAACGGACACGCGCTACTTCTGAGCGGACCGCAGATGGGCTTCACCGTCCCGAGCGTGATTCATGAGACTTCCCTTCACGCACCCGGCCTCGACGTTGCTGGCATGGATGTTCCTGGCGTTCCCGGAGTGCTGATCGGAGCGACGCCCGACGCGGCATGGGGACTCACAACTGGCGTCGCCGACACGGAAGACATCTACGTTCTTCACACGGTCGACCAAGGCTACACGATGGATGGAGCGAACAAAAAAACAACGCTGACCAGCATCGACATTCCCGTCAAAGGCGAAGCCAAGACGACCGCGGTGCGGCAAGACACCGAGTTTGGGCCGATCGTTTTCGAAGTCAAACCGAAGTTCACGGCCTTCGCTCGAAGACGGGTTTACCAGGGCAAGGAACTGCAGTCGTACGAAGCGGTCGCGGGACTCTGGACGACCAAAACCAAGGCCGACTTCGACAACGCGGGTCGAAAGGCGACGATGAATTTCAACTGCTTCATCGCCCTCAAGACCGGCGAGGTGGGTTGGCGGTATCTCGGCGAGGTTCCAATCCGAGCCGATCAGTTCGATCCTCGCTTCCCCCTACCTGCAACTGCAGAAGCGAATTGGAAAGGCATCATCCCCTACGACCAGATGCCGCATGTTTGGAATCCCAAGCGCGGCTGGGTGTGCAATTGGAATAACAAGCCAGTGTCTTGGTGGCCGAACATGGACACTCCGGCCTGGGGTGAGTCTTTCCGCAACAACGTCCTTGTCGAGCACCTGCTGCCGCCCGCAAAGAAGACGGTTGACGACCTCGACCAGGCGGTCGTGAGGCTCGCGACCCAGAGTCTGACCTACAATACTTTTGGTCCCTACCTCACTGGCGATTCGCCGCTGGGCGCTTTCCATGGCGCGATGCTGGCGGGCTCAAAAGATGCGGTGATTTACAACCGATTCATCTCCGAGCTTCGCACGGAAATCTTCTCTCGAACAACGGGAAATTTCGCTGGCGCAGACAACTTCGCCCTGGTCGCCCAGCCCGACGTCATGGCGAGAGCGCTGCGACGCGAAACGAAGTACGATTACCTCGGCGACCGAAAGCCGGAGGACGTGGTGAAGGCGGCCATGGATCGCGCGGTGAAGGCTTCGGAAGGTTTGGTGTTTGTTCCGAGCACGATCCCAGTTCCGGCGGGAATGGGCATCGACCCGATACCCTATCGCGAGCGAGGAACGTATATCCAAATCATCGACCTCGCGCCGAAGCCGATCGGCAAGAATGTTGTGACTCCTGGTGTAGCTGCGTCCGGCCCCCATATGGCGGACCAGACCGAACTCGAGCGCAAATTCTTATTCAAACCAATGGTGATTCAGCCTTAGAATGAAACATATGCGCTGGTATCTGCCTCTTCTTCTCATCCCGCTTGCGGGTTGCGGTGCGGGCAACGGCATGGCATCGTTCGGAGCGGGAAACTATAGCGGCTCGGTGTCGGATACTGCCACCACTTCCGTTATCGTCAACCTTAAAGTTGCTCCGAACGGCGTGATCACCGGCGATTGCGCCCTATTGAAGCAAGGCAGTCCGGCGGTTATCGCCAGGTGTGATTTGGTTGGCGCGATCAATACTGCGACGGGTTCCTTCGAAGCTTCGGGAACCTACTATCTCACGATTCCACCACCTCCTGGATGGCCAACGAACGGGCCGATCACGGTGACGGGCAATAGCCTGCAACGAACCGTTGCGAGCAATCCAATGCACGTGACGAGGGATATTAACTCCGGCGACGGCGTCCTCAATCCCATGCCTTGACAAGGATAAAAGAAGTAGACTATAGTCTACATTATGAGTTTAGTTTCCTTGTTCGAAGAGGAGATTGTTGTGCCCGAGGGTTTGGCTTACCAACCAGAATTTCTAACTCCCGACGAGGAAGCCGAGGTCGTTGCTTGGATCGATGAACAGCCTTGGGATCATGGTTACGCTCGGCGACGTCAGTTTTATGGCCAATCGTATCGCGATCCTGGCCATTACACGCCGGTGCCTTCCCACTTCCAGGTGTTTGCTCAACGTCTTTTCGACCAAGGCTTGACGCTCGTTGTTGCTGACCATGTTCTCATCAACGAGTATCTGCCGGGCCAGGGCATCGCGGCACATGTAGACGAGATGCCGAATCCGGAAAGCCAAGTGGTCACCATTTCGCTGCTCGATACCTACCCAATGGAGTTTGCCCATATTGGGTCGGGGGTGAAGTACGAACAATGGCTGGAGCGGCGAAGTGTGGCAGTGATGTCGGGTCCGAGCAATCGCGATTGGACGCACGAGATTCTGAAGCGAAAGGCAGATGTAGTCACCGGTGGCGGAAGGCGGTCACGCAAGAGGAGAATTTCGATCACCTATCGGACGAAGCTTTAAGTATCGGTCGTAACCTCGTCCCAATCCTGCGGATCCTCGAGGAAATACAACATCCAATTGATGGCCGTGTGCCACTCCACGATCTTGTCGATGCTCCAAGTCGACGGCACGGGATTTCCTCCTCTCTCGGCGCTTCGCATCTTGGCATGGGCAATGAATAGGCGATCGGACCACTCAGCCAGTTCGGATTTGGTCCGAATCTTTATTGCGGTCCGTAACCGCTCGCCGTCATCGAAATCTTCGGGAAAGAGATCGAGAAATTCATCAGGCTTCGTGCTATCTCCTTCCAGCTCAATCTTGGATAACAGGCCACCACACCAGCAGAGCATGGATATCGCTTCGGCGCGCCAAGAGAAGTTGGTG
>CAMFIS010000038.1 GCA_945952345.1 uncultured Fimbriimonas sp.
GGGGCGACCCGGAGACCCGCACTGCCGGCGTCAATGCCGACCGTGCCTTCCGGGGCGGATCGGGCAAGGGCATTGCGAAAGAAGAGAGCGGACTTACGAACGAACTTGGCGCCGTTGGCCTTGCTTCGATCCCCGAAGAAAACATTCAGGGAGACAGCCAGTTCTACATTCTTTTGTCGCCATCCAAGTTCCTGGACGGCAAGTACACCGTGTTCGGCAAGATTTCGAGCGGCATGGATGTTGTTCAGAAGATTGAAAAAGGCGACCGCATCCTCTCCTCGCGAGTCATTCGCGGTTCCTGATGCGCTAAAATCTCCTCGTGCAATTGATCAAGGCCCTCAGTCTGCGCCTCCTTTTTGGCGTTGTCAGCCTGCTGATCATTTCCTTCGTGACCTTTATCGCTTCTGCGGTGGCCAAGGGTGACCCGGCGACCTACGTTGCGGGCGAGAAAGCGACGAAGGAGCAATATCTCCGCATTCGACACCAGATGGGCCTCGATCAGCCGCTGATGACCCGCTACGGCATCTACCTAGAGAACATGGCGCATGGGGACTTTGGCACGAGCTATCAGGGCATCCACGAGCCGGTTGCCGACGTACTGAAGCGGACGGTCCCGATGACGGCCAAGATCGCCTTCCTCGCGATCGGTCTTGCGTCGTTCATGGGCATTACCTTAGGAACTCTTGCGGCCATTCGCGAAAACCGCGGACTCGATCGCTCCATCCTGACTGTCTCCACGCTTGGCGTTACCTTGCCAAACTTCGTGCTTGCGCCCATATTGGTGTACATTTTTGCCGTCAAATTGGACAAGCTGCCCGTTGGCTGGGAAGTGCAACTTCGTGGTCCGGAATGGATGTACTTACTGCTTCCCGTGGTGGTGCTGTCCCTGCGGCCCACGGCGATGCTGACTCGACTTACTCGGGCCTCGATGGTGGAAACGCTCCGTCAAGAATTCATTCGAACTGCGATCGCCAAGGGAGTTCCCCCATTCCGCCTGATCACCAAATACGCTCTGCGCAACGCGATTCTCCCGGTCGTCACGACTATTGGAACAACTTTCGGATTCCTCCTTACCGGCTCATTCGTGGTGGAGAGATTCTTTATCATGCCGGGCATTGGAAGCAAGACTATCGAGGCGATTCTTAGCAACGATCTCCCGGTCATTCAAGGTTGCGTCCTCGCGACAGGCGCGATGTTTATCGGGGTGAATACAGTGGTCGACATGATGCTGCCGATTCTCGACCCTCGCATTCGGGAGGCGCAAGTTTAATGCGAAAGAAGAAGCTGAGGGATCCGCTGGTTTGGGGCGGAATCATCTTCATGGTCGCGCTAGTTCTCTTTGCGATCTTCGGCCCGTTCTTGCCAGCAGGAGTTAAGGAGCCGGTCTACGACCCCGTGGGTCTGCCGCACCTTCCCTATGGCTCGGCGCACGCCGCTCTTGGCACTGACGAGATCGGCCGGTCGTTCCTCCAGCGCATCGCCTATGGCGCCAGGGTTAGCTTGCTGATCGGTATTACGGTTCAGCTCATCAACCTTACGTTTGGCGTGTTCATGGGCGTCGTGAGCTCATTCGCGCCGAAGTGGATTGCCGGGTTTGTGATGCGCCTGACGGACGGGATGTTTGCTTTTCCTGACATCCTACTCGCAATTTTGATTATTGGCATCCTCGGCCCAGGCTGGTTCCCCGTCATCGTCGCGCTTTCGATTACAGGTTGGCCCTCGATTGCCCGCCTTACCAAGACCCAATTAGCGACGATCAAGGAGCGCGAATTTGTGGTGGCGGCACGGGCGGTTGGCGCGCCAACGCCTTACTTAGTGTTCAAGCATCTGCTTCCGCAGATGTCAGGAATTCTGCTTGCGGTGACGATGATCGACCTTGCGGGAACGATTTTGGCCGAGAGCACGCTCTCGTTCTTGGGGATTGGTGTTCAGATGCCGATGCCAAGTTGGGGTGGCTTGATCAACAACGCTCGATTTCAAATGAACTCGTATCCGACCGAGATTATCGCGCCGTGCGTGGTATTGAGCCTTACGGTGTTCGCGCTGAACTTTATTGGTGACGGACTCCGAGCCTACTTCGACCCGAAATCCAGCAACGTTTAGGTTGGAGTTAGGAGCTTTGTAACTCCCAACTCCTGACTTATTTCTGCTTTGACTTTATGATCTCAACCGCTTTGGCGAATTGAGCGTCGTTTGTCATGGTCGCCGGATCGAATTCCTTATCGGGATCGAGGTCGACCTTGACGTCTGGCAGAATGCCGCCACTGATATAACCACCTTCTTCGTCGACTTTACGAGAAAGAGCGCCGGACTTGGGAAGGTAATACTTGGCGATTGTGACCTTGATACCAGCCGAATCGGGCTCTTGGAAGACCGTCTGCACCGAGAACTTTCCGTAGGTGTGGTCGCCCACGAGCGTCACCTTGCCGTAGTCTTTGAGGGCTCCGGCCATGATCTCCGCAGCGCTGGCAGAGTCGTCGTTGACGAGGACCACGACGGGGTACTTGAAGTTGTGCAGAAGGCTGCGCTCGGTGTCCGTGACCTCTTCGTGTCCGTCTCGGAACTTCAGCTTGGCTACATTCTGACCGTCGATCCACTTGCTGAGGACCTCGGCCGCCGCATCGAGCGCTCCGCCGGGATTGTCTCGAAGGTCGATGACCAAACCTTTGATGCCATGGGATTCGACGGATGCCAATTCACGGTCGAACTGCTCGGGTACCTCAAGGGCAAAGCTGATGATCTTGATATATCCGATCTGTTCGCTCTCGATGAACTTGCTTTCGACGTTGGGAGGAACGACCTTTTCGCGGCGAATCGTGAATTCCAGCGGGGCACTTGAACCCGTCCGCGCCACTTTGAGGTGGACGGCCGATCCTTCTTTGCCCTTGATGAGCATGACGATGTCATCCGACTGCATACCGCCGACATTCTTGCCGTCGACCGCGATGACGATATCGTTTGCCTTGACGCCGGCCTTGTCGGCGGGTCCGCCCGAAAAGACGGAGACGACCTTCACGCCGAGCGGATCGGGAAGCAAGCGCGCGCCGATTCCGTAGAACTTGCCCTGGGTTACATCGCGGAATTCGCTGTTGGTTTTTGGCTCGAAGAAGTTTGTGTGGGGATCGCCGAGGGAGGCAACCAAGCCTTCCATCGCGGAGTACTTAAGCTCTTTCTTGTCAGGCCTCTTGATGTGCTCGGCAAGGATGCGGCTGTAAATCTTCTGGAAAGTCTCCTGCGTGGAAGCTGTCTTACTTGCGGCATTGATGCCGAGCAGCGGGTTCTTTCCGAGGTTCCCCTTATGAATATCCTGCCAATAGAAGCCGAAAGCAAAGCAGGTTGGAAACGCGACGACGGTTCCGATGGTCTTGGCGATTTTCATTTCGACACCTCTTTCTTCTTCTCCGATTCGTTCAGCGCGACTTTAGCATTTTTAGCAGGCGGGACTCCAGGCTTAAATTCTCCAGTCACGAGCGTGTACCCGCTGCCGTCGGGTAATTGTCCAATATCGCGCAGTTTGTGCTTGTTGCCCATCTCCGAACCGCTGAGGGTAGCAAATCCTTTCCCACTGAGCGCCAAAGCGAAAATCTCGGCGGCATCCCGGGTTGATTGATCCACGAGCAGTTTGATCTTTGGCCGCTTTTCATTGCCGCTCTCGGTCTTCAGTAACAGTGGCGTTTGCGTGTTTTGGCTCTCAAAGTATCCGTAAGTTGCGGCGGGAGCAACCACGGCCAGGCATTGGCGCATGGTTTCGAAATCACCCATCACGTTGTTACGAAGATCGAGAGTGACTTCCGACTTCCCTTCCACGAAGGCTTTGAGAGCGGCTTGCGCGCCTGAGGTGAATACCAGCGTAAAGGCTCCGTTTGAAGACTTGAACGCAGGAAACTCGTATGTGCCCTTCGTCAGCGTCGCTTCCACTGGAGAGCCAGCACGATCGAATGACACGTGAACCGTTCCCGTGGTGCCCGTTGTAAGCTTTTCCATTGCGTGAACGGCGCTCATCGACTTTGCGGTCTTCGCATTGAGTTCCTTGCGCATGTCGTTAATCGTTTTAAAGTCGATCTTCTTATCGGCAAAGTCTAGTTGCGCTCGGCGGTATCGGATGTAGTCCTCGGGATTCGGGATCAGTTTTCCGTCGAGTTCGGTAACGACATCACCCGGTTTCACGCCAGCCTTGTCGGCGGCTGAGCCTGGTGCGACCGAGACGACGGTCAGGCGAGGAAAAGCTAGCGCGGCATCGTTTTGCGTTTTAAGGTCCGACTTGATTGGCTTGTAATCGAACCACGCGCCGACGCCGAGGTACGTACCCGACCGAACGCTCTTGAGCGCGCCGAACTGGTTGGCGTTGTAGTATTGGCTATCGATATCTCCAAGACCAGCGATCATCCCGCGCACCGACCCACTCAAGAGTTTCTGGTCATCGGTGATGGGCTCGACGTAGCGATCCTTCAGGACCCGAGTCACCTCGCGGTAGTAGTCGGCCTCCGAGATATTGGTCTCTTGATCCTTGGAAGCGAAGAGGTCGTAAAGGCCATTCGCTGTCGTATCCGGCATGTCGTGACGATCGCGAAGCTTTAGCCCGGCAATCGTTGTGACCAATAAGCCGGCGATGATACCGGCCGATACTAAACTCTTCATAACGGTGAATCTATAAGAAGAATACGCTAAATTGGCGCGTCAAGCTTCCTAACACGCGCCTGATGTCGCGGAACTTGGCTTGCGTCCGTACTCAAGAAGGTTTCTACGATCGCCAGCGCCTGCTCCGTACCCAGGACTCGCGCCCCCAGAGCCAGCACATTCGCGTCGTTGTGCTCCCGGGCCATTGCCGCCATGTACTCGGTGGTGCAGAGCGCGCAGCGAGTATGTGGATAACGATTGGCCCGAATACTTACACCGATCCCCGTTCCGCAGATCAGGATTCCGTAGTCCGCATCTTTGCGAGCCAGTACATGCACCAGTTCGTCGGAGGCATCCGGGTAGTCATAGCTCGACGTGTCTGGGGCACCCACTTCTTGGCAGGCGTGTCCCTTTTTCGTCAGCTGCTCCACGAGCCATTGACGCAGGTCGATCCCTGCATGATCGGATCCTAGAACAATTTTCATTTCAATTCTGAGGCCATGGTGGCAATCGCCTTGATCGGGCTTTGTTTGAGTCGTTCGATCGTGTCCGCTGGCAGTTTCCAGGTTCCCTTCTTGGCTCCGTTGAGGAGCGCAAGTTGAACGGCAGGATGTTTGTCAGTGAAGCAGTTTTGGATCTCACCGACTTGTACAGGGCCCAAGCCTGCCAGCGCGTTGAGACCTTCGGCTCGGACGTAGGCATCTTGGTCGACCACCATCTTCTGGGCGACTTCTCGCAGCAGCGGATTGGTCGCGCCCAGCGCCAACGGTATTCGCTCTCGGAAACCTGGGCTGTCGTCGGCGAGAGTACCGAGGATCTTGTCCTTTGGTCCGAGGGGCGAATTGCCGAGGATATGCAGGCATTCCAAGCGAACCGATTCGCACGGGTCGTTCACCATCACTCGCACCAAGGTATCGAGGTCTTGCGGAACGTTGGGATCCAGTTGTCGAACGGCTGCACGGCGGATAGTCGCCATGTCCTGGTTGGTTGCCAATCGAAGCAGGGATCGGGCCGCCAGTTTTTCCTTAATGTTAGCTTTCACCAGAGCGCCGAGGGCTTCCATTGCCAGTCGCCGAACACTCCAATTCGACCTCACCGAGCATTGAGAAACCGAGGCGAAATTGGTAATCGACGGGTTATCGATTGCGTATTCCAGGGCGGCTTCGCGGGCAGACTCGTTGGGTGGAAGGTTGAAGAATTTCGACACCAACGCTCGCTCTTCCGCCGTGTTCTCTCCGGCCAAGACGATCTCGATGTACGCCTTGGTGGCGTCATGGGCGATGCCCGCGTCGAGGTCGTTGGTCAGGGAATAGACCAACTGCTCGAGATTCTTGAATGTCTTAATCTTGGCCAGGTTTTGGAGGGCCTTGCGCTTGCTGTATCGGGACCCATTGGTGAGCACGTCTCGAAGGGAATCTTCGGTGTCAAAGGTTGGCTGTCCGAAGGCGGGGCTCAGAGAAATTGGCGTGGCATCGATGGACGAAAAGTCAAAGTTTCTGAACCAATACTGATTCAATTCCGCACGAATTCGAGTCGTTCCAAAGAACTCGCGGGGCACTCCGATGGTGATTCCGGTCACTTTCTTTCCACCCGCGGTAAGCGGAATCGTGATCGGCTGCCAGGTGTTGTCACCCTTGATCGGGATCATTCCTGGCTGGTCGCCAATGACGTATTCGATCTTGTTCGCATCGGGATTTGCGGCGGGTCCATCGGTCGTAAGATGAACTGCGATTGGATTTCGACCGGTGGTCTTGATCTCAAACGTTAGCGACTTGGCTGACTCCAACTTGCTGGAAGCAGGGAGAGCAAATTCTCCGGCCCGAAGCAGGCTGACTTCCTTGTAATAGAGGGTTCCCTCTTGAAGGGACAAATCGCCGGGCGATTGCACCGGTGCCCCGAGGTAGCTCGAAGAAGGCGGAGTCGACGGAGTTGCCGCTTGCGACCAACCCGAAAGGAGATCGGCGTCGTCGCGAATGGTTGGATCGAACAGCTTTCGGAAGTTTGGCTGCAGCGAAGCTAATGGATCATAAAGCTTGGTCGCGGGATTCTCGGCTCCGAAGGAACCTGAGAATTGCGAGAAGTGGCGGGTTAACCGCTTTTGGATACTGCTTTGGAGAAGGTAGAAGAGTCCTTCCTCGATCCACATGTCTTGACCCGAGCCACCAAGATCGGCAAAGCCGACGACGGAGAAGTCGGAGTTAGGATCGTTCGGCAACGTGACGTGCGAGCTGGAAATCGCGAGGACTCCGGCGAAAGGTCCGCGCTCCACCGTATCGTCAGTTACAAATTTCCCGCGGTTGTACTCGCTGTCGACCACGTCCTTGAACTCCTGGATGGAGAAGAAGGGATCGGTGCAGAACCGGGGGACAATGTCAAGAACAAGATTGCCACCGGAGACCGCTAAATAGAGCGATTTCAGGCGGCCAACGGCCTCGAGGAGCCGGGTCTTATCGCGATTCTCAAGTGTGTTGGAGTAGTGCGGATCGGAGAAATCGCGCTCGGCCACGGTGAGGAGAACCTTCAGGTGCTGAGCATTGGGCGCCTCGGGGGGAACGACGAGCGACGACCAGTCTCGGCCCACCGGAAGGGGCCGATAGTCGAGGGAAACGTCTTGGTCGCCGAGGTACTTAAAAATAGATCGGTCGCGAAGGACGGCCGGGGTAGAAACGTCGGGCTTCGGGAACTGTTGGTTCTGCACCAGGGCCAAGGCGCTGAATGCAGCCAGCGATGCGAGCATAACTACTAGCCTACTCTAAGACCTCGAAGAGTCGGATGTCATTTTTCGACATTGCGTGACCATCGCCCCGGGTGTATTGCAGCGCCTGACGGTGGCCAAGCGAACCCAGGTCGGCAGGCATCTTGCCAATCATCTCAAGAACAACCTTCTTGATCTTCTCGGAGTTTGCTTTGAAGACCTCCAACACGTCGGTTGCGTTGACCGCTTCGGTCCCTGCGTGCACACCGCTGTCGTAGTCGGTGATGAGGGAGATGTTCACTACAGCCATACCCATTTCGTGGCAGAGATAGGCTTCCGGATACTGAGTCATATTGATGACTTCCCAGCCCTGATCATGGAACCACTTGGACTCCGACTTGGTGCTGAATCGAGGTCCTTGGATGACGACGACGGTACCGCCATCATGGCAAGTGATGCCGTTCTCGCGGATGGTTTCGACCGCAATGCGGCGAAGTTCCTTGTCGTACATGTCAGCCGGAGAGACGTGGGTCACGATCGGACCATCGTAGAACGTGTCGGCGCGGCCATTGGTGCGGTCCACAAACTGATCGCAAACGACGAAGTGGGTTGGCTCGACGTGCTTCTGTAGCGAACCAGCTGCGCACGGGCTGATGATGGCTTGGCATCCTAGTGATCGCATGGCCCAGACATTAGCGCGATAGTTGACCTTGTGCGGAGGAATCGTATGGTTTCGTCCGTGGCGGGGCAGAAAGGCCACTTTGTGGTCCGCGACGGTGGCGAGGAATACCGAATCGCTCGGCGCGCCATAGGGCGTGTCGATCTTTACTTCCTCGACGTTCTGCAACAAACTATAAAACCCGGAGCCGCCAAAGACTCCAATCTCTGCTTTTTGATTCAACTTATTGTTTTCCTTTGAGGAGCAGGGCCAGGCCCTTGTGTCCTTCGTAAATGCACACATCCACGCGTCCTCCGCGACGGAGGCAGAGGTCTTGGTTCATCCCAACGATCTTGCCTTCCTTCACCGCCTTGAGGCTGGCGAACCGGGTGTCTTTCTGAAATTCTTTGAGGTCGCCAGCAAGCATGATCACATCGGGATTCAGCTGCATGAGCATCTCTGGATTGAGCGATTCGAACTTGGTCGAGTCTGGTCCGATCGGCGTGGTTCCCATGGACCTCATCAGGTCGGCCTGGAACGATTTCGCTCCGGCGATCATGTGGTGTCCACCTCCGTCAGGAATGAGCATAACCATCTTGATCGGGGTCGGGAAGGGATCGCCCATTGCCGCCACTCGCTGTCGCTTCACCTTTTCGAGATATTCGGAGACTCCGATCTCGCCACCTACTTTGTTAGCAATCTTGTACAGGGCGATGCGGTAATCATCGATGGTATTGCACTTGAGTTCGATGACTTCGATGTTGGTGGCCTTAAGCTTGGCAATCTCGGCTTCGCTGTAGAGTTCGTCATCCAGAACGATGGAGTCTGGCTTTAATTTCGCGATGGCTTCGTAGTCCGGCTTGACTCCGGCAACAACCGGGGTCTGCTTGATTGCAGGAGGAAAATTGTCAGCCTCGCATCGGCCGATGATTCGCAAGCCCATGATGACCATGAGTTCGGTCGTACTGGGTCTTAGGCTTACGCAATTGGTGATTCCCTTTTCACGCCTCACGCCCGAGAAAGTCTGCGGCTGGGAACAGCCGATCAACCCGAGGAGGGCCAGTAAGGAGACGCCGAGCAACCGCTTGCGCATAGAACTCATATTGTACCGAAACACGCAATTGATGCCAGAAGAGCCGACTATTTACGATCGACCTTAAATCTGCGAGAATTACTGAACTTGGTCAATACTCCGTCCTTGCCGAATGCGATCACGCTCACTTGGTATTCGCCGGACAAAACATCGTCGCTGAAGTTCCACTCAAACGCGGAACTCTTGGCCGCATATGACCGCAGGAATCGAGTCGGTATCTTGTTCGGATTCGCATTCGAGATCATGACGATCTCGACGCCATAACTGATAGCCCCGGCAATGGCGTCCCAACGAAATGTAATCGAATCCTTGGCGGAGGTGCCGTTCTCAGGTTCGGTCAAGTTCACCCGGCCCATGTCGGTCGGCGTCGTCTTCGGCGGTGTTTCAACCTGGGCCGGAGGCTTGGTTGGCGTTCGCTGAGAACCGGCGCTCGACATCGAGAACAGCGCGTTTCCGAGGGCGCTGACTCCATTGAACTGGAACATGATGGATCTCGCACCCCGGATGGAGATTTCGATCGGGGTTGGTTTTTGACCCGAGGTCGCATGAAATTCTTGCGGAGCGCCGCCATCGATGGAAACGGTCATGGTGGCGTCGCCGACGGAATCGGAATCCGAGTCGGGAATTCCGAACTGGCCGCGAAAGACCTGGCTGTTTCTCGGCACCGAATAGACCAGTCGCCCGCCTCGGTCGGGAGACATGGTTCCCTGAGGCAAGAGTTGAACGCCTTCGCGCAGAACGACGCCGCCAATCGAGAACTCTTTGGTCATCTTGAAGACGGACGCCTTGGCAACTTGGGTGACCGGCGTGAGGTCGACCAGGCGCACGTCCGCACGCTTAGTCGTCTGCCCTGTTGCCAGAGCCAAATACAAAGGAATCGCGCTCATCATTGTGCTGTCCTAGTGAATATCGTTTGGGTCGGTCTTGCTGGTTCCGCCGTCGCCTGCTTTGCCATCCCCGTCGCCGCGAAGATCGATCGGATCGTCGGACTTGGGTTTAGTGTCGGGTTTCTTGCCGCCATCGTCGATCTTCGGGTGCGAATCGTCGCCTGAGTTCATGTCAGGCGCGGTCTGGTCGTACGGTTTGGCTTCGTTCGAGTCTTGGTCGTTGCGAGGCTTGGGATCGTCCGGTAAGGCGTTATTTGGCCGTGAGTCGTCCTGAGTGTCGTTTCGGACGGTTGGTGGAGCGGAGTAGGGAGTCGTGTTCGTTTGGGGAACGTACTGAACCGTGGTCGGCCTTCCACCCGAGGCGCGGAAATTGAGCACGGCGAGCGTTAGGAGCATGGAATCGATGAGGGCGGCAAATATGTAAGTAATGACTTTGCTGGTGAGTAGGGCTTGCTTTTGGCGCATTCGAACTCCGGCATCCTTGGGAAGGTGGGCATTGAGGTCAGCTGCGGGAGCCGACACGGTCGACGCAGTTGCGGATCCAGGCTCGTTTGGAATTCGGATGGTTCCGTCTGGCTCGCGCACCACATCGGATGCTCCGATCATGTTTCCGCTGCCGTCGTAATGGACCATTCGCTCATTACCAAGGAAATCCTTCTCCAGTCTGCTATAGCCTCCGTCGCTCATGGTTGTAATCAGTATAACGCGGGAGGCCCTAGCCAAGTTTCGTGAATCGAACCGGAGCCCTGACCGCTGATGGTAGGTGCGATGGAGTAGACAAATGGTTCAACGGACCTTGAATTCATTGCCCGGGTTCGCCAGGAACGTGCGGTCGAGGGTCGGCAATATCGTATTCCTTCATGAAGTATTCGTGACCGTCGGGCGTGCGCACCTTCATGAAGTACTGGGTGTCGGCAATTGCGTATGGGCCCTGAGCCTTCACCAAATGCCACATGAACCGGTTGGTTGCAGCCGAGTAGAAGTCGACAAAGGTGAGGTCGACCTTCGGGTCGATGACGGCAACTTCGCCCGATTTCTGCCACGTGGCAAATTCGGATTGGTAGTTCTGGTAGGTTCTTGTCACCTTCGGATCTGCAGCAACTGTGTGATCCTTCATCTTTTCGAGCCCTTGGAACTGGCCCCACTTCCAAAGCTGTTCGTCGGTGGTGAAAGCGTTGAGCATTCGCATCGAGTTCTTGGCATGCACGATCCCTGGACGACACTTGATGAAGACGCCCAAGGCGACAAGAGGGAGCACCATAGCCAGGATGAGGGCGATACGCTTCATCTATGAGTAGGTGTCGTTAGCTGGTAGAAAGGTTCAACTTCGAGGCTAAAATCTAAAGGCTCGAGGCTCACAGCTAAAAAGGAAATGGCAGGGGCAACAGGGTTCGAACCCGCGACCTAAGGTTTTGGAGACCTTCGCTCTACCAACTGAGCTATACCCCTGCGAGGAAATTACATTTTACCTCAGAACCGGGGAGGACGTGACCTGCGAACCCAAACCATAGCAACAATGCGGAAATCGACGTGTTGAAGGGTATGAGTCAAGCTGAATTCACTGCGTTTTCCGTTCAGATGCGGACCCGATTCGACAATGGAGCCATGTCGGCTGAAGATGCTTTCCGGTGCGTTTGGGACCCTGAGCGCTCGCTGTCTCACGAACAGCGAGAGGAATTGCACCGGGTTCTCGAGTTGCCGTTCGACCCTCCGTCCGATTTCCGACTTCTCATTCCAACCTCCGATCTTCAATAATCGACAAAGTAAAAGACCCTCGCTGGGCAAGCGAGGGTCTACTGGTTTTGGAGACAGTGAAGTCTTATTGCGGGAGGATGAAGTTTCGCTGTGCGAGCTCTCGCAAATCTTCGAATTCTCGTCGACCGATCAGGACCAAGCAAGCGTTTTGCGTACGCCACCCAACCGCATGGGTCGAGACGTCGATCTTGCCGAAGTAGTATTTGCCGCTGTCGTCCGCACTCATGTCGTCGAAGTTCGATCGTTCGGGAAGCACAAGGAGGCTGAACGGCCCTTTGGCGTCTTCAAAGTCGAGCCGCTCGGCGGTCTGATCGTTCTGCACGATCCGGGCGCCGCGGATGAAATGAATTCGATTCAGCTGCTCATTAGCTCGCTGAAGGATTTGATCGAGCTCAGCATTCTGAGATTTCTTTTCGGCGGTTTGATTAGTCGGATTCGAGATGAATCCAGCGAGGGCGCTGTTATCGACGGTTCGTCCTTCGGCGTGGCGAGATATCCCGCCGCCGATCACGAGGACGAGGGCGACACCGGCAACAAACGCCCATGAAAACTTGGTGATGAAGTTGCCCGACTTTCGAACGCGGTCGATAGCATCTAATCGACTCTGGCAGTTCGCCCAGACGTCTTGACACTCCATGCCCGGAGCTTGGTTGAGCATGGTTTTGAGACTTTGAATCGAGGCGACTTCGGCTCGGCTCTCGGCACATTCGGCCAACTTGGCCTCAACTTCTTGGAGCTCGGCTCCAGTCAGCTCTCCATCGACATATGCATGCAACTTACTTGGTTCGATCATAGATCGTTTCCTTCCTTAATAAATCCCTCTTTGAGGGCATAGCTTTCAAGCAATCGTCGCAACATCGCACGGCCTCGGGCAATGCGTGATCTTACCGTACCAATGGGTACCTCGGTAATATCTGCGATCTCTTGATAGCTCATTTGTTCGATATCGCTTAACAAAACTGCGATTCGAAATTCGTCGGGCAAGCGCTTGAGCGCTCCCTCGACTTCCGATCCCACGAGGCCATCGAACAGTTGGCGATCGGGGATCTCCGCCTCCAGGGACATCGGCTCCACCATGTTGTCCTCTTCGAGGGATGAGAGCTGGGGTCCGCGTTGGCGGGATCGGTACTTGTTGATGTACAAGTTGGTGACGATGCGAAGAATCCAAGCTTTGAAATTGGTTCCATCGAAGCGGTCGAACGCTTCATAGGCGCGTACGATGGCTTCCTGGGCGAGGTCCTCGGCTTCTTCTCGGTTGCGGGTGAGGCGGAGGGCGGTGCCAAATACCGAGCTAAACGCCCGCTCAGCGTGACGTTCGAAGGCTTCTCGTTTTGAATCTCGCTTGCCGAAAAGCACTGGTCGGCTGAGTCTACCTACCGACTCCTTGTGGGGGGATTTTCCGAGCGTAACGCTTGCAACAAAAGCCATGAGTGAATCCTCGCATCCATTGGCAACAAGCTCGGTTTGGGGTTAGTTCCGGGGAATTTAATTTTCGGCATTTTTGCCTGGACCTGGGGGTGGCATGGATAGAGGGAATCGAGTCTCCGCGGTGGAGGGAGTCCGAGCACCTCTATCCATGTTCAGTTTTTCGAGGCTGCAGATTGTAGCCTCAACGCCTCGCGGAGCTCGTGGTTGAGGCATCTTTTGCTCCATGGTTCACGAATCGATTGGTCTGCACTTGCTTCTATGCGAAGACTCCATTGCATCGACATGGCCACCCAACCTGCAACCTGACCTCGATGCCTCGACCCGAAGGGAGCTTGCGACCGGAGCGTCGAGGCTACAGATTGGAGCCTCAACGCCCTGCGGAGCTCGTGGTTGAAGCATCGTTCAAAGCAACAAGCCCGGAACGAGTCCGGGCTGTCGATGTTCTCTTGACCTAGTTAAGTCTAGCCCCCGCCGTCTTTCTTCTTTCGGGCGGCTTCGGCGTCGGCACGGTTTTTCTCGGCCTGCTTCTTTTCAGCCTCCGCCATGGCGCGTTGATGCAGCTCGGCGTCGCGATTCTTCTTGGCAAGGTCGTAGTCTCGCTCCATGATCCGGCGAGCTTTTTCCATTTCCAATTCCGCCTGCTTCTTGGCTTTCGCGGTCGCAGCCTTCGAGGTCTTCGTCAGTCGCTTCGACTTCGCGGCCCGAGCTCGGTCGGACAAAATCTTGGCGAGCTGCAATTCAACCTGCCTCTTCTCGTTCAACACTTGGTCGCGCTCCGCCTTCGCCTTGGCGAGTTGCAGCTCGACATCCCGTCGGTCTTGGTCAGCTTTGCTTCGCTCATCCCTTGCTTGAGCAACCTGGATTTCCACATCGCGTCGATCCTGGTCAGCTCTTTTACGTGCTGCTTCGGCATGCTCATCCGCTTCTTTCTTTCGCTGGTCGCTCTTATCTTGCCAGCTCTCGGACTTGTTCGATGGAGCGGTATTGGTCGTCGTCCCAGCTTTCGTCGTGGCTGTCGGCACGTACCGAACCGTCGTCGTAGGCTTGAGGCCAACTTTCGTTGTGTATTGCACTACGGTCGTCGGAGAGATCGGCTTTTCAAGGGTGATGTATTGGACTCTTGAAGGGACCGAATACTTCTGTGACTTTGTGAGACGGACCGAGTAGGGCTTTATCGTCTTTTTGCCTTGAACGTTGGTGAGGGTCACCGAATACGGCTTCGTAACCATTTTGCTCTGCACATTAGAGAGCGTAACGGCATAAGTCTTCATTGGCAAAAGTGTTATGTACTTGACTTCCGACGATTTGGTCACTTTGCCGTTGGACGTTTTGTCACCTTGCCCGGCAGGCGAGAGTACGGCTGGTGTTGCCACACCAGGAGTTCCTTTGGCAAGCGGTGCGGCAGGCGCAACCGATGGCATGGATCGTCCACGAACTGTTTCGCCCCCAGGTACCACGGCTGGAGCCGAGACGCCGGACCGTGCGGCCGACATTCCAGGCACGATGGCCGGAGCAGTGCCGCCAGGAGCGCTCACTCCAGTTTGTGCGCTGGGAGCATATCCACCGGGCATAACGCCAGGGACGCTCGTTCGCACAGGCTGGCCCTGAGCCAGGACGGGCGGAGCAGTCGCAGCTCCGAGCCGTCCCTTTACCGATTTGCCTCTCGGAGCTTTCTTGGCTTTCACACCTTTTACCCTTGTGGCTTTGGCTGCGGTGGCAGGCAACGGCCGGCCTGGCACGGAGATCGCAGGTGCCGTACCCTGGGGTGCGGTCGCGGGCAGTGGTTGCCCCGGAACGGTGACTGCCGGTGGTGCGCCTTGGACCACCGGAGCCGATGGTAGGGTTGGCTTGTCTTGGGCCATGGCTGGTCGAACAGAGACGATGGCAAGCGCGAGAGCAAAGGTTGTAGCCGCAGCTACCAGAGCCTCGCGACGAGCGACGCCTCGACGGCGATTGTTGGGGTCCAACGCGGACCGCAAGCGTGTTTCGATGTGAGAATGTTTCATGACGGAGACTCCGACAAAGGTCAGGGGTTGGCGCTTGGCGCCTAACTCGGTGGCGAGTTTGAGTAATTCGGTGGCGTAATCCGACGGCTTCACACCGGATTGGATCACGCGGTCATCGGCGGCCATTTCGGCTTCGGCGCGCATGGCCTTGGCGGCAAGCCACACCAGCGGATTGAACCAGTAGAAGGCGCAGACGGCGAGGGCGAAAACTTGGCTGAGGCTATCGTAGCGGGCCACGTGGGCAAGTTCATGCTTGAGTACCGCCGCTGTGCACTCCGGCTCCCAGTCATCCACCGCGAGCGGCATCATGACCACCGGGCGCACGCTGCCCCACGTCATCGCGGCCGGAGGGCGATTCGATCGGCTCGAGCAAAGCTCCCATTCCCTCGTCACGAGGTTACTTGGAATCTCCAAGCCCCACTCTTCCGGTGTGCGAGGAGTGGCGTTAGCCCTCATCTTCTTGGTTTGCCAGATGCCATTGGCGGCTCGGAGGCCGATGCCGAGCGAACCGATTGCCCAGGCGATGGCGACTCCGGAAAGGACGGGTGTCCAATCGAACAGAGTCGGCGCAGGAGTAGTATCTTCGATCTGCAGGTCGCTCACAAGGGCGGGATCGAGGTCAACGACGTAGACCTCTTCATTTGGCGCCGGAAGGGCCCGGCCCGGAATAAGCGCGCCGAAAATTGGCATGGTCGCCAATGCAACGAACGCGAAGAGCCAGACGAGGTGGCGCATGGCTGCGTTGCCGCGAATCAGTTTCGTCGCGACCCACGCCACCGCCAGAACGAGGCAGGACGCCACACTCCAAGTGGCCAGGGAAAGGAGCAGGTGCGAGATGGTCATTGTCCTCGCTTCCTTGCCTCTTCGATCATCTCGGCGAGGCGGTTGAGTTGGTCGGGCGTGAGTTCTCCGCTCTTGGAATCCAGCAGCGAGGCGACCACAAGTTCGACATTGTTCTCGAAGAAGGTTTGCACGACATTGTCGATCGCGCTTTGGGCGACTTCGTGCTTGGGCACGGTCGGCTCGTAGATGTATTTCGCGCCATCGCGCTGATATTTGACCTGGCCCTTAGCTTCGAGATTCGTCAGGTGAGTCCGGACCGCCGTGTAGGTAGGCGGGTTCGGAATCGCCGCATGGATCTCGGCGGCCGAGGCCCTACCGAGTTGGTACAGCGTGTCGAGAATCTGTTTCTCGCGCTTGCTGAGCGATGGCTTTTTGCCTGACATGCCAGAATTCTGGCACTTTGAAAACCGCATGTCAAGATTATATGCCAGATTTCTGGCATTTTTTAGAAAGTTTTCGGATGACTCGAATATTTCAATGAATTTAGCTTTGCCATTGGACGAATAGGAGAAATATTCCGACAAAGCCGGTTACGGCCGACGCGCAGAAAACATAGTTCGATTGCACCGCAACAGACGTCGTGAGGAGAACGACTGCAATCAATCCCAATAGCAGCCCAATCTTTGCAAACCATCGATTCTCTCGCGAGATGTATCGTGCAAATCGGCGGTCGATGGATAGCCAGGAATCGAATACGAATTCGAGCAAAACGCCAAGCATCAAGAGACCCACTGGAATGGCCATGATTGCCAATGATAAGTTTGTGGTGTACTGGTGTGCGTTTGGAATCTGATCCACCAATGCGAGGATTATCACGACTCCGACTATCGGCAAGACAATCTTTAGCACCGGAACGCGCTTGACCTTGAGGGCCAATTTCACGAGAAGACGGTATGTGGCGTAATGAAGCTTAGCTGCCAACATAAGTTCTCGGCGTGCAGTGCGATTCGTCGGGTCAAGTCTCAGTGTTTCTTGAAGAATTTCGAACGACTCTCTCGATCGCAATTCAATTCTTCGAATCTGACCCAACCTGCCCATATATCGACTGCTCTCAGGGTCGAGCCGAATCGCTTCAAGCGATAGTTTTTCCGCCTCTTGAAGTCTCCCAAGGTGAGCCAAAATTGCGGACTTCAAACTTATGTAACCAGGTTCATCAGGTGACAATCGCATTGCTTCATCCACCGATATCTCCGCCTCGGCCCATAGTTCTGAGTCGAAATAGAGGGCAGCTCGAGTTGCATGCAAGTAGGCGTTGCCGACATCCGTAGAAACCGCCAGATTGATAGTCTTGGGCCAGTCAGGACTCGAGAAAGCTTTCAAGATAATGGCATGGGTTGCAAGTGCTTCGCCGTCATCGGGAAACCAAGCCAGAAGTTGCTCGCTGGCAGTCATTGCATCTGACCATCGTCCACGGTTGTAGTGGGCCCAAAAGATGAGTATTCGAGCACGATAAAACCATCGAGAGTTGTCCGGAACCACTATTAAGTGCCGAAGAGCTTCATCGTATCGCCCAATTTCGTAATAAGACTGCCCAAGATTAAACTCAACCGACACTTGCTACCTGCCCTTGTACGCGACCCGATAGAACAGCGACGACACGAGGAATCCCAGCCACGTTAGCCCGGTTGCGAGTGCGACGCCGTCGGTCGGAACAGCCAAGCAAACTCCCGTCATCACCAACGAGCCAACAAAAAAGCCCAAGCATGTGCGCGCGAATGCCCGCTGGCCGCGCGTTAATGTAAGGGACAAATCCTTGTCGAAGCTCGCCATCGCATCGAGCAGCACACCGATGAAGACGAGCAAGAAGAAGAAGCTGACGATGAGGCAGACCACGACGATGCCAACCACTCGGACCGGCTGGGGCATATCTTTGTTGGTCGTGATCACCCGGAATGCCTGGAACATCAGATACAGGTAAGGGCCGGCGATCTTCGGCGTGTATCGCCCGATGGTCTCCGCGATGGTAAGCAGCCACCGGTATAGGAAGAAGCGGCTTCGGATGGCCTGGAGCAACTCGCGCCGCGCTCGCTCGTCATTTGGATTGGTCCTCAGCGCATCGCGCAACGTGCGAATGGACTCGGCGACGTTGCCATCTTGCCGGTGGATAGTGCCGAGGTTGGCCATGCTCCGCGCATCCTCGGGGTCCAGGGCTAGGGCCTGCAAGGAGGCTTGCTTGGCTTCTTGTCTGCGGCCCAATTTGGTGAGAATCTCGGCCTGCTTTTGCAGATAGACAGAGTTTTCTGGATCATAAGCAAGGGCGTTTTCGATGGCGGCAAGTGCGTCTTTCCATTTGCGCTCATTCGAGCGCTTCCATGCCACCATATAGTGGTTGTGGGCGTAGGTCGGGTCGATCGCCAACGCTTGCCGAATCGATTCTTCGGACTCCTTGTGTTTGCCCAGGACGTACTGGGCGCTGGCCGAAACATGGAATGCGCTGATGGAATATGGGTCGACATTGAGCGCCATGCCGGCGTACTTCAGCGCCGATCTGAAGTCTCTCGTATCGTGATAGCACCATGCGAGGAGATTCAGCGGCTGAGGGTTGCCGGGTTCGCTGGTGCGCGCGAGGTTCAGTTCATAGATCGCTTCCGGGTACCGCCCGAGATCGTAAAGGGTGGCGCCTCGCTGCAAGTGCGGGTTCACACCATCCTCTTCTGCTTCAGGTACTCCATCAGATCGTCGTACACCCCGCCCTCGTTTGCGTAGATCGCGTGGTTCTTGGCCGTCTCGAACCAGATCCGGGTCGAGGGCCGAACTTGCTTGAGCGCACGCTTGAAGTCGTTCATATTGATCGGCCTGGGCGTGCCCGAGCGGATGGAATCGTGCAGGGCAAATTCGGATGCGGCCTCGGCCAGGTAGGCCACGTCGGCTCCAGAAAAGTCCTCGGTCTCTCTGGCGAGCCACTTGGAGTCGATTCCTTCGTGAGGCCGCTCGCTGAGGACGCTTTTGACGATTTCTTGTCGCGCAAGGATGTCGGGAGGCAAGACCAATACGGTTCGATCGAGGCGGCCCGGTCGCTTGAGGGCGGAATCCACATCCCATGGATGGTTCGTCGCCGCGATCACGTACACGCCCTCGTTCTCGTATTGTGCGCCATCGAGTTCGTTCAGGAATTGATTGATGAGGGTTCTACCGGCGTGCTCGCGGGTGAGACTGCGCTTCCGACCAATGGCATCAAGTTCATCGAAGAAGAGCACGCATGGTTGGATTCGGCGAGCGTTATCGAAGATGGCGTGAAGATTCTTTTCGCTGTTGCCCAGCCACATGTCGATGACATCGGTGAGACCGACATTGAAGAACTTTGCGCCAAGCTCACCGGCAACAGCGCGGGCGATGAACGTCTTTCCGCAGCCGGGAGGACCGTACAGCAGCAGGCCACCTTTCAGCGATTTGCCGTAAAGCTTTCGCAGTTCGGGATTGCGGAGTGGGCCGAGGAATGCGAGGTTGAGTCGATCCTTGACGGATTCCAGACCTTTGACATCGGCGAGAGTGATCTCGGGCCGCTCGAACTCCAGTCCGCCGTTTGGCTCGGAGAAATCTTCGTCGTCGTTAAAGTCGTCATCGAATTCTGCATCTGAAGTTTCCGATGCGGCCACGGGTCGTGGCTGCTCTCGCGGCGGCATCGGTTCGTCGAATCCGGCGCTTTCGAGCAAGTTCTTCGCGCTCTCCATGTTCATGCTGTCGAGCAGCCGCTTATAGCTGGCAGCGAGAATTTTGTCCCCTTTACCATCGGCGGCTCGGTATCCGAGTTCGAGTGCGAGCTTGTTATCTGGCTGTCGAATCTGGACTTGCTGGACTTGGAGAAGACAGTCGTCGAATTGGCCGTTCTGAAGAAGGAGGTCTGCGTAATGGGTTCTCAACCCAACTTCGTTGGGCTGAGCCGAAACGGCGGCGGCAATGGCGGCAAGAACGGTAGGATCGACGGACATGAACTAACCATTTACTTTAACGTATGTCTCGACATTAGGGCTACAGAAGATTCAATTTCGAAGGCTTCAGTTTCGCGAATGAATTCAGGGATGTGTTTCCTTTCATGGATAGAGGTGATGGCACTCACTTCGAAGCAAAGACTCCAATCCCTCTATCCATGCCACCCTAAGATTAAAGACGCGGATCGACTGGTTCGCTTTCGAGTGCGAGTACACCGAACGTGCATTCGTGCACCGCCCTTAGCGGGCGCTTCTCGATGAACCTCTTCAGTCCCTCGGCCCCGAGGGCGAATTCGCGAAGGGCCAACGACCGCTTGGCATTGATCCCACGCTTCCTCAGCCTCACGATGTTGGCTGGCTCGAGATAGTCTGGCCCATAAATGATTCGCAGATACTCTGGTCCGCGGACCTTGAGGGCGGGCTGCACCAGTCCTTTCGGACCGCGTACCGTGAAGTCCATTGGCTTCACGACCATTCCTTCGCCGCCCATCTCGACCAGTTCTCCCCACCACGCCGTGGCCTCTCCGATGGAGATTGGATCGTCCAGCTTCACGACGCGATAAGGCGTGGCATGGAGGATTGGGTCATGCGCGCATACGCGAGCGATAGTCTCCATATGCCACAGATGATCGCGGTCGAAATGGGCGCCCTGTTCGGTGGCCAAGATGTGGAAGGGAGCGAGGCGATAATCCTCGATCGACTTCACATCCCAACAGTAATTCTTGTACGCCTCGACGTACTTCTCCGCATTCATCAACCTCGGGGCGAAGCTTTCACGGATGGCCTCAACCCCTTCGGCTTGCACCTGATCTAGCAGCCGCATAGCCTCCGTCAGGGCTGCGGTTGCCGAGTCTCCGACGGGTGCGTATTGCTGCTCGATGAGGGCTTGGGCTTTGGCCGACCAAGGCATGAGTTCGCAGTCAAGCGCGACCCAATTCGTGTTCAACTCGTCCCACAACCCAGCCTTTTCGACGGCATAGGCAATCCGCCCGATGACTTGCTGTTCGAGGTTAAAATCGTCGAAGAAACGGCGACCGGTTCGGGTGTAAATAATTCCCTGATCGCCTTCGACTCCGAACCTGGTTCGGGCCGTTTCCTGATCTCGGCACACGATCGCCACGGCACGGCTGCCCATGTGCTTCTCCTCGCAAATGACGGTCTCGACGCCTTGAGAATGGAAGTAGGAGTACGCCTGCTCGGGTCGCTCCAGGTAGCCATCGCTCGTCGAAGTCTCGACCGGCGACATCGTGGGCGGAAGGTAGATCAGCCACTTCGGGTTGGCCGCAAATCGGCTCATGATTTCTAAAGCCGCCGTGGCATTTTCCTCGCGAATCAGGATTGTTCCGCGATCCCGGGTGATGACATGTCGCCGACCCACGATCTCTTGCAGATCGAGGGTGTCGTCATACTCGTGCTGGGCGCTCAAGGTCGGACCATCGAGGAAGGGCCGCGCGGGTTCGAAATAAGTCTGCCGGGCGTCGACGCTGACCAGAGTTTTTTCTGGCCACTGTAGGGCCGTGAGCTTTCCACCGAAAACGCAGCCGGTATCGATGTCGATGGTCTCGTTCAGCCATTCGGCTTCTGGAACCGGAGTATGGCCGTACACCACCGCAGTTCGTCCACGGTAGTCCAGCGCCCAAGGATATCGAACCGGCAGGCCGAATTCGTCGATCTCACCCGTCGTGTCTCCGTAATGGGCAAAAGACCGGATTCGGCCATGAGCCCGGCCAATCATCTCTTCCTTCACGCCGGCATGGGCGACCGCGAGTCGGCCGCCATCGAACACCAAGTGGCCGGGTAGGGACTCGTAAAATCGCCGCCAAAGTTCTTGGAAATCCGTCGGTTCTTGTTCGATCTGGGTCCAGGTTTCGAGCAGGCCGTGCTTCATCTGCACGTCCTTGCCGATGATTTTTTTGTACAGCTTCTCGTCGTGGTTGCCGGGCACCATGTATCCGCAACCCTGCTTGATCATGCACAGCACGAGCTTCATCACGCCTACCGAGTCGGGGCCCCGGTCGTTCAGGTCGCCGACGAAGATCGCCTTGCGTCCTTCCGGATGTGAGACGCGGAAATACTCGGGCACATCGCGAACTTCGGGGTCGGGCCGGTCGTTGATCTTCTCTCGCTTGGGACGGTCGCCCAACGTGATCTCGGCTTTGCGATCCACTTCTTCGACTTGGTAGCCGAGGTTGTTCAGCAATTCGAGGAGTTCATCGTAGCAACCGTGAACGTCGCCGATGATATCGAACGGGCCTGCTTCATCGGTGCGGTCCGGCCACATTCGAATTCGGTCGAATCCTTCGAAAGCGTCGACTTCTTGAGGATCGTTGAAGTAATACGCATGGCGAACCCCTTCCTTGCCGAGACCTCGAAGTCCTCGACGAAGATCGCGAACATGGTTCGCCACCACGTTGCGGCCGAATTGACGCTCGGGTCGGTTTTGATTGCGCACAAAGCAGGTCTCGATTTCGTAGTTGAACACGATTCCGACGGTCTGCATGTAGTGCTCATCGGCGATTTTGATCAAGGCTTTTCGCGCTTCGGACTGGACGTTCGTTGCGTCCACAACCGTCAGTTTGCCGTTCTTCAGCCTGTCTCTTATAC
>CAMFIS010000039.1 GCA_945952345.1 uncultured Fimbriimonas sp.
GGCCTAAACTTTGGCGTCTTGGTCAAAGATAAGAAGATTGCCGGAATCACCGTCGCGCCAGTCACCCTACCTGAAGAATAGGGAATAAGCTAGTCGTCGAAAGGTATGGCCCCGAAATCAGGTGATTCGGGGCCATTTTCCTTTGCGTTCACGCGAAGAAGTTAGTAAGATAGGTCCAGCGATGAATTTGGCCGACGAAACGGGAAACCTAAGCAATCGAGAAAGACAGATTCTGTTGCTGGCGGCCAAAGGACTGACTGACGCGGGGATAGCCCAGAAGTTAGGCATCAGCGTTGCGACGGTTGGAACCTATTGGGGACGCATCCGTGGAAAAAGCGGACAGCATAGCCGAACGGAACTCGTGGCGAACTTCCTGCGGGAAAAGGTTCAACACTCCATCGACGAGCTCCGCCAAGAGAATGAGCGCTTGGCCGCCGAACTCGCGTCGAAGTCCAAGGCAATCGATTCGGCTAAGGCAACCTTAGAACTCCTCAAAAGAGTTCTCGGAGGTGCGCCGGACGCCATCATGCTCATCAACGATCAAGGCATCATCGAATATGCCAACGAACAAGCAGAATCATTGTTTGGCTACGAACACCTCGAACTTAATGGTGGCTCGGTAAAGCAACTCATTCCCAAACGCTACCACGGCATCCATACCAATCATCGCAGAAACTATCTTGCGAATCCCACCAAACGGAGAATGGGCGACCACTACGGAACCTCTGCTCTGCGCAAGGATGGAACCGAAATTTTAACCGTGAACACGCTGAGCGCAGTCCGAACGGCGTCCTCCGTGATCGTGACGGTGATTATCCGGCCCATCGAAGACAGCGATCTCCTAAAGGACTGAGTACACTTTTCGGCTGTGACCGCCGTCGTTCTCGATCGTAATTCGAACCAAGCTTTGGGCATTGGCCAGTTCGCCCTCGACTTCCTATCTGGCAAATTGGGCCCTGGACCATCCTCTTCGGTACTCCATCGAACCCAGATGTTCCACACCGATGCTCTGCTTTGTGGCGCTTCGGCTTTAGCGTTGCAAACAAACGCTCCCACTCTGCTTCGGGCCGAGGCGTTGTCGTATTCCGACACTTCAGGCGCGACCGTTTTTGGTTCATCGGCACGAGTAAAGGCAGAAAAGGCGGTCGTCGCGAACTCGTCCGCGGTTCGCGAGTGGGACAGCAACGGAACGAACTTTGGCTACAATCCCGCGCTGGGGCACATTGCGGGTGAGTTCGGCCACAACGACTACTATCCGGTTGTGATCGCGGCTTGCCAAGAGCGTGGTCTGGATGGTGCGACGGCGTTGCGGGCAATGGTGTTGCTGGATGAAATTCGCGGAAGATTAGCCGAAGTTTTTTCGCTAAAGACTTATAAGATCGACCACGTGGTGCACGGGGCGATTGCCTCGGCGGCGGTGTACGTAGCTCTGCATGGCGGCACGGCCGAGCAAATCGAGAGCGCGATCGGCATGTTCGTGGCGCACTATATTCCTTGGCGCGCGATTCGGGCGGGCAAGCAGCTTTCAGATTCGAAGGGCGCTTCGGCAGCGATCTCGGCTGAGGCGGCAGTGCTGTGCGCAAAGCGCGCCCTGAATGGCTTCATCGGCCCGAAGGACATTTTCCGCAATCCGGAGTCGATGTTCCGTCAGTTCGAGAAGACGAGCGGCTCTTCACCATTCGATCTGCACTTGTCCCACTCGGGCGATGATTTCGCCGTGATGGGCATGCACTTCAAGCTTGGTTTGTACGAGCACCAGTCGGCGGGCGCATTGCAAGGCGCGCTGGACCTGTTGTTGGCCCGGCCCGACTTCGTGCCTGCGGTCAAGTCCATCGTGATCAAGGCGTACGAGCCGGCGTTTGGTATCATCGGCGACCCCGCGAAGCGAGATCCGCACACGCGGCAATCGGCGGATCACTCAATGGTTTACATCGTGTCCACTCTGCTTCGAAAGGCTGCCGAGCTTGCACCTTCGGCTGCTTCGACCGACGATCTCTGGAAGGCGCTGATGCTGGCTCCGGTGGATTACGGAAAGGAAGCCCTCTTCAACCCGGCAACTCGGGCTTTGATGGAGAAGGTTTCGTTCGAGCATGGTGGCGAGGAGTACGACCGAAACTATCCGGATGGCATTCCGACCTCGATGCTGGTGACGCTGGCGGATGGAACGGTACTGGATTCGGGATTCGTGATGTATCCAGGTGGGCACGCGCGAAACGCGACGGCCAATCTCGAAAGCATTCTGGACCACAAGTGGAACCTGCTGGGCGGAATCGCGCTGAAGGATGGCGCGAATGTTGGTTCGGCGGTTTCGAAGTTGAACTCGATTGGGTCAATGTCTTCGGGCGACCTGATGGGGATTTATGACTTCGATCTGGCTTCACGCGACGCGGTGGACTAGGTTTGAAACTTCAGAGCGACGTTGCCTGCCTAATTCAGCAAGACCAGTCTTGTTGAATCGCAGATTACGGTTTTGTGGGAAAAAGGAATTGCTCCCTAACTGAGGAAAGATTCTTTAGAGTGCAAATGCCTGCATTTGCTTTCTTCAGCGAGACCTGGCTCGCGGCTTATTATCGTCAGCATTGTTTCGCGGGAATCAGAAGTCGTCTTGGATATCCAATTGGTCGTACTTGAACGATTTAACAGATTCAACGAATGACCGATCGCCTTTCGTCTCGAACCAGTGGGCACTGCAGAACGGATACATATTTGCCGGTCCCAATCCGTGTTTCGTCGGATTGTTGTGGACGTAATTCAGTCTCGCTAGGTATGAGGTTTCAAAAGTCAGAAGAGTTCGCCAATGCTGATGCCAAACTTTTCTTCCCGAGGTTTGGTCGAGCCTATTCAACTCCCTCGAAGAGTTTGAGTGCAGTTTAGCGATCATTTTGCCGAGGCTATCTTCAGTGGGCATGAACCCAACCAGATGGTAGTGATTGCTAAGAATGGCCCACGCCTGAAGATCAAACTCGAATTCCAAACAAGTCTCGAAGATTGTCGACTGTAGAAGTTCGAGCCTTTCTTCGCCCTTGAAAAGATGGCGCTTCAAGTACACGCCCGATGTGACCATATACATGCCGGGGCCATTTGCAATCTTGCTCGGCGCATGGGGCCATGAGTGCATGACAAATCTTATTCGATATGTCCGATCTGCGCAATGACTCCTGCCTAATTGCAGCGAAACAGGTTTCGCAGTTGGAAAGCGAACACAGGTGTTCGCACTCTAAATTGATGAGGACGTTTAGAGTCCAATTGCCCCTGAACGCCGAAGGGAGCGAAGGAGGTTGCATTTGTTTTCTTCCGCGAGACCTGGCAAGCTAATACGACCACCGAATGGGAGCGGAAACAGCTACCGCACGACCGGACCGCTCGCGGCGACATGCGACATTGCGCTTTCAAACGTGGCATCGAAATCGTGGTCGCCGTATACCACGAGGTCCGCGTGATGGATCGTCGGCTGCACATGCAAATCATGCATTGGGTTCACATGTGAGTTGAACCGAAACGTTACTTCCGCCGCGTCACGTCCACGCTGCTCGATGTCCCGCTGAAGACGACGCGCAAACCGAACGTCGCGAGGGGCTTCCACGAAGATGGAAGTTTGGTATAGCTGGTTGATTTCGGGCCAGTGGAGGGCAAAGAGTCCCTCGACGATGATCACCGGATGGGGCGCAACCTGCTCGCCAAAAACAAACCGCGTGTGACGAGAGAAGTCATAGCTCGGGCGATCGACCGGTTCACCGGCAATCAGCTGCTTGAGGTGAGTGTGCAGAAGCTCGTGGTCGATAGAGCATGGTGCGTCGAAGTTGACCTTCTCGCGTTCTTCGAACGTCATGTGATCCAGCGGGTGGTAATAGTCGTCCACCCGAACCACCACCGCACCGAGGTGCTGGGCGAGCGCATCGGCGATGGTCGACTTCCCCGAGCCGGTTCCTCCGCCGATTCCTATCACTCGAACGCCAGACATTCGCCTATCATTGTAACGGATAACTCGCGCCTTCGGGCTATCGTAGGAATACGGAAATGAGTCTCGAAGCTGCCCACGAACATCTGATCAAAGCCGATGCCAGATTCGCCGATCTTATCGGGCAACACGGCCAATGCCAGCTTGTCGACCACGGTGGCGAGCGGACGATTTACGAATCGCTGATGCGTGCGATCCTGTTTCAGCAGTTGTCGGGCAAGGCGGCATCGACGATTCGCTACCGGCTGTATGCGCTCTTTCCTGAGCACCCTTATCCCCCTCATGACCAGCTTGTTCTACTAACGACCGAGGAGATGCGTGCGGTTGGAGTGTCGCGCCAGAAGGCGGGATATTTACAAGATTTGGCGGCTAAAGCTCCAATAATCCCCCTCGCCGAAGAGCTTCACTCGATGACGGATGAGGAGATTATCGAACGCTTGATTCCCATCAAAGGTATTGGTCGTTGGTCCGTCGAAATGCTGCTTATGTTCACGTTGGGACGCATGGACGTTCTGCCTGTCGACGACATGGGCGTGCAAGAAGGCATGCGGCGATTCTTCAATCTTGAGAATCGGCCGAAGAAGAAAGAGATGGAGGCGTTGGCTGAGCCGTGGCGACCGTACCGATCGGTGGCGAGCTGGTATATGTGGCGAGTGTGTGAGCAAAAAGCAGAGAACAGTGAGCGGTGAACAGCGAACGGCGAAGCAATAACCGTCAACACGATTTGAACCTCAGAGCTTCGACGCCTTGTACCTGCAATATTTCGACCGAGGTAACTCTTGAGAATGTATTTCTGTTCTCTGCTTACCGCTTACCGTTCACTGATTAGTCATGCGCGCCCATACCCAGGGTGCCAACGCTGAGGAGTACGACCGCCATCGACTGCGCGTCGGCATAATTCGCGCACGTCGCCTCCACCGAATACCCATCCAACCGAGTCACGCCGGGAATTCGGGCCGCCCAGTCGGCGTCCTCAGTTCGGTTGACCTCAAGCCGGACCTTGCAAGCGCCATCGAAGGTCCACGGCTTATTCAGATTCTTCAATGCTTTGGTTGCCGTCGCCTCGATGAGTGGACCGGTTTCGGAAGGATGCAGCAATCGACCCATGTACCGACCAATGCCGTACTTGGTAATCGCGGTATGGACGCCGGGCAGGAATCCTGCCGCCTCGTTGCAACCTTGCTCGTCGCTACTTACCATGGCGAGCGGAACCCCGTACCGACCCGCCGTCGCGGCAGAGAGGCCCATCTCGCCCACTTCCATATCGTTGATGTACAGCCGATGAGCACGACCGGTGTAAGTGTGCTCCATAATGCCGTTAGCGGTGCCCGCTTTGGCGTGATAGCCGATAAGAAACGCGGCGTCGAAGGAAGAATCGATGCCTTCCATCATGCCGTCCCGGCCCGAGCCGTGGCCGGAAATGAGTTCAATTCCGGGTTCTAAATCTTCGATCAGCAGGTTCTTGGAGTTGCCGTGGGAGTCTTTCACGACAACCCGGGTTGCGCCTGCGGCCCGAGCGCCACGAATCGCGGCGTTCACGTCGTGAGTCATCATCCGCCGGGCAAAAGGGAAATCCCAGCTTTCGCCATTGGGACGGCTGCATTGAGACCAGGAAACGAGGCCAGTGATGCCCTCGATATCGGCGGAGATATAGACGTTCACTCTGACATTATGGTCAGATCGCTAGGTCTTGTGGCGACCAATGGGGCCGCTAATATTTCCGCCGCCACCGCCCTTGCCTTTATCGCCACCTGTGCCACCAGCGGTTCCACCGCCCGTGGCGCCGCCTTTCTTCTTATCGTCTCGCGGGAGTTCGTCGTCGTCCGACGAAGTCTTGCCCGAGCCATCCTTGAACGAATAGGTGTCGTCGTCTTCCTTGGTCGAGATAATGCCTGAGTTGCCGTAGAATTCGTCGCCGACGGAGTTCTTGAGGATCACTTCGCGGAGACCTTTGGTCTCCTCCTTGCTGAACATGAAAAGAAGCTCCTTCTCGCCGTCGTAATTGGCGTGGTGCGACCACACATAGCGCCAGCCATTGTCGGCCATTTCTTGCCTCGCCTGGGGACTGCCCGTGATCTTGGCGTGCCGATCACCTTTCTTGTACCAATATTCGATGCTGGATGCCGCGATCGCCATTGGATACTGGCGAAGGTTCTTCATGCTTCGAACCTCGTCTTCTTTCTTCTTGCTCAGGTCGTCGTCGGGCGCGGGTGGCCGAGTGGAGGAAATCGACTCTGGGACTGCGGGTGGAAGAGGCGTCAGCTCGACCTCGGTGGCCGGTTCGCTCTCCTTCTCCTTGGGTTTCACGAGCATGGTGACGTTGCCCGTCAACACCGCCCGCTTCTCTTTTCTGTACACGACCACCTTGTCGGCAATGAGGTTCGCCTTGGTGCCGAAGTAATACACTCGGCCGGTTGCCGTGAGGACGTCGGTCTTCACATTTCTCTCGACCTTGGGAGCTTTCAAGATGATTTCGCCGTCCGTCACTCGGGCATTGGTGAAGGTCATGATGTCACCATTCTTCACGGTGTCATCAGCCTTGTAATCCCAAACAGTTTTCGTTCCTTGAACCGGAGCCTCTTCACCAAACTCCTTAGGGGGCACGCCTTTCCACTCGCTCTTCCCCATCCGGAACGATTCCTTGTCGATGTTGTACGTGAAATTGATAGCCTGGACCTTGCCACCATACAGGTTGCCATCCACATTGCCGGGCACGACGAACGTACGCTGGACTTCGTCATAGGTGAACTGGTCGCTCTTAAGGTCGAACTTGCTGCCCGTCAGCCGCAGGTTTCCATTGAGCATGAGCTTCTTCGAGAAGCCGTTCCAGTTTCCGGCATTGGCCGCAAAGCCGTAGGATGCCTTCTTCCACAGCAATTGACCGTCGGTGATGCCCTGAAACGTATAGACCTGGCGGTTCTGGGCTACCTGCATCGACTTCACTTTGCACGAAGCCTTGGGATTCCCCTCATCGTAGTGGTTGAAGGTCGAATCTTGGGATTGGATCGCGACCGTATCCGGCAATTCGCCGGCCTGCTTTTCGCGGTATTTTGCCAACGGATCCTGCTTCACGATTCGCGAGGCGTATCTGTAGCCGCCATATCCGATGGCGGCTACGCCGATAACGGCCAAGCCTTGAAACAGGAGTCGTCGATTAGTTGAGGGTCGCGTCTTTTCGGATGACATCGGAATTGTTACTTAAAGTGACGTTCTGAGTCGCCGAGGTGTGTGTGCCATTCGCAAAATCGAGGGTATAGCTTCCCGCATTTACCCAGAACGTGTACCTTGCATCAGTTCCAACCGTAAACCGTCGCACCACAGTTCCCCCCGTATCTTTAAGGGTAACGATTGTTCCGTTCGCCAAGTTCGAAGGCGAGATGATGCCCCAGATGTTGAAAGGAGGCGGAGGTGGACTCGTGCTGTCCACCGGAGTCATGAGGACCGTACCAACGTCGACATTGCCGGACACCGCTGTATTTCCGTTCGTGGTGAACTGGTTGGCAAGGAAGTTGGTCGCCGAGACCTGGCCGGTAATACCAAGGAAGCTGGTTGTGTTGGCCGAGGAGTACGCAACGTCGGGAACGTGGAACGTACCGGTTGAATCTGTCGTGGTGTATTGTCCCGCAAACTGAACCTGAGCATTGGCAATGGCGGCATTGTCGGCCGCATTGCGAACCACACCGGAGACGGTTACCTTCTCGGGGCCAATCCAAAGGTCGCCCACGTCGTTGGTATGCTGGGTTACCGCCGGGAAGTGGTAGGTGAAGACCGGATAGCTGAGGAGAGCCGGAGGCGTGACGATCAGTGATGTGTCACCGCTGCTGGCGCCAACGCCGAACGATCCATCGACCAGGCTGGTTGGTCCGGTCGCAGTCGAGGTCTGCACCGTGGCGACCGTCGTGGTGGGCGCGCCAGTGGTGATATCGAGGACTCGACCGACGATGGCCACACTGGAGATGGGGCCGCCACCACATGCGAAGAGGACTAGCATCAGCAGCGCGAAGGCGAAGAGCCGAATGGATTTCACGATCGTGCACCTCGGACAGTGATTTGGAATTGCATCGCCGCTCGATCCGCGGTGAATTGGAATGTTCCAGTCGACGAACTGTAGGTTTGCATCGTTCCGGTCTGCAGGTTCTTGACCTGAACCTGGGTGGCCTTGCCTGCCGTTGTATTAAAGGCGAGGGTGTACTTCTTGCCGGCGACGCATCCGTTGGCAACGACGGTGTTCACCACCATGGTTGCGGTCTGGCGGACGTCTCGGTAGCGAAGGTCTTTGTTGAACGCCGCGATCTGTAGTCCACCGACCGAAGGAGGCAAGACGCTGTCGTATTTGGCATCGAATGCATCCGTCGCACCTGGGGCTTGACCCACGTAAGTCTTCGACGACTCACCTGGCCGCGAGACCGACACCTCAAGCATGTGCGTGAGTGGAGGTGGAACCGGTGCCGCCATGGTGTGGAAGCTATTCGCCGGGTCGGGTTTGAAGAGCAGAGTCACGCCTTCGGGAGCGAGGCATCGAATGAAGTATCCGTTGCCTGGAGTGAAGGTCGTGGCCGCCACGTAGGAGCCGCCTTCTGGAACTCCCGTCACCGGGTCATTGGCGCCGGGTACGAATTGGAACACATCCTTTCCGACAAGAGGAGCACTCGTGTCGCCAGAATCATTTCCGGATGCGCCAAGGTACGTTCGCGGAAACTCGGTGGTGTGGATCACGTCCACGTTCGAGAATGGCGTGGTCGATCCAAACGGGCAGGTGATCATGTTCCAACCCGGCCGGAGCGAAACGGAAACCGCAGTTCCGTTCTCGACTCTGGCTTTCCAGATTGGATTGCCCATGGTGGGTACGCGAACGAAGTAGCCTTGGCCACCGCTGATCGGACCCGAGTTGGGATACAGGTCGTACGTCGTCCGGCCCGGATTGTATCGGGCGGCGAGGAACGAAGATGAGTTGATTTGGAAGATCGACTCGAGGTCGGTATTGACCGGGTCTCCAGTGAATCCGAGCATCTGAAGTCCTGGTGCAACGCCCGACGAGAATCCTGTGGTGACCACAGGGTCATTTCCCAGTTGGATCGCGAGCGATCCAACGCCTTTGTCCACGACGCGGGTCAGCAACACGGTTTCGCTGCCAACGGAGTCTTTGCGGATCACTTCGACGGTGAGGCTTCTAGGCCCGAGGAAGTTGGCCGTGCCAATCTTGATTCCAAACGCATAGTCGGTTACGGGCGCATCGTTGACTTCCGATCCGTTGTGAACACGGACCAAAAGCGAATTCCCAGCAGGAATCGCAAAGCCGGTCAACGTTCCATAGAAATCGCTCGGAGTGGGTTTTGCTGGAGTGGCGATCGACCCAGCGGGCAGGTATTGGCGAATCAAGCGATCCTGCATAGGGAAGTCCACCGCGACACGGTACGGTACACCGCCGTTGTTGTCGGCAAAGTTCGGTACGACCGAACCGTAAGATGCGGCAACGTCCATGACCTCGCTCTGGGCCGAGGCCAGGATACGGTTATAGTTCTTGTCCCAGTAGATGGGATATCCGGTTCCCGACAGCAGGGTTTCGTTGCCAGCCGCGTCGGTACTGAACCAGGTGGCTTCGATGTTGAAGACGCCAAAATCGGTGCCAGCAAGGCCCGAAGTGATCGGTGTAATCTGCGAATGCAGCTTGGTACCAACTGTAAGCTTGGTGTTGAGAATCCACTGCTTGCGAATCCAGTTGGCGTAGGAATCGCCCTCAACGGTTCCCGCGCCGACCAGCGAAGCACCGAGCGCTTCCAGTTGAGCAGCGTCCCCGGCGGCCGATGGGTTTGCCTTCAGAAGGGCGTTCAGATCCTTGATAAACGTGGGGTATTGCGTCAGAACTTTCTCCCACACCGAACCCGACATTTGGAATCGCTGGAAGAAGATGCCCCCTCGGGTCCCTTGGCTAACCGGAGAAGCCAAAAGGTTGGGAGCGATGAATTGCGGACCGCTGAGCGACTTCTGGTTGGTCCAGTCGTAGAAGGGACCGATCTCGTACGTCTGTTCGAGGACGCTTTCGATGAAGTCTCCGTCCAGGCTCAGCCCGGTTTGGAATCCGCCGTTGCGGACGATATTGGCCGTCGCGGCTCGGGCTAGACCCTCGAGGTAGCCGTCGTATTGATAGGCCGGATCGGGCAGGTAGGCGAGGAGAATGCAGTGGATAAGCGAAATCGCCGCAACTTCGCGGCTGTTGTTAAGCGGAAGTCGGATCTCGCGTCCGCCCGCTCCATTGTTTGGCAGGTAGTAGCCACCTGTGATCGCCTGACGGTCGCCGATCGTGGCGTCCGCGTTAACCACGTGAACGTTGCCCGAGATTGCAGGATCGCCGAAGTACAACTGGATGAGCGCAGTCGCATTCGCAAACACGTTCTGCATGAACGTGACCCGATTTGGATCATTGGTCGTGTTGAACGACGAATCGATGCTCAGGGTGATACCACCGCCGCCGCGAGTCTGTCCTCCGGTCTGCATTACCGACCCAGTCTTCAGAAAGCGAACAATGGCGGGCGCAATATAGGGAATGTTCGCCTTCTGGAGACCGTGGGCCACGCGCTCTTGGCGGTTGGCCGAGGTGAGGTTCCACAGGTTGGTTTTGTACTGCTGATACGCAGCATCCGCCAGGTCAGGCGGATTTGAAACCGAGCGAGTGCTCAGATCGATTTTGAATAGACTCGACTGTCCAAATGCAGTTGTCGCCCCCATGAGGGCGACAACTAACGGTAATAGGCGGCGTGGCATAGCGATTCGGTTGTCTGACGATTACGGA
The DNA here is from genome assembly GCA_945952345.1 of uncultured Fimbriimonas sp. Lineage (GTDB taxonomy): Bacteria > Armatimonadota > Fimbriimonadia > Fimbriimonadales > Fimbriimonadaceae > Fimbriimonas. The sequence goes on from CAMFIS010000039.1 coordinate 10,749, forward strand.
GCTGTGAAGGTACCAATGACGCTCAAAGTGCGAGCAGAATCGTCAGAATTACTTCCCATTATAAGGTAGTAATACTGATGTCCGCTCGACAATGGGGCCAAATTATAGGTCCAACTTGTACCGGTCGCCGGATTGTTGAAGTTATTCGCATAGCTCAAGACTCCAAGGCCCGGGTACTGATCGAAGACATAGATGGTGTAGCTGGTGGCATTCGTCACCGCTTGCCAATTGAAGGTTACTTGTCCGCTCGGGAAGGTCACCGGCAGGATATTCATGTCCGCCAGCGGGGTCACCGACACCGTCGAACTGAAGTCGCTTTGCGAATTGTTCGTGTTGGGGTAGTTCGTGTTCATCGCCGCGACCGAGTAGCTGTACAGCACCCCGTCGCGAAGATTGATGTCGCTATCCATGTAGGTTTCGGCCAGGGGATCGCGGAGGAAGTCCACGCTCTGCCAGGCATCGCTGCTTCGCTTTCGCCAGATGCCGTAGCCCAGGATTTCTAGCGAATCGAATTTGTCCCAATACAGCTGCACTTCGACGGGGCTGCCTTGGCTCGTGCTTCGGCCCTTGGCGACGGAAGGTCGATATCGCTTGTCAATAATCTTCTTGATCGCCTGGTAAGTCTTCTGACCGTCGATGCTGCGCGTTTGCTCAGCTGGCGAGGTCCAAGCCGTTAAACCGAGATTGGCGGGGGCAGGAAGCAGGGGGTCACCATTGGGACCAAGCGTAAAGTTGACGGTCTGGGTCGAACCGGCGGAAGGCGTCTTGATCGCCTCGGACGATTCCCATCCAGGGAAGCTGGCTTGAATTTGGTAGGTCACGCCTCCAGCGAGTCCGCCCAACGTGTAGTGGCCATTGTCATCGGCGATGGTTTGCACCGACGAAAGCTGTGAATTGTTGGTCGGTTTGGCCGAGATGCGAGCGCCCTGAATTCTGGTGCCGCCGGTTCCGCTCACGGTTCCAGTGAATCCGCCGATCTGGTTTTGAGGGATGAGGACGATATTGAGGCTGTTCGTCTGTGCTTGGTCAAAGACGCGCGCGGTGTTTTGGCCGACGAAAAGTGTCGTGCCGTTGTCATATTCGGCATGAACCAGCAGGTCTTCGGCGGTGACGCCTTGCAAGTTGTAGGACCCAGCGCTATTGCTTTGAGTCTCGCGCAAAGTGCCGTTGTCGACAAAGACTCGTGCGCCCCGAACGGGATTCCCCTGAAGATCGAGCACCAATCCGGCAATGCTTCCAACCCCGGCACCAGACCCACCGCATCCGAAAATGGTAGCGATGAGCAGGCCGAACAAAATGTATTTCAGCTTCATGATTTAAACAACGTGTGGGCTCGTTCGAAATTTCAATGCCGGGTGGAAAAGTCCAAGCCGAGTTCGAGGCTGAGGCCATTTGCCCTAAATGCGCCGCCAATGGCGAGTGGATCCAGATTCTGGAGGTTTCGGTAGCTGTACTTTCCAATGAGGCTAATGCCGTGAGTGATGTTGTAGGCATATCCGGCTTGGAACGACGTATCGTTTTGTGGATAGATGCCCCGAGTTCGACTCAGTGACGTCGTTGTGAACAGTCGACTGCGGCTGTTGATGCGATAGGTGATATCGGCATCGGCACCAAAGTTGTTCTGCCCGTTGCCGCCCCCAGCGGTGGTCATCAGGTTATAGCCAAATCGGTAACTCCACAGCTTGCCCTGGTCACCCAGCAGCATGAAGCTGATCACGTTCGAGTCGCTATTGCCGGTGAAGGAGGTCAAGAAGTCCGATTTCACCTTCACGAGGTCGAGCACCAGCGTGTTAGAGTTGTTGATCTTCCAACTGCTGTTGAATCCGATGGTATCGATCTTGGCATTGTTGGTGGAGGAACCAACCGATTTCGTGGTCGAATAGCTCATCGACATCGTTAAGGCGTCTCCTGCCTGGTGGGTCGCATTGAAGCCAACTCGATTTAACTTCAGCTGTCCGGTACTCACGACACCGGTGCCACCCGTTCCTCCAAATCCGCCTGTGCCGTATCCGAGTGAACTTCCATTAAGAAATCCACCTAAAGAAGCCAGCACGCCCGAATCGCTTTGCGCGAACTCGACGCCGGCGGTCCATGGTCCGGTCTGCGTCATGTTCGCACGAAGGAAGTAGTCGTATCCCTCCGAGTGAATGGTGTCGGTTTGAATGAAGCTTTTCGACGCGCTGGCAATAAGCGCCATATTCTTGCTGACGCTGTACGTCGCATTGGTCTTGTACGATTGAACGCCAATGTCCGTCAGCGATCCATTGACCCGACCGTGTCCGGTGTCGTTCTCAATTCCGTAACCAAAGGTGAGGCGCTTGTTGTGGAAATTGTCGTTGAAGGCCAAGCTGTTGAGCGATGTGTTGTCAGTGGACGAGACCCGAATGCGATTGTAGGTAAAGGACTGAGAGCGATTCGCATCGACGGCAGACTTCTTGGGGTCTGAGAATCGAATGTTGAACTGATCATTCACGACTCGGCTGCTGGTGAAAGTGCTGCCGACAAGAGACGTGATCAGATTATTGCTCGTGCCCAAGGTCGTGGTGACGCCTTTGGTTTTGTATTCGTAGCTGTATTCCGCCACGTCCTCGTTTCGATTAAAATTCGTTTGCTCAATGGTTTGGAATCCGGGATCGATCTTTCGGAATCCAACCTTGACGGTTCCGTTTCCATTCACGAGGCGAAGGTCGACGCCTTCTGCACCTCCGCTGCTCCCGCCGTCCATCTTGCCGATGGCTTTGGAATAGGTGATACCACTGCCATTCGACTTATCGAGGGGGATGTGCCAGTCGAACCCGGACACGCGGCGATTGCCATTCACGGCTTGGATGCTTTGCGGAATGTACCGAATCTGCAGAATTTGAGTGGATGGAATCGCAGTTCGGGCGATGATGACATTTGGATTTGCCGGGCTGAGATAGAACTCGCTGACGTGGTCGTCGACGATCGAAAACGAACGGACGATCCCATCGACCGTGACGATAATCGATGCCGGGATTGGGACGTAGTTCAGTACGTACTGCGCTCCAGGAAATCCATAGCCTTGGAATTGGTCGGCACGTTCGTTGGTTGTCGAAGCCGAACCAACGAGCTGTTCTTGGGCCGAGAATCCGATCTTGCCCAAACCGCCGCCGAGATCATAGGCAAACGCTCCCCCACGAATTGACCCGCCGCCGCCATTGACATCATAGGATTCGAACGAAGCAACGATTGCGCTCGTTGGCGGAATCACACGGTTGAGGAAGGAAATGGAGCCGATCGACGTATCGACCAGATAGTCCACACCTTGCTGCAGTTCGACACCGTCGAGCAGGATGCGGATGCTACCGCCAATGATGCGTCCGCTGGATAGGTAGTACGGGCCCGGAGTGTTGTTACCTTCGATCGTGATCGTGCGGGTTGCACCGCGTGCTTCGCTAGAGATGAATTTGGTTTCGGTTCGCCCTTGCTTGAACCCTCCGGAGAAGCCATCGAGTGAGCGGCTGAACGAGGCAAACCGGTTGGTGTTGAGGAGCGAGGCTTGCACCGTGCCGTAGTTCAGATCCCAATATCCCTTCTTGTAGCTGAGAGTGTATTGCTGCTGCTCGGGGTCACTAAACCGATTGTCGGTGAAGGTGGCGCGGAAGTCGAGCACGCCAAGAACCTTGCTCCCTTGAACGGAGAGATTTCCGATATCCGTGAAGTGCTGAAGGCCGGTGCCGTAGTTGGTCAGAGAACCAAATGCGTCGGAGTCGCCTACAAAATGGTAGGTCTGGTACCCGATCGTCCGGCTACCGGTGAAGGTCAGGCGATCGTAAATATCGCGAATATACCAAAGGCTACTTTGGGGTGTGTTGGTTTGGGAATGCGCTAGAAAGGGCAGCGCAGCGCATCCCGCGGTGAGAATCCACTTTGACATCGATGAGGTTATTTCAGGAATTCGTTTGCGAGCGTGATCGCCTTCATGGCTTGATCGCGCAATTCATCCCTTTTCTTTAGGATAACAAGCTTATGCGCTTCTTTTGCCTTGTGGTGTTCCATAAATGCATCAAAAAGTCGTTGGGGTGTAAGTCCTTCGATCGTGAGGGCGGGGCCGATATCCAATTGCCGGGCGAACGCGGCTACTTTGGGATCATAGTTGAGCATCAGCGGAGGAACGCCTACCGTGGTTGCGAGGATGCCAGCGTGCAGGCGCATGCCGATCACGCCTTCCATTCGGGCCAATCGGAATTGCACCATGCGCGACGAACCGAGGTTGCGTAAGAACGGAATTCTGCCTCCCTGCTGCTTGGTGATCTCTTCAAGAATCTTGCCGTCCTCAAACGGATCCATTTCCACCAGAGTCGGAACAAAGCCGGCGTTGAAAAGGAGGCGAGAAGTTTCTCCAAAGAGTGTGATGATGTCGACGCCTTTGCGCTTCCAAGGTCTTGGCGCAAGGGCGACTGCCTTCATACCACCGATTCCGTAGGTGGATCCATCGTCCTGCCGGGCAGGCTCACGGAGTATCAAAGCGCTATCCGCTCCGACATGAATCTTTTTCGTCACTCCAAGATCTGTGAGCGTTTTGAGGGAACCCGGATCCCGTACGACCACGAGGTCGGCCATGCTCATCGCAAGACGAGTCTGGGATTTACCCATCCAGGTGTTGAGCGGACCGACACCCTGGTTGAGGAGCAGCACGCGTTTGTGGTGCTTCTTCGCCAATTTGATCAAGTGAGTGTAGTACACGGTCGACCGTGCACTGGTGACGTCCTGGAAGATCGATCCACCCGGGAAAATCAGAGCATCGGACTCCTTGATGGCCGCTTCGACGTCCTTAAAGTTCTTTCGCTGCACGCCGTGCATGGCGTAGTAGCGGAATGTATCCATGGGGTCGCCGCTGAGGACAAGGTACTCGTGACCCATACCCAGGCCATCGACCACGCCAATCATGACGGAGTCGTCGCCGAGGTTTCCGCAGCCGATATATCCGGCGAGAACTATCCTAGCCACTCGTATTCCCCATTTTTGCGACGATCGGTCGCTTCAAAACTCCCCATGCGATCAGTCCCAGAATGCCACCAACGATGAGCCCGATGATATCTCGCAGCACGCTGACCATAACTGGGGTGTGAAGATGGCAAAGGGTGTTCACCGAATCGGTCAACCCAACAAATCCTAACATGATGCAGAGCGAAACCCAACCAGAAAATCCGCCGAGTTTTGCACGATCGTACTTTGCCCGGTCGAGAATGAAGAGTCCGACCAGCAACGCAGGGAAGCCCATGAGGAATTCTTTGCTGCGGGGCCGAACCGGCATGATCTCTTCTAAGAATCCGCGGGCGGCCAATTCGCCACCACTGACCGTGTTGGGATTGTCGTTGCCGGTACGCATCATGATCACCACTAGAATCGACAGGATAACGATACTGAGACCGGCTGTACCCCACGAAATTGGATCCGCCAGCGACTTCTTGAGATCGTTGAAGTCGGCAAACGAGACCAAGCCGATGATGAGGATAGGAAGGAAGACGGAGATCTTCACTCCGCTAAACGTCTCGGCGCGGATATAGTACGCCACCGAATTAAGGAGCCCGGCCACGCAGAAGCCGCCAATCATCGAAATTAACGCTAAGCCCAGCAGGGCCAGGAGCGCGGTCGGCTTGGATTCCTTGAGCCAGTAGTAGGCGCCGATGGGAAAGACCATCGACAATAGCAGAGCAGAGACTTCGAGTCCTGTGCCGTGCATGCCTGCTCCTGCGGTCGCCGCAACCAGCGCCAAACCACCGAGAACAAAACCACGCCGCTCGCCAAACATCTTGACTGCAACCCAAAGAGCGGCTATCCCGCCAAACAGACCGATGAGAACCTTGACTGGCTTGGGCACATTCGGATCGGAGAAAGGAACGGGCTCGCCAAGGGCCAAGCCTTTTTTGCCAAGACCATCGGATACCAATCCAACGAAAGAGCCGAAGTCGGTGAGAGGTGAATCTGAAGCTTGCGTCAAACTCCTCAGAAGCAGCACGCGCATATCGCGTTCCTTGGCGGCCTTGAGATATCGGTCGAGAGCGCCCGACGGGCTTAGTTTGTCGAGTTCGACTTCCTGGGCAGAGTGGAGGCGCACCACATGGTCGGGCATCGCCGTCAGCATTTCTTGGTCTCCGCCGAGCTTGGCAAACTCTGGCGAGGCGTAAAGCATATCGTTGGAGATGAGGCCTTGTTTCATCGTATCGAGCCCGCTGCGTCGGCCGAGGACCTGGTCGCCCTGGGGAAGGAAGATCTTGGTGCCCATGTCTTTGGCCCACTTCAGGGTTTCTCCGATTGCCGCATTGCTGATTCCCACCGGATTCGAGAATCGTCCGACGATGGTGAGATGATGCTTTTGGACGATCGCCGCGAGTTCGGGATTCAGTCCGACTGAAGTAGACCGCAGGGTTTCCGCATCGACCGGAGGGAGCGCCAATTTGCCTTCCCGAAGAGAATTGGACTGAACCAGCTTTCCAAACCGAATGGTGAGTCCACGAATCACGCGCTGAGCCGTCGCATCATCGGAGAATGTCATCGATGACATCGTGCCGCCCTGCTGAATTGAAACTCCCGAGAGCTGTGCCTTGCCGTCGTCGAGGAGTTCGTTGATGGTCTCTTCTGGGATGACGATCCCGTTAAGGCCATCTTTTTCGAGGTTGTTCAGCGCGGCATCGATTGTGAGCCCCTGCGAACCGGCCAGAGAGCGAATCATGTCGGCTTCGGCGACCAAGAGGACATTCTTATTGGCATTCTCGGCGGCGATGCGCTTTTGAACCGAGACTGACGCTGCGAGGAGGGTGAGTACGGCGACGAGAAGGAAAAACTTTGAGGACTTAAAAAAGGTCATGTATCAGTCGTCAGCCTCGATAAGTTCGGGATGATAACGAAGAATCGCCTCCCGTCCCCCGATGACCAGCACTGTAACCATACCAGCTAGAAAGCCTCCGACGTGAGCCCAGTTTGCCACTCCGTCCTGCCGTGCGAAGATTTGATAGAGAAACCAGAGACCGAGCAAGATCCAAGCCTTGGTTTCGAACTCCCAAATTCCCATGATGAGCACATGCAGTCGGTTCGAGGGGAAGAGAAGGAAGTAGCAGCCTAAGACGCCGCCAATGGCGCCCGATGCGCCAAGCACAGGCACGTTGCCCATCGGGGACGCATAAATCTGGGCGAGAGCGGCAAAGACTCCCCAAGCCAGGTAGTACAGGGTGAATCGCCAAGGTCCGACCGCTTGCTCGACGGGAGGGCCGAAGGCGGCGAGGAACATCATGTTCGCAAAAATATGGAGGAAACCTCCGTGCAAGAACATGGATGTAAAAATGGTGACGAGGGGGAAATGCTCAGACGTTCCGTTGATGGCGGAGAGCACTTCCTGGGGCCGCATGGCGAGGTCGCTGAAGACGACGCCCGGTCCGAACAGACCGAATTTGCGATCCCAAAGATAGACGATGACGTTCAGCAGAATGATCGTCCAGGTTAGGACGGGAATGGGTTCACGCTGTTTCTCGTCGGTACGGTCTACCACGGGTTCTTTCGAGTCTACTCGCTATCGCCAGCCGCTAGCCCTGAGCCGCAAGCCGCTAGCGGGGGTTGATCGATTCACGGTAGCCCATCGCTTCAACACGGAATTATTGGTTTGGGTTCCATTCACGCCAAAGGCCAAAGGCCAAGGGCTAAAGGCTAAAAGCTGATGGCTAACGGCTTTCCTATCTCTCGCCTGGCAATACGATGCCTCGCATGATGACCCTTTGAGCGAAGAGAAAGACGAGAAGTGTGGGGAGAGCCGCGACTCCAAGAGCGGCCATCACCACTGCTTTCGGGGCCGTCGTCTGGAGTTGGTACACCCACACCATCAGCGTCCACATCTTCTGGTCTTGCACCACGAGGAAGGCGAACATGAAGGTGGAATACGCCGCCATGAAAGCCATGAGGGCGAGGTAGCCCAGCACTGGGCGGCTGAGAGGCATCGCGATGCGCATCATGAGAGTCGATTCCGGCGCGCCACCGAGCTGGCCAGCTTCGAAAAGCTAGGGCGGCAGCGACTCGAAGAAGCCCTTGAGGAGGAAGATCATGTACCCGCTGGCGGCTCCGGGAAGGATGAGGGCAGCGAAGGTATTCAGCAACCCCAGACTCTTGAGCAAGAGAAACGATGGGATCATCGCCACTTCGGCGGGAAAGGCCATCGTCGCGAGGAGGAAGAGGAGGAGTTTGGCCGAGGCTTTGATCGGATAACGAGAAAGAGCGTAGGCGGCGATCGGATTGACGATCAGCTGAGTCATGACGGCCAATAGGCAGAAGATGACTGTGTTCCATACCGCTCGGCCGTGGAGCAGAACGTAGTCAAGTACGTAACGATAGTTTCGGCTGGCGAACTCGCGCTTGATCTCGGATTCATGTGCCGCGACGAAGGCGCGCTCGCTGGCTTCGATCGGCATCGAATCTGCAAAGGTTGCGTGCCACATATCTTCCGCAGTTCCTTGCTTGAACCGTGCTGGAATAGAGGCGATGAATTCCGGTTCGGAAGCCCACTTGAAGTTCGATGTCTTCAAATCGGGATAAGTGAGGGCCTCAAACTTCTTTGCTTTTGCAGTATTTAACTCTGCTGGAACATCGTCGATCCGGTTCTTGTATTTGACCCTTAGGAATTCTTGCCAAAGCCTCGTCCGCCGAATTGGAATTCGGAACTCGGCCGGCAATGTCTTTTTGAACTTAAGCCAATCCTGATACTTTCGGCCCGTAGGCGGATTCCACGTCGGCCGTTCTAACATTTCCGACGGCACGGGCACGAGCTGGAAAGCCACGTTCTCCTCGGTGTACGCCTCATTCAGCTCGTCGATGGATTTGAACTTCGTTCGCAGCCATTGCTGGTAGCGCATCATCAGCTTGCTTGTGACCTGGTTTGGCGCAAGGCGGAAGCCAGCTGACCATTGATCGACCGGCAGCGATTCGAGAAAGTGGTTCCACTTATCGAGGTCGGCGGTGGCCATGCCCGATCGCGTGCTTCCGATGATGGCGGCATCGCCCGCGTACTTGTCATCCAGATACTTGGTCAAGAGTTCGTTCTGGTCACTGAAGTACTTGGGAATGATCGCAGAATCCGATTGATCGGTTGGCCCCTTGAGGCCCGTCGTGATCATCAAGATAAATGGATACAGGGTGGTGATTGCCCCAAAGGTGAGAATGGTGTACAAAAACGCCAGGGCTAGGCGGGCGCGAGGGCGCTTTCGGCCAACCTTGCTCACCAAGCTCATACACGTACTGTACCGCCACCTCGACGCCTTGCGAAAACGGACCTGATAAAAATCGAAAACGCGCCAACAATGCAAGTTAGTAGTTTTGCTAGGTTAGAAACTGGCCAAACCATGGAATGGTGCGGCGGCAAAACTCAGGGTCCTATGGCATTTCGAATCAATACAAATTTTGCCGCGCAGGTTGCACACTCCAACCTCGTTTCGAATACGGAAAAGCTGAACGCCTCGATGAATCGGCTCAGTACCGGACTTCGAATTACGAAAGCGGGAGACGATCCGTCTGGAATGATCTCTTCGGAGAACCTGCGGACGCAGATCGCGGGCATCGATGCCGCGGTTCAAAACAACCAGAATGCGGTCAACTATGCCAAGACGGCGGAATCCGCTTTGGGAGAAGTAAGTCAGCTTCTCACCGATGCCAAAGCGCTCATTGTGGCCTCAGGCAACAGTGCTACCCTTACCGCCGCGCAGCTTCGCGCCAACCAGGATCAGCTCGCCAGTATTTCTCAAAGTATCACGCGTATCGCCCAGACTGCCCAGTTTGGCTCCAAGCGCCTCATCGACGGCTCCGCTGGTATCCAGGCTCAGGTCAGTGCCGCGACCAACGTTCAAGGTATCTCCTTGACCGGCACCTTCAAGGGCGCATCCATCACGAGCCAAGCGCTTATGACCATCAACTCGATGGTGCCAGGTACGCAGGCGACCTTCAATTCTTCAGTGCTTCCCGGCGGCGTTATCATGAATCCGGGCACGTTCAGCATCAACGGAACCAGCTTTACGTTCACGGCCGGAACCTCGGGTGCCAGCGTTGCCAGTGCTGTCAACAGCGCTTCGAATAATACGGGTGTTACGGCGACTTGGAATTCCGGCACCAATCAACTCAGCTTCTCGACAATCGCCTTTGGCCAAAATGCGGTGCTGAACTTCACCGATGCTTCCAATGTTATCAGCAACAGCCCGCCTACCACGGTAACCGGCACGGACCCCAGCGCGTCGATTTCTCTCGGCACCATGGGAACGGCCCTGTTTACGGGCGGGCGATCGGGAACCGATGGCCTCAGCCTATTCGATCAGGACGGCAACATGGTTCGATTGACGATCGCAGGCAATACGGCTTCCGGCTACCCACTTACCATCGGTCAGGTTTCGCCGGGCTCGGCGGTGTTCCAGCTTGGCGGCGGTGCCAACCAGACGGCTCAATTGGTCTTGCCCAACATGGCATCGAGTCAGCTTGGCGCCGACGTTGTGACGAACCAAAGCGTCGCGACGATCGATATCACTAGCCCCGGAAACGTCTCGAATGCGATGATGGTGGTCGACCGGGCCATCACCCAGGTTGCCTCGACTCGCGCTCAGATTGGCCAGTTCCAAAGCTATATTCTCGATTCCAATAATCGGTCCCTCGCAACCGCGAAGGAGAACATGGCGGCTTCGGAAAGCACAATTCGCGACGTCGATATGGCGCAGGAGATGACGACTTATACGACGTACCAGATTCTGCAGCAGTCGGGCGTGGCGATTTTGGCGCAGGCAAATCAGATGCCGCAGACGGTTTTGAGCTTGCTGAAGGGATAGTTCGCTCGTATCCTGGGCTGTCGTCTATCCTCCGGTTCGTACCCCAGTGCCCGTATTCTCGGGAAAGTCGTCGCAGGCTCCTTTGATTCCCGAGACATCCAAATTACAATTTCGGGTGGCACGGGCAGCGGCGTCTGCGTAGCGGGGAGTTTCCCGCGATCAAATGGACCTAGTTTTTGGACGGCGGCTTGACCGGTGGCTTCTTCGCGAATCGCTTCTCACTACTCGGTTCAACGCGGAAATACTCCTCGCCCGATGTGAAGGTTTGCCCTTGCTTGACGAGCTTGTCGCTACCTTCGAAGTACCAGGGCCGGGCAATGGCGGTGTGGCAACTCGGGTTTTCGACCTCTAGCTCCAGCCAACCGAAAGACTCGATGGCAAGGCGGGTGCCTTTGGTTGCCCCGTCGTTTTGCCCTGCGCTGATCAAGACGGTTCCATCGGGAAAGGTCAGCATCACTTTGGCTCGAATGGGGCCCTTATCCAAAAATCGTTGATACTGTTTGGGAATCACCGTTCCTCCTGCGACAGGAACGGTCTTGTAATCGGATCCGACCTTTACGTAGTCGAAACCGTGTCTCTCGACTCCATTGCTCTTCCTGCGAGGAGATGCGGCGAATCCAGGCACTCCATTCTCTTCCACCAAGAAAGCTGCGTGGTTGGAGTGGATAGGCACAAACCTGGTTCGCATTGACCTCATATCCGTCGACTTATAGTCAACAGGATCGAAGATGACCAGGTCGCCATCCCGACGCCACGTTCCATGCGCCTTGTCGTACACCTGTCTCTTATACACATCTGACGCTGCCGACGACTCCTTACGTGTA
>CAMFIS010000040.1 GCA_945952345.1 uncultured Fimbriimonas sp.
AATGTGTACACCATGTCATGGCAGAAGGTGTACACCATCTATTGTCGTCAAACATAGAAGGAGGGGTGGCCGCTCGCCGTACCAGCGTTCACTTGGGGAGGATTAAAAGCGAGCGGACGGGGTGCGAGATAGGCCAACCTACAAATTGTCCACATTTACCAATCTCGGCGTGCTCGGCGTGCCATTCAACCCAAACGTCGTCGGCACTCCACCACCCAAATCCCAGAATCCAAGTTCCTCCGCGAAACCATCCATCACGGAGTCGTCCTTCAGGGCCACAGGAATCGAGAATCCGTGCCGAGCGAACAACGGCAGCGAAAGGCAATCGTACTTCTCTCTAACCCATCGCCCACCATCGACAACTTCGCCCGTAAACACGTTCGTCCACTTACCCGCCGGCAAGTAGAAGTCCACCACGCCGTCATAAGAAAACACTGGCGCGACCAAGAGAGCCTCCCCTAACATGTACTGCCGGTCCAAGCCGTCACACGCTGGATCGTCGGGGAATTCCAGCATCATCGCCCGCATCACCGGAACTCCGGTTTGATGCGCCGCCACAGCAGAAGACCACAGATACGGCATCAGTCGGTGCTTCAACCGCGTGAACTTCCGAAGCACCTCGACCGCTTCCTCGTCGTACACCCACGGCACGCGGTAGCTCGTGCTTCCATGCAGCCGCGAGTGCGACGACAACAGCCCGAACTGCACCCATCGCTTGTACAAATCTGCGGGAGGCAGGCCCTCGAAGCCACCAATATCGTGGCTCCAGAATCCGAAACCGCTCAAGCACAAAGACAATCCTCCGCGAAGAGATTCGGCCATGGCCTCAAAGTCCGACCAGCAATCGCCGCCCCAATGAACCGGATACTTTTGCCCTCCGACTGTAGCCGAACGCGCGAACAGAACCGCCTCGCCTTTACCCCGTTTACGCTCGAGCAACTCAAACACCGCTTGGTTGTAAATTTGCGTGTACCAGTTGTGCATCATCACCGGGTCCGAGCCGTCGTGGTACACCGCGTCGGTCGGAATTCGCTCGCCAAAATCTGTCTTCAATGCATCCACGCCCTGATCAAGGAGATCTCTCAAAAGCCCCTGATACCACGCCTTCGCTTCCGGATTCGTGAAATCCACAATCGCCATGCCCGGCTGCCACATGTCCCATTGCCACACGTCGCCGTTCGGTCGCTTGAGGAAATAGCCTTTTTCCTTGCCGAACGCGAACAACGCCGACGCCTGCCCGATGTAAGGATTGATCCACGCGCAAACCTTCAGCCCGCGCTCATGCAACCGAGCCAACATGCCAGCCGGATCGGGAAACACTTTTGGATCCCACTCGAAATCGCACCACCGGAAGCCCCGCATCCAAAAGCAGTCGTAGTGAAAGACTCCCAGCGGGATGTCGCGGTCGGCCATGCCCTGGATGAATTCCGTCACCGTCTTTTCATCGTAGTCGGTGGTGAACGAGGTCGACAACCACAGGCCGAACGACCACGCCGGCGGCAGCGCCGGACGCCCGGTCATCTGCGTGTATTTGTCCAGCACGTCTTTCGGTGTCGGACCGTCGATCACGAAGTACTCGATCGACTCACCTGGCACCGAAAATTGAACACGAGAAGTCCTCTCCGAAGCGACCTCGAAGGAAACTCGCCCGGTGTGATTGACGAACACTCCATACCCACGATTGGTGAGATAGAACGGAATGTTCTTGTACGCCTGGTTGCTGCACGTCCCGCCGTCCTCGTTCCAAATGTCGACCACCTGCCCGTTCTTGGCGAAGGCGGTAAATCGCTCGCCCAACCCATAAACCTGTTCGCCAACCGACAACGTCAGCTTGTCAAGGACAAATCCTCCCTCACCGGCGACCTCCATGTACGCGGCCCCTCGATTCGGCGAAGTCGTCACCACCGTCTCGCCGCGCAAGAACTCGATCTTGTAGTTCTTCTTCGATATCCTTGCCGTCAACGATCCACTCGTCAACCACAGCGACTCCTCGTCCTCCCCAGTCGTGACCGGACAAGCCACACAAGAAACATCGAACGAAGGCTGCTTCGCATTCACGCCATCGTGATGCACCATCCGAACGGAAATCACGCCTGGTAGCGGACTCGAAAACGTGATCGTTAGGTTCGCTCCGCCCAGAGTATCGCCACGGTGATTGATGTGATGACATGGCACGATGGCCGAGATGCTGGAATCCGAAATCGACGCATCATACACCTGCGCCGCATAGTGTGGCGTCACGCCCGGCAAGTGCATCCAGTTGCCGTCGGTAAATTTCAAACGCTGACCCCGCAAAGTAGCATTTCCCTAGTTTGCCCAATTGCGATACACCGGTGTATCGCATTGGGTGTAAGATGAAAAAATCAAGGCACCGCCGCCATGCTGAACTTCATTTTCGCGCTCGCAACTTTCGCCGATATGCCCCTCGTTAGTCCCGTCTTTGGCGACCACATGGTCATACAGCGAGACAAGACGGATGCAATTTGGGGTTGGACAAAACCAGGAGCATCCGTCCAAATAACCATTGCAACCGAGGGAACCGATGGCCTCAACACCAACACGACGCTTTTCGGAGCAACCGCCGATACGAGTGGCAAGTGGATCGCGAAGTTCAAAGCTCCGAAGGTCGGCGGACCCTACCGCATCACAGTCAAAGGCGATCAAACCGTCGAGCTTCACGACGTCCTCGTCGGTGACGTGTGGGTTTGCTCAGGGCAATCCAACATGGAGATGGGCATCATGCAAGCCAAAGACGCCCAAAAGGAAATTGCCGACAGCGCGAACTACCCCAACATCCGCCTCTACGCTGTACCGAAAGTGCCCAGCCTCACCCCGCAAGCAACGGCACTAGGCGAATGGCTGAACTGCACTCCACAAAATATCGTCAAAGGTGGATGGGGCGGCTTCTCGGCCGTTGCCTACTACTTTGGCCGCAAGCTCAACCAAGACCTCAAGGTCCCCATCGGCCTCGTCCACACGAGCTGGGGCGGCACTCCGGCCGAAGCTTGGACCAGCGCTGAAGGGATCGCTCCGGTTAAAGACTTCGACAATCAAGCCAAAGCCGTCATCGACATGGCAAGACCTGGCGCGCCGCATACCGCAGACATGATCGAGAAGTGGGCCAACGATGTCAATGGAGACCTGTCAAAGCCCGATCTCGATGACTCCATGTGGAGCGATGTAAAGCTCCCCGCACGCTTTGGTCAGCTCAGCCTCAACGGTTTCCGCGGCGAGGTTTGGTTCCGCAAAACCATCGAACTCCCGAGCCCTCTCCCCGCTGGAGAGGCCCAGCTCACCACCGGATCCAACGACGGAATCGACCTCAATTACGTGAACGGTGTCCGTACCGACTTCGGCAGCTCGGTCCTCAATTGGCGCAACAAACCGGTTCCACCGGGCATTCTGCATCCCGGCAAGAACGTCGTCGCGATTCGCTTCGTCGGCATGTCTCCCAATGCGGGATTTACCTTCCCTGGAATCGACGGCTTCAATCTCCGAATCGGCGGCGTACGCTACTCGCTCCTGGGCGATTGGAAAATGACCAGAGGCTTCGATCTTAAGGACGCTCCCAAGATGCCAGCACTGGTAGAGGACAATCCTAATTGGCCCACCACGCTCTATAATGGGATGATCAACCCGCTCCTGCCAATGGGCATCAAAGGCGCGATTTGGTACCAAGGCGAATCCAACGTCGGCCGTGGGGAGCAGTATTCTCGTCTCCTGCCCGCCATGATCACTGACTGGCGCAAGGCATTTGGCCAAGGTGATTTCCCGTTCTTCGTGGTGCAGCTCGCCAACTTTGGTGGCCAGCAAGCCAGCCCCGGCAATTCAGGATGGGCCGAGCTTCGAGAAGCTCAAACCATCGCCACCACCCGGGTGAAGAACGCAGGGCTGGCGGTGACCGTCGACATCGGCGAAGCTCGCGACATCCACCCGAAAAATAAGCAGGAAGTCGGTCGCCGCCTGGCGCTGGCCGCCCTCCACACCGCCTACAACACATCCGGCGAATACTCGGGGCCAACCTTCAAATCGGCGACTCCGCAGGGTCAATCGATCAAGGTGACTTTCGACCACGCCAATGGTCTCACGCTGCGCCAAGCCAAGACCTCCGGATTCGCGGTGGCTGGCGCCGATGGTAAATTCGTCTGGGCCGATGCCACGGTGCAAGGAAACTCGATCATCCTCGCTGGACCTGGTGTGAATGAGCCACTCTACGTGCGCTACGCCTGGGACGACGATCCGGTCGTGACGCTCTTCAATGGCGACGGCTTGCCCGCAGTACCGTTTAGGACCAAGTAACGAGGAAGCGCAGAGAAGCGGCAAAGCCAGTGCAAAGAAGCGAAAGAAGCTAAGATGGGATTCTCGGAGCGAGTTCAACCCTTTGGCTAGATTATCCAGTCGGCCATGTGAACTGAATTTCGAGGAATCTTCTTTCGCTGGCTTTGCCGCTTCTTTGCGCTTCCCCCCGCTTCCCTGTAATTCCCGCGCTTCCCACGCTCCTCCCGCTTCTCCCGCTTCCCGCGCTTCCTCACTTCCCACCCCTTCATTGCGCTGGCCCTGCCGCTTCCCTGCGCTTCTTGCGCTAAAATAAAAGTAACAAACAGCTCGCAAGGGGTGCCTGAATAGGCTGAGATGCGGAATTAGACCGCTATACCCTTCGAACCTGATCTGGTTAGTACCAGTGTAGGGATTGCGTGAGTCAGGCTTGGAACCGTTCCTCGTCGGCCGCGAAATCAATGCGGCCGTTTGCGAAAGGAACATCATGAAAAAAGCCTTTACGCTCATCGAACTCCTCGTCGTGATCGCGATCATCGCCATCCTCGCGGCGATCCTCTTCCCCGTTTTCGCCCAAGCCAAGGAAGCCGCCAAGCGCACCGCCTGCCTCAGCAATGCCAAGCAGCTCGGCCTCTCGCAGAAGATGTATAGCACTGACAACGACGACGTCCTGCCCATCTTTCACGCCTATAACACCACCCCCGCGCCGTGGACCGACGGCCACTTTGGCACGGAAATGCTCTTGCTTCCTTACTGCAAGAGCAAGGAAATCTTTAAGAGCCCGCTGGATTCCGGCGGACCCTACCTCGCCGTCGATCCTGGCCTCACCTCTCGCCCAAGCGACACCTATTGGAAGGCTTACGGTTCCTCGTACCGGTTCAGCAAGTGCAACTTCACGGTCGTCCAAAACTTCAGCCGCCAAAACGACGCACCCGTCACCTACGGATGGGTGGTGACGGATACCCAATACACGGACCCGGCCAATACACGGTCCATCCGCCTCGAAATGATGCCCTGGTTTGAGAAAAAGAACGACCCGAACTGCACCATTTATGGCTACGACTGCGGCTACTACAAGAGTTGGTCATCGATCGCGGGGACGGTGGTCTTTGCCGACAGCCATGCCAAGTCGATGGCAAGTCGGGGCGCGTTCGACAACAGCCTCGTCGACCCCGCCGGGCACAAATCGAGTGAACTCACCGGCACCGGAGCACCGTACGACGACACCTACTACTGGCGTTGCGACTAGGCCCAAGGGAAGCCCGGGTGGCACGCATCGAGGTAAGGGAGTCTCTATTTTCGAAAGACGTCCTTCACCTCGATGCGTGAACTCATCGAACTTCTGAAACGAACGGGATATCCAAGCTCGTCCAAGAGAGTAGCGCGGTGGATGACTTTCAATCCAACTATCCAAGACCGAACCAGTTTCGGCCCTCCATGATTCGGCCCCAGTGGTTGCGCAAGTGCAGCCGTTGGTGCAAGATCTTGGCCGTCCTAACCGGTGCGACCTTAGTTTGGACGAGTCTGGTTTTCAGTCTGAGCCGTACTGATTCGCTCGATCAACCCGGGCTCGTCGTGTTGCTGTATGTTGCCCTGGGTCTAGGCTTTTCGCTCATGGCTTGGCTGCAGTACGTGATGGTCACCCTTTGCATCATTCGCGGGGTCAAAATGAGGATTCAGCCTGCCCCACTATCATTCCTTGCGGCTTGGCTCCCGCTCACACTTTATTTTCCGTTGTTTCTGGCGATGGATTTTATTGTTGTACGAATCCGATCGGGGACGGATCCTACGATCTCGTGGTCGCGCCCATTATCCTCAAATTGGGCTCTTAACGGCAGCTTTCTATGCTTCCTAATCGGCCTTGGCTGCGGTGTTGCCTATACCGTAACGTATCAACCTGCATTGGCGATTGCTTGCGGTTTAGCCACGGTCGTCGGGATTACAGATTTGATCCTCATCTTGAACGATGCCACCAAACAACTTCTGGACATTCTTGAGGAATTGGCCCGGTCGACCACACCGCCTCCAAAAATCGGCGGGTTCGATATCTACGACGAACCAGATTGGTCGAAAGAACCACCCTCGCGGGCCGACTAGCTTAGGAGAGCTCGTAGCAAACCTGCTCCGCCAGGGTCCGAAAAAAACAGCACCGAAGGTGCGGCACCAGATCAGCCCAGGATCAGCAAGATTGAGCCCTCCGTCCGCCGTAGCTTTAGCGAAGGAGGAAGCGAAAATCGGAGCGCAGCCCTGGGTTTATGGCCATCAGCGGAAAAGTCCGAGGAGCGGTGCCTACATGCTTGTATACAGTTGCCGATTCAAGAGCGACCCCGACGATAGTCGACGAAAGTAAACACGGGTCTGCGCGACCATGAGTTAGCAAGAGCAACTGGGGAACACTGCCAACTCCCAGTGCCACTCCGCTCTAGGCAGGGGTCGTTGTCGGTGGCACACCTAGCAATCCCAATTCGCACTTGGCACTGTGTACTCCGCACCAAATACGCATAAACTCCCAATCACATGCTCGCCCCGAACGTGGGTGGAATACGGATCAACCAGGCTGTCCCTTGGCGAAGGGACCGGTGAGCCACGGTCAATACTCCATGTAGCTCCTACGTCGATGGCGAACCGAGGGATTGACGACAACCTCATGTCCTTTCGAACGCCCATATCCGAACTTTGCTCTGCGCACTCCGCACTGATTCCGCGTAAACTCCACACACATGCTCGCCCTGACCCTCGCCCTCGCCATGCAAAGACCCGGAGATGCCGACTACCCAACCCCAACGCCCTCCGACCGCCACACCCAAAAGGTCGCCGCCCTCAAGGCCCACCACTACGATCTCCTCATGATCGGCGATAGCATCACTCACACGGTTGGCGATTTCGACGGCGAATGGGCGCCCCTCAAACAGGTCTGGCGAACCCACTTCGCGGCGAGAAACGGCATCAACCTCGGCTACAGTGGCTACCGAACCGAGAACATTCTCTGGCATATGCAGAACGGCGAGCTCGACTTCGAGGGTGATCCCAAAGTCGCCGTCCTTAACATCGGCACCAACAACACCGACGACACCAACTACAAGACCGTCCACACCGCCGAGCAAATCTTTAAGGGCACGAAGGCGATCGTCGATACCATCCGTTCGAAGCATCCAACCACTAAGGTCCTCGTGCTCGGAATCTTTCCCCGTGGCGGCGCAAAGGAGATTACGTTCTTCCACCGCCGCTATAAGAACTCTGACCAATGCGTGCGGACCTGCGAGGAGACGAACAACCTCACGAAGAATCTCGCCGATGGCAAACACGTCTTCTTCTTGAACCTAAACAAGGTCTTCTTCAGCCGGGACGGCTCGCTGAACACCGACCTCATTCCGGATCTCGTCCACCCCAATTTTCAGGGCGCGGAGACCTGGGCTAATGCCCTCGAGCCCACCCTCGCCCGGCTCATGGGCGACAAACCGATCAAATCTCCCCAACGACAAGAATTCGACGCCGCACCCAAGAACGTCCAACTCCTGGCGAACAAGCGCGTGCTCGTGCTTGGCGATAGCATCACCCAAGACGGTCGCTACGTTTCGGACATGCAACTCCTCCTCGAGCGAAAGTACACCCATCTGGACTTCAATTGGTTCAGCATCGGCCTCGGTAGCGAAACCGTTTCCGGCCTTACCGAACCCGGACACCCATTTCCTAGGCCAGATATTCACGAGCGACTCGGCCGCGCACTGGAAACCATCAAACCCGAAGTTGTGATGGCTTGTTACGGCATGAATGACGGTATCTATCACCCGTATTCGAAGGAACGCCAAGAGACTTTCCAGCGGGGAATCGCCAGCATGGTCGAGCAATGCCGGAAGGCGGGAGCAAAGGTCGTGCTTGTCACCCCGCCCGCGTTCGATTCGTCCCAATACGGCAACCAACTCACCCAGCCTGGCCAACCGTCCGTCTACGGCAAACCCTACGCAATGTACGACAGCCAAGTCCTCGCTAAGTTCGCCGAATGGGAAGTGAAAGCTAAGCCCGGCGGCGCAATCGTGGTCGATCTCCACACTCCGATGTCGAAAGTCGTGAGCGAGGCCGCAACCAAGAATCTCCCCAACCCTGTGTTTTACAACCAGGGCGATGGCATCCACCCCAACGATGCCGGACACATGTTTATGGCCCAGACCATTCTCGATCGACTCGGAGCGGTTCCCCTCGACGGCCCAAAGCCGGCCGAAAACCTCGACCTCCCTGGCCTCATCTCCCAATGCCGGCAAACCAGAAGCGAAGGCTGGCTGAGCTACATCGGTTACACGCGAGGCGAGCATGTGAAGACCAACGAGATCGTGCCCACCGAGGACAAAGTCCTCGATTTCCAAGCCAGGATCGACAAGATTCGGCGCGGTGAATAATGGCTCGGTCGAACTTCCGTACGATGGAATTGGGGGAGTACAGCGGCACCCCAATCCGTCGCCTGCGAGTTCAGAACCTTCTCCTCACCGAGAATCAATTCCCACCCAATCTCCGCATTTCCGATCACGCCCACACCTATCCACACTTCACCATCATCTTGGACGGCAGCTTTGTGGAGACCTACGCCGACCAAGCCTTCGTTTGCCAACGCGGGTCGGTACTGATTGTCCCACAGGACCAAATCCATTCCGACTCGGTCGGCGACCAAGGCGCCCACAGCATCAGCATCGAGGTATCTCGCAGTCTCGAACGCTTCCTTTCCAGCGAGTCGGAGATGCTGCATAAGCCGCAGGTAGTCTCCACGGCCAGCCTGAAACCCAGTATCAGTCGAATTCGAAACGCCTTCAGTCTCGATCCCAATTCGACGCATCTGGAAATCCATTGCGCGGCGATGAACTTCATCCTCGCCGTGGCTCAAGCCACCCAACCGGCAAAAGCCAAACCATCATGGATCGAGGAAGCCATCGAAACGATACGAAACGATCGCTTTGGCTCAGCGAGCCTCTCGACTCTCGCAAACCAAGCCGGGATTTCCCGCGAACACTTCTCTCGCGAATTCAGAAAAGCGACCGGACAAACCTATCAAGCCTTCGCCCTCAAGTGTCGCCTTGAGTGCGCCGAGCAATTGCTTTTGGAAAGCGACATTCCCCTCTTCCTCATCGCAATCGAATGCGGATTTTCTGACCAGGCCCACTTCGCAAAGGCTTTTCGGACTGCATACAGCCAAAGCCCCAGTTCATATCGGAAGTACGTCTGAAAAGCATCAAATAATTCGTAGCGATGCTCCTCCCCAAAGATTGGGAAGGTGGCTCGCTCGCTACTCCGAATCTTTTGTCCTCGAACTTGTGGCGAGCGAGACGGAAGGGATGATTTTCCTGGCCACCAATACGAAGACCAAGCATCATATGAATGCAAGGCATCAAATATTTACAAATAAAATTGCGAAGTTTGATGCTACATTCGTTGCATGATCCTTCCCGCCCTTGCGTTTGCGCACCTACTTCAAAACACCCCGGCCATCGATCCCAACCTCGCCGCTCGCTACTTCCAAGAAACCGAATGGGCTTCTCAAGACGATGGTGGCAAGCTTTGGGGCAAAGCCCTTTACGGCCCTACGATGTTCATCGATCCCAGCACTGGCGACATCGTCACCAACCAAGCCGACAATGAAGGCATCCTCAAACCGAGCGGCAAGGTCTTTGTCGGCAAAGTCCCCAACAGTTTTGCCGCCGCCAACACTTCCAAAGTTTGGGCCGGCGTGAATTGGTCCGTCATCATGTGGCCGCTTCCCAGTCTGCCCGTCGATCGCCTGCGACTGATCATGCACGAGTCGTGGCACCGCATTCAGTCCGACATCGGCCTGCCTCCCGCCGGAACCAAGAACGACCACCTCGACAGCAAAAATGGACGAATTTGGATGCTCATGGAATACCGTGCCCTTGCGAAAGCCCTCCTCGCCTGGGGACCGGAAAGGAAGCAGACGCTTGGTGACGCCCTAGTTTTTCGCGCCTACCGTCGAGCCGTCTTCCCCGAAGCAACCGCCAACGAGGACCGGATGGAGGTCCACGAAGGAATGGCCGAGTACACCGGCTTCCGAGCCTGCGGACTCCGCAACGACGAAGCCAGGTTCTATATCGCTGGCCGCCTCAAGCTGAACGCGATGAAACCGAGCCTGACCTACGCCTTCGCGTACGAGACTGGCCCCGCCTACGGGTTGCTCCTCGATCAGTACAAACCTGAATGGCGCAAGGACCTGAAGACCACTTCGAGCCTTTCGGGCATGGTCACGATCCTCAGCAAGTTGGAGGTCAAGACACCAACCCTAAAAGAAGCAACACAGCGAGCCAAATCCTACGAGGGTGACGAACTCATTAGGGTTGAGACCGAACTTGATCGGACCCGCCAGAAGCTGGCAAAAGAATACAAGCAAAACCTCGTCGACGGACCGCGCCTCCACCTGCCTTCAACCGGGAACTTCACCTTCGACCCCAACGCCGTCTTCCCGATGAAAGGCGTCGGCACGGTTTACATAGGTAGCAAGATTGCCGAGGAGTGGGGCGTGTTGGAAGTCGACGGCCCCGTGCTCGTCGGCGCAACCTACAAAGACGTCTGGGTCCCTGCCCCTCCAGCCACCAGTCTAACCAAGGGCGCGACCTGGAAACTCACACTCAGTCCGGGCTGGCAAGTCGTCCCAAGCACCCGAAAGGGCGACTACGAAGTGCGTAAAAATTAATAAGTAACTAGCAATAATACTTGCCTAGTATTTTTGACAGTTTGGAATACAATCAAATTCGTGCTAAACCGTCGTGTCCTGCATATTCTGGGCAGTATTGCGATGATTGCCACTGCAACCAACGCTCATGCTTGGAGTTACTCTGACGACTTCAGCAATAGCGCGTATTTCCTGCACAACTTTATGAACATCTACGGAGTGTACGGTGCCGGTTCGAACACTTCGTCGATGAAGGAATCGGGCAATCGATTCTATCGGGTTGAGAATCACTCGCTGCTGAACACTGTTCATGGCGACGCGAAATTTATGAGCGGATTTGCACAAGACCGAAGTTGGTACGACTTTTACGCCTTCTATGATCCCTCTGTCGAAGGAGCATTCACGAACATGCAGTTGGATATAGACGCTCGATTCGTGTCGTCTGTCAACGGTGATACCGCGCGGCTCGGCATATTGTTGCTCCAAGGAAATTTTGCGTTTACTGGCTTTTCAAGCACCGTCATTACAGATCCGTCATGGCAACACTTATCCACCGGGCCCATAACCTTAGACTCGTTCATTTATCCGGAAAACACTAGTTATCATCTCGACCTGTCACCAACTGCGTCTCCGATTCTCGTCTGCTTCGCTTTCGATATCGATGTTCCGGACGCTTTCGTAACAAATGGAGTCACGGTCGACATCGATAATCCCCTCATCCGCACGAACGTGGTGCCCGAGCCAACAACAATGGTCACATTTGGCATAGGATTGAGTGCTTTGTTCGTTCGACGAAGGCGCAAATCCAAGTAGCGTACAATCCTTCCGTGGCTGACTTTCAGTCGAACTATCCTCGGGAATCGATGCCGACCGGACATGTCGACGTCGCGTCTCTGCAAAGAACAGCATTGGCGCTCCTCGTCGCAGTAGTAGCCAATGCTCTCAGCTTTGTCCTGCTCGCCATCCTCATCTATCTGGCGATAAATGATCGTTCGCTAACCGCCGTGATGGCCATAGACACGCTCTTCTTCTTGGGAACAGGCATCCTCAGTCTGATCATTCTCTCGCTTTGGGTCGGCAACGCCTATGGAGCAGCATGTCGTCTCCGCCGAATTGAGCCCAGATTTTCTCCGACGGTGTTATCTCTATTGTCTTTCCTTAGCCCTCTTGTGTGTGGTTTGCCAATCAGTTATGCTCTGGACTTTATTTGTGTTCGCGTCGCGAGTCCAGACAAGAAGACGATGCAGTGGTATTCCGCGGGTTCGCGCTCGTTCGCGGTCAATGTATTCGCCATCTTTTGTATAGCCTCCTGTACTCTCTTAATCCTTCCTGCTTTTGTTTCCTTACATACCACCACGCGAGGAGGCTGCATCTTTCTTGGGCTCATCTTGCTCGTAGCGGCCTTGCTTGTGGGCGTCCATATTGTCTTCGCGACTAATCGAAAAATCGTCGTACTCGCTGGGGCGTCTTGACTATCGAAAAGTTCGGGAATCCATTTAAACTAATTCAGAAATCGATGAGCCAGATTCAATCCAACTATCCTCGGGACGTCCTCCCTACGACCGCGAAAGTCGATCTGTTTAGCCTGCAAAGCGAAGGCCAAGCACTGGTCGTTGGTCTCCTCGCGATCGGACTGGCGGCAGGCATTCTGCAAATGGCCGCAGTGGCCGGCCACCCCCTTCCCGAGAATAGTTTTATTCGGGCCGTCGCCCGATTCGTCCTTACGTGGGGACCGTTCTACACGATGTACTCCGTCTTTCGGTGGAGCCGCCGAGCGAACGACTGCGTGAGCCAACTAAGGGGCTATGCAAGCCAGTCGAATTCTCTACTCGTGGGGTTGTCTTGCGCGTTTTCGTGGCTGTGCCTATTTCTGCCCCTCACGATCTTCCTTGACTTTATCGCAATCCGCACGGAGGATGCCGAGGGCCAAATCATGCGATGGTATCTACCGATTAGCCGCTCGCCGCTGGTTATTGGGTTTGCCATTTCCTCGGCACTATGGCTCGTGCTTGACGTATTCTCAACGCCGAGATACGCCGACAAAGTGATTGAGAAAGGGATGATTACTGGCAGCGTGGCGCTGTACTTCGTTGCGTTTTACTGCCTATCCGCCGTGATAAATAAGGTCCAAGGCGGACTGGTGGATTTGGCGAAACAAGTTCGGGCTATGAATGAAATCCAGGGAGCGCCGGACAATGCGGTGCCAATTTTGGCGAGCGAATAACAGGTCGAAGCATTTGCCAACCTAGCGCCTATCGGTCTCGATGAACCGAAGCTAAAGAACACAGGCGAGAAGTCTATGCCCCGGAGGAGAACCTAACTCCTTCCCTTACCCAAGTTCAGCTTGATCGGCTCGGCCAGTTCGACCTTGTACACCGTGCAGTCCTCGTCCGGCACAAATCCCTCCGGAATCTGGATTTCCAGGTCGGACGGGACGCCCATCCAATCCGCCATCGCAACCTTTTTGAACTCCAATTCCTGTCCGGTTCCGACCACAGAAACCGACTTCACATTCGTCGCAATTCCTCGAGCCGAAACAAACTCGCGCGGAGCATCGAACTGCATCAGATACAGCGACTTTCCGTCCTGACTAAGGGTGGACGACCCGTAGAACAATCCGCCCGGAAGACCGGCACGCGAGCCGAAGATCGCCTCCTCATGCTTGTGAACCCAGCGCCCCAATCCTAAGAGCCTTTCGGTTTGGACCGGCGTGATCTGTCCGTCTTCGGTCGGCCCAACGTCGAGCAGCAGGTTCCCGCCCATGCCGATCGTCTCGGCAAAAGTCCGAATCAACCGCTTCACCGACTTCTCATTGAAGTCCTGCTTCTGGTAACCCCACGAGTCGTTGATCGTCATGCAGAACTCCCAAACGCCGTCCGGAGCCACCACCGGCTGGCCCTGCTCCGGCGTGGCGTAGTCGCCATATCCCAGCAAACGAGAGTTCAAAATCGTGTTTGGCTGCTTGGCGAGAATCCTTTCGCGGAGCTCCTTGAAATCCCACTGCTCGGGGTCGCGCTCCCAGTCGCCGTCGAACCAGAACAGGTCGACTTCGCCAAATTCCGTGCACAGTTCATCCATCTGCGCGCGGTGAAACTTCAGGAAGTTCGCCCATCGCTCAGGCGATTCTTGACCTTCCGGGGGAAAGGCGAATCGGTTATCGAAGTTCTGATAATGAGACTCCTTTTGTCGCACCGTCGCGTAGTCTGGATGGGCCCAGTCGAGGTGGCTAAAATAGAAGCCAACTTTGATGCCCTTCGCTCTGAGAGCTTCGGCGTACGGAGTGATCAAATCTCGCCCCGCCGGAGTGTCTTTCACCACGCTTCGCCCATTTTGCTTGGTGTTCCAAAGTGCCACGCCATCGTGATGCTTCGTGGTCAGTACGGCGTACTTTGCGCCGGCTCGGGCGAAGAGGTCCGCCCACTGGATTGGGTGGTAATTCGATGCAGTAAATCCCTCCAGCTGGCTCCAATATTCTTCCGGCGTTACTTGTCCGTAGAACAGCGACCAGGACTCCGGGATGCCCTTGACGGCGTAAATCCCGTAGTGAATGAAAATCCCAAGCTTGGCGTCCGGAAACCATGGCTGCATCATGACGTGAGAAGTTTAACCGAATATCCCCTCTCCCAATTCAGTCCATTTTGGTGGATGGACTGAATTGGGAGAGGGTGCAGGGTGTGAGGGCCTTCGTCTTCACTCTTCTCGACGAGCACGCCAAACAAATCCGGTTCCGAATGTTATCAACACTCCCGCGACCAGCATCTCGAAGCGCGCCAAGGGGCTGGTCCAATACCTTCCGAGCGTGATGCCATGAGCCGCTTGTTCTGGTTTCATCCAGATGAAGATCTTCCCTAGCAGAGCCAAGAAGAGGACGAGAAGAACGCCCAGCAAAATGCATACGATCCCAACGACCCGCAACCCTTTCATCGATACCACGAGTTAACGTGAATTGGCGGAGATAAGTTCACGGATGAGGCGGCAGATTTGGGAACCACATAAGTTGCTCGGAAGCTCCAATTCACTGCCAACTCCCAGCGTCACTTCGTTCAACGCAGGGGTCGTTGACAGTGCCACGAATTCCTATTTCCCCACGTTCCGACTCCTACGGCGTTGGCGATTCCGGATTGTTCGCCCACATGCTGAGGTCCAATTCCGCAAACGGAGCGTCTTTCTCTTGGCACTCGCGCAAGAAAGCCTCTTCCTTCGCATTTAAACTTCCGCCGCCATTCACCTTTTCGGCGTATCCATAAAGCGCCAAGAAACGGTCGATGTGATCCGCAAATCTTAGCTCAGCATAGTCCCGCGCCGCAAAGGTAGAAATTAGGAACTGCCAGTCGCTGGCTTCTGCCAGCAGCAACTCGCGAGCCGCCTGGGTGATAATCTCCTTCGCCGGACCATCGGCCCATTCTCGGCACATCTTGCGCAGCTTCCGCTCGCAATCGTACAGCTTGCCCCAGGTCCAAACGTTGTCCTCATTGAGCCAGATGTAGTGGTACCCGCCTTCTCCCCAGGAACCTTCGGGCAAGGTGATCAGGTGCTTGGCCGGATCGTTGTCCAGTACGTCGCCACCGGAAACCATCTCGACTTCACCATCGGCATGCAGAAGTCGGCCAAGCTCATACAAGAACTCCGGACCTTCCCACCACCAGTGGCCAAACAGCTCGGTGTCGTACATCGCCACCACGCATCCCTCGCGGTCCGCCAGACCTCGGTAGTGCGCCAACGTCCCCTTCAAGACATTGACCATGTCCTCGGCGTGGTTGTGGATGTTCTCGAACGCCTTGTACGGATCGTACGGCTGCTTTTGGCCCAGGTCCGATTTGTTCTCGCTTATACGCCAATACTTGTGTCGACCCGGATACAGCTGCTTGTGGAATTCCAGGTAATACGGATCGCCAGGATAACCCACTTCGCCCGACCAGACTTTGTGGGTCGTCTCGGGGTCGCGGGCAAAGCACACCACTCCGTTCGGCAACAAGTAGTGCTCGTACTCGCTGCGGTATTCGGCGGGAGGCGTGAAGAACTTGCTGCTCCGGGCAAACATCTCGGCGAGCTGTGGAAACTTCTGACCGTACGTGCCTATGGGATTTCCGCCCCGAATCATGTGCGAGTCGACGAAGAAGTACTCGATGCCTTCGTCTTTGAGAATCTCTTCGGTGCCCATGCGCTGCCAAGCAACTTCGTTCTCGGCTACCGGCGACTTCCAATCGTATCGCGGTCGATAGGCACACTCGGGGAGCCAGATGCCCCGCGGATGTCGGCCAAAGTGCTTCTTGTACGTCTCGACGCCGAGCCGAACCTGGGCCTTGCAACTCTCGTCCGTTCCCAACAGCGGCTGGTAACCGTGGGTCGCTCCGCTCGTGATGACCTCAATCGAGCCCTCTTCTTGGAAATATCGAAACCCGCTAATGATCGACTGATTCCAGCGGTTGAGAAACTGGTCGAGTTGCTTCTCGTACTGCCCAATCCAGAAGTGGGCCAGACCTTCCATCCACATCGGGCCCTGGGAGCGAAAGTTCTGCGCGTCGATCCGAGCCGCGGATATCTTCTCTTCGGCGTACTCAATCAATCCCGCTTTAAAAGAAGGGTCCTCAAGCTGCTCGGCCAGAATCGGCGTCATATTCACCGTCCAGCGGGGTCTGATCCCCTCCGCCAAAAGCCGATCCAAAGCATGAAGCAGAGGCAAATAGCATTCGATCGCCGACTCATGGATCCAGTCGGTTCCGTGCGGGCTCTTTCCGTGGCTCAACACGTAGGGCATGTGTGAGTGGAGGCAGAGCAGAAACCGACCGACGGGCATAGGTACATTATGCTCCCGGCGAACCCAAGTCAAGCCCTTTCTCACAACGAAACTATTGGCACTCTTCGCACGTCAAACCGCGTTAAGAAGTATTGCGAGCATAATGAAACATATGTTGGGAAATCGATGGTTGATACTTGGCCTTGCCGCAGTTAGCGTAGTTGCCTGTAACAAGGCAGACGAAAAGGTTGTATCGAACTCAAATACCGCCACGCCCCCCACCAAGCAAGAATGGCCAGCCAACCAGCTAAAGGGCAACGAGCCCGAAGCCCCGGCGCCATCGACAAATACTCCTGCACCAGATCCAACCAAGTCTCCGGACGCTAACAACACGGCGAGCGGAAACGGTGAAGTCCTCATCGACGGGAAAACCGTCCCCAAGGTCACCGTCCCGGCCAAGATGAACGATGTTGAGAAGCCGGGAACGAAGAACTGGACCGCCGACAAAATTGCGCCCGAGAAATTAGCCGCCGAAGTCGACGAAAAGATTCATTCCCTTCGCGATAGCAAGATGCATTTTGAAATGATCGCAAAGCTTCCGGAGGGAAGTGGGACGGTCAACCTTGATTCGATCATAGCCGACAATGATCACTATCTTGTTCGCTATGCGAAGTTCCTCAAAGCTTCGCAGCCGTACTTCGAATCCTATACAGTGACTCGATTAGAGGGCGGTAAGGGCCCTTACGCCACGCTCGTCAATGGCAAGTATGTTGAGGGCCGAGTGCCACCCAACACCGATGTGCTGACCGGCTGGGTAACCGACAGCACCCACTACCTCACCAGTGCGCTCGGTTCCAAAAACGCTCCAATCTCGGACCTCGTCGCCGCGGCTAAGAAAGCTAAATGGACGGTCAAAGCCGAGACCAAAACATTTGCAGCGGGTACTTTCCAGCGAATCGTCATGGAGTCTCCCGACGGTGGCAAGCGGAGATACGACATCCTGATCGAGCCGAAGCGAAAGCTTCCGGTCACGTTTAATGCCGATATCGATGGCAAGAAGAAGACTCAGGTCACGCTGACCATCGCAACCGTTTTCAATACGCAACATCTTGGTCCCGATGACCTCAAACCCGGAATCAAGACGGACAAGATCAATGTCCTTACGCCGGAAGAAGCCAACAAAGTTGGCATCTACGTACCGGGAGTCAGCAAGAAGAAGGATGGCACCGAGATTCCCAAGAAGGGTGGCGCCTAAGTCTTCTTTACCGCGATTACCCGCAAGCCTTTGAGGGTGGTCGTTTCCTTTGTTAGATTCTCGATCCGCACATAGCGGCCAGTGTTGGGCGTTGGCCTGTACAGGAGGTCGCCGTATTCGCGTCGAAATCGTCCGCTGTCGACTTCGTCGATCCACCAAAACGCATCCTCAATTTTGTCCGTCGTGCCATAGATTTTGACCCGGAACTTCGAAGGCAAGTCTCCGGCAAAGGCTATCTCGCCTAACAGGCGGTCGCGACCAAGATCGACTTCGACCCATCCATAAGCCGGCAACTTATATGTCGTTTCCGGATTGTCGTCGACGAGACCGATTAGCTGAGCCGGGAAGGATCCGGCGCTATCCTTAACCGGCTTACCCTGGGCCAAATTCGTCTCATCGGTTATTGGGAAAAGGGGCAAATTGAACGGTAGTTCAATCGACACCGCCGGTTTCTGCGAACGCGCCCATGCATCGGATAGTGCCGTGGACGGAACTTTCCAAGAGTCGCTCCGGCCATTGGCGGAAATGGAGAAGGTGAAATCGCCCACCGTTCCTTCCTTGATTCTCGGTAGCGTCGTTGTGCCATTCTCATCGACTACAACTTCGGATGTCTCCCCAGTCGGGCTCACGACTTTCATCGTGACGTTGTCGATGGGCCGATTATCGATATTCACGATACGGGCAACGACGACGGTGGGGTAGCCCACCTTTCCGTGCATTAAATAGTCGACTTGGGCCGCCGTGAGAGCGCCACCCTCGACGTTTGCCACCTGGCGGTAGAGCGGACTGCGCGTCGACCTCAAGGGCAGGCTCATGATCGCCATGAGCATGGTGTCCATCATCGTTGAGCCGCTGGCGAACTTTGCAAGTTCTGGCACCGGCAACGTGTCCACATCCTTATCTCCTTCGCCATTGACGTATTTCTGAGCCCCCATGCGGGCGAAACTATAGAAGCTCTGGTCGACCTTCCAACTGTTCCAAATTCGGGTGCCCTTGGGTGTCAATTTCACCCAGGGAGCGGAAGGATCCACCATCACAACCTCTTGAGGAATCGAAGGATCGTCGAAGTTCACCACGAGTTTCATTAGGGCCCCTCGCGGATCCTTAGAAGAGTTATCGGGAGTAATTGGAATCTTGGCGCCCTTCTCGGTACTGATCTTCTTCGTTCCCTTGAAGACTTCGATGCTATTAATCGGCTCGGTTGCCGACAAATTTACGCTTGCGCCGTCGTGCGAGACCACTAAATGGGGATCCTTCACGGTTGCCTTTTCTAGCTTCAGTTCTAGTCTTGGCCGAGATTCTGGCGCGGTGACGCTGTTGATGCCGACTTCGGTGGAAAATTCCAGCAAGAAACCAAAGTTGTCTCCCTCGTGCATCTTCATTGCCTGAAGTGTGGAGCCGAGTCCTCCAATGCGAATGTGGCCAGGCTCATAGGAAATCTTCGCATCCAGCGAGTCGGCGTCACCTGGACCCGTCAATCCTGGGCCAGCCCACGGGGAGACATCGCCCCCGGCATTCTTCCAGGTCACGCCAGGAATGAACGGAATGACGGGCTTAGCGTCTTTGTTCTTGGGATCGGGAGGCGGAATAAGCGGCTTGCCGACGACATTGACGCCGGCTGGAAGCCACGGACGGCGGATGATTCGAATCGATTTGAGAGCTTTCTTATCTTCCTCGGCGAATCCGAGGTCTAATGTTCCGTCCACAATCTTGCTGTCTCGAAGCGTTGCGATGTCGAGGCTTCCGAATCGGAGCAAGACTTTTCGTTGTGGGGCACCGGTCGCGGCAAATAAGGTCGGGAAAGGCAGGTCAGCCCCACCGGCATCGATTTCGGCTTCGGAAACATCCCAATAGCGCTCGCTCGTCCCGGCGAATGGGCCTGAGAGCGTGCAGCCCCGGTAAAGAATCAAGTCGGGTACTTGGAGGGCTGCCAGCAAAACTGCAATCACACCCTATAGGGTATCCGTTTTTTTGCCGGTAATGACAGCACGATTAGCGAGGCTTGCGGTTTCTCTGCTAGGCCAGGCTCTTGATCTCGGTCGCAATGATGTGCAGGTTTTCGTTGCCGATATTACGAACGTAATGAGGGCCTAGAGGCGGCGACCACATCGACGATCCTGCCAAAGGTGCAGGGTTCAGAGTTCTAGAATCGAAAAGTTCAACGCCTCGGTCGTCGAACCTGATAAATTCTGTCCAACTTTTCACGTAGAGAGCCCCCGGCCAGCAGTGCGTATGCACATTTGTTTCCTCGCCTGGAGGAATGAGGGTTTCGATCACTCGAACTTCTTCATTTTCGAAGAGAACTCGGTGATGCTGGGGTGCGGCTGACATGGCGTCGAGGGATTCAGACCACTTACTCATTGAGTGTTAGAGAAACCTACCCCAAAAGTCCTCATTCCCGGTACCACAAAATTGCAGTCCGTACCACTTTTCCAGCACTTTCGGCCGGATATGTCGTACAAATAGTCCTTATTCCTCACGATTTCTGATACGACCTTGTCATTTCTCCGGTTTCAAAGGGAGTCATAATATGTGTGCGATCGACGCTGCTCGCTCTTGAGAAGGTACGACAATGCGCGAATTCGAGTCTTGGCAATTGGAACAATTGATCAGGATTGGTGAAACAAATCCCGGCCGTATGGGTGAACTCCTGCAGGTCCTATGGAACCGATATCCTTTCCTCTTCGAGGAGCTAGCGATTGGCGCGGTGGATCGTGGCAGCCTTTCTCTCGACGAAGCCGCCGAGACGCTTAAGGTTTCGCCCGACGAGCTTAAAGTCAAACTTGAACATTTCCACGATACTGGCGATCACCGTATTGCCGTTAAGGGTGGAGTCGCCCGCCTGGTTTCTAGCCAAGTGGCCGTGTGGGAGGTCTATCGCGACTTCGAGCGGTCCGGAAATTTGGATCACCTCATGTCCACTTTCCCGGGAATCCCCATCAGCGAACTGAAAGCGGCCCTTCGCTACGCAGAAGCCCATACGGAAGAAATTCGTGAACTGATTGATCGATATGAATCAGCTTATCGGAACCGCTTCGTTGTGTAGGCTGTAAACTCCTATACACATTCATGCATCCAACAATCTTCCAAGTCGGCAGCTTTAAGCTGGCGAGTTTTGGGGTGATGATGGTCATCGCCTTTCTTGCGGCCTTGGCCCTCGCCACCAAGCGTGCACCGAAATTCGGAGTCGATCCCAAAAAACTTTCCGATGTCACCTTCTGGGCCATCCTTACTGGCATTCTCGGCGCAAGAATCTTTTTCATCATTCAGGACATTCCCTACTATCTGAAGCATCGCAGCGAACTTTTTTCGCTTCAATTTCAGGGTCTGACCAGTTTTGGTGGATTTATTGTTGGGGGCGTCGTCGCCGCTTACGTCTGCAAAAAGAAGGGCATTCCGATCCTTCCCTTCCTCGACCTTATCGCTCCTGCTTTCTTGGTCGGGCACGCTATTGGCCGAATTGGCTGCTTGCTGAATGGATGCTGCCATGGCCAACCAGTTGGTGAGAGTTTCCCTTTCCGAGTTTGGAGTAGCGAGATCAATGCCTACTGCCAACCCGCTCAAATCTATGATTCGCTCATGAATGTTGCCGCCCTGGGGCTCGTTCTTTGGATGGAGAGGAAATCGCCTAAGGCAGGCTATACGACGGGCCTCGTGCTAGCCCTCCATGGTTTGGCAAGATTCATTTACGAGTTCTTTCGAGCGGGTTCATCATCGACCACCATCGGCAATCTTCCCTTCACAGACGGCCACGTAATGGCGCTGGTCATCATTGCCGTCGGAGCTGTCTTCATGCTTCGGGCTAAGCCGGTTGAGGCCGTAGCAGCATGAGAGTCCCGGAGTACCTCGCGCAATTTCCATCCAAGTCCAGCCTTGTGGTCGGTGACCTCATGCTCGACGAATACATCTTCGGAACGGCCAGCCGCATTAGCCAAGAAGCTCCGGTGATCGTGGTTCGTCAAAGCCGAGTTTCATCGGTGCCGGGTGGCGCCGCCAACGTGGCGATGAACCTGATGGCGCTTGGGGCTAACACCGGCGTGGTTGGAGTCATCGGTTCGGACCCTGCTGCCGAAGACCTCGAAGGTGCGCTTCGGCTCAGCGGCGTCTCACCTATCGAGATCTTCCGCGATCCTTCCCGGCCGACAACTCGCAAAACTCGCGTGGTCGCGAACCACTCGCACCAAGTTTTGAGAATCGATGTGGAGGAAGAAACTCCCATCTCTCCCGCCATCGAAAAGGAAATGTTCGCTCGAATCGAGAAAGCCGCCGCAGGACGAGATG
>CAMFIS010000041.1 GCA_945952345.1 uncultured Fimbriimonas sp.
ACGTAACGAGTGGGCCCTATTAGTTGCGGTCTTCTTGGATATGGTCGGGTTCACCATGCTGATCCCAGATATTCAGCTTCGGGCCGAAAGCATGCTGCTTGGGATCGCTTTCCGCGGCCCCGTCATTGGCTTGCTCCTCCAGTCGACGTTTATTGTCCAGCTCTTCGCTTCGCCTCGATGGGGCCGCCTCGCGGACGCGTACGGACGTCGGCGCGTATTCGTGATTTGCCAATGGATCTCTGCGATTGCGATGCTCACGTATGGACTAGCCAATGCGGTTAGCTTCCTGTTCATTAGTCGAATCCTCGCCGGATTTGGCGGCGCGAACGTCTCCGTCGCGCAGGCAATGGCGGCGGTTTCTGCCGGTGAAAATCGGAAGCGAGTGCTTGGCTACGTCAGCGCTACGCTATCGGCGGGAATGATCTTTGGCCCGGCGGTTGGCGGATTCGCGGTCGAGCGATTCGGACATCACATGATCGGCTATATCGGGGCGGGCATTTCTTTCGTGGGAGGGCTTATCGTTTTGCTCCTCGTTCCCAAGGACGCAGGCAGCGGGGAACCGCATGAAGTGAGC
This sequence comes from uncultured Fimbriimonas sp., assembly GCA_945952345.1. Lineage (GTDB taxonomy): Bacteria > Armatimonadota > Fimbriimonadia > Fimbriimonadales > Fimbriimonadaceae > Fimbriimonas. The sequence continues at coordinate 575 of CAMFIS010000041.1, forward strand.
AACCCGATTTTCGATTTCACTATCTTCCGCAAATACCCCAGCCTCATGCCGTTCTTCTGGATTGCGGTGACAGCTTCCTTCGCTTTGGCGACCCTGGAGGGAACCTTTGGACGCCTTATCCACGCTATGCTCGGATACGGGCAGCAAGAGTTTGGCGTCATCTTCAGCTACGAGGCGCTGCTTGGCATATTCGTCTCGGTGTTCGCTCTTGGTTGGTTGAGCAAACGTCTCTGCGATACCTCGCTCTTGAGGATGGGATATATCTTGCAGGGAGTCGGGCTCGGTGTGAATCCACTTGCTGGCGTCCTCGTGGTGTACGCACCGGGCATGGTTTGGCTACTCATCGCTTCAACCCTATATGCATTTGGATCTGGCATCGTTGGTCCAACTCTCAGCACGCTCTCGAGCAACACGGTTCCCGAAGAGGTTCAGGGTGAGCTGTTCGGCACCATGCAATCGGCGCGCACGGTCGGCTTTATCATCGGCCCCATACTTGGAGGCTTTCTGTTCGACTTCTGGCATCCGATGCCGTACCTGTTCGCGGCATTGGTGTGTCTTGTCGTCGCCGTGGCATTGCCAGCAATATGCGCTTGCCATGCCAAGCCGGCCGCCTCCACGTAGTCACTGTTATTTTCGCTGGGGCATAAATACGCGAATCTTGCTGTAAACTGAACACAGGGAGTTTCTTCTCCGAATCCTGGAGAACTTTAAGACTTATGGTTGCATGCCCAAAATGCGTCATCAATAACACGCTCGACAGCGCTTTCTGCAAAAAGTGCGGCGCCGTTTTGCCGGTTGCGGTGATCGAAGAAGAGCAGGAAAAGCTGAAGGAAATCGTTTCCAAAGGAATGGAAAGCTATCAGGCGGGAAACCTGGAGGAAGCGATGGCGATTGCCGAGCATTCGATTCTTTCGAATCCCACCTACGGCGAAGCCTATGCGCTGAAGGGATTGGTGCACGAACGCCGAGCCGAATACGCCGAAGCCCTCGATTCCTACGAAACCGTTGTGGCTCTCAACCCCGATTCGACCATCGACAAGATCAAGCTCAACCAGCTCCGCAACGCCTTTGCAACCCGCCAAGCGGAACCAAATATTGATCGACGCGGAGCCATATTCGTAGCTGGAGCGGCCATGCTCGCCGTGCTCGCAGTTGGCGCAGTCACGTACGGCTTCATTCAGTCTTCCAAGGAGAACAAGCAGCCGCAGGTTGCTTCGATTCCAAACAATACTGCAAACAATAACCCCTTCGATGGACGCCAGGTGGGTCAAGACAGCAACCAGCCGGTCACAAATCCGAACGGCCAGCGACCGAATCCGGGCAACCACGACGACACGACCATTGGTGCGCTGGGTGGCGATAACACTAACAAAGTTGCGGACACTTCCCGACGTATGGGCGGAGGAGATCGAACCAGACCTAATACCTACTCGAGTGGTTTCGAGAATACGACGGTCGAACCCTTCAATCCTGGCCCGATCAACCCAAACAGCAATCAGCTCCCAAATCCCAAGAATAAAGGCGGAGACGAGAACGATCCGAAGACGAACGGACCTGGTAGCGGAACATCGACTCCCACACCTGGCGGAGACACGAAAGTTGCCGCCAACCCGCCCAGCGACGATTCGGACCACGGCGTTTACCAAATTACGGCGAGCGCGAACAACGGGAACGGCACCAGCCGAACCAATGCGCCCAGTTCCAGTACGGGAAAGAATTACCAACGACAAGGACAGAATCTGGCTCGATCAGGAAAAATTTCGGAAGCACGAGAGGCCTACCAAAAAGCCATCGATGCTTTCCAATCCGAGATTAGCAGTGGCAAAGGCGACAAGGATGCAGCCCAAGCTGGACTGAATGCGAGTCGACAAGCCCTCAAGAATCTGAAGAGCTAATGCAACGCGCCCTATGCTTTACCTTGCTCCTCGCCGGAGCGGCCTTTTCCGTCGCGCAATCGCCACGATGCCTCGTTGGGCAACCTCTTGCGACGAATGGTTCAGCCATTTTGGACCTCATGAATCCGTTGGCGAACGAACTCGACGCCACCGGCCAAGTGAGTTGTGTGACCTACGGAATCGAAGATCCGCTTATTCGACAAGCCTTTCTTGAGAATCGGATTGCCCGACCAGAGAAGCTCTACAAAATCGACGAAGTGTTGACTGCAGCGAAGGCGCTTTCGATTCCGTTTGTTGCCTGGATCGACGCTCAAAACACGACCCTGAAAGGCTCGAACCAAAAGGTTCTCCTTTGCCACTTGGTGATGTACAAGAACGGCAAGAAGGTCTGGGAAGATTCGGACACTCAGGGACTTAATGTTGGATCGGGTGCCAACATGGACGACACGATTCACTCGGTGATGAGCTCGCTCAACACCAAGCTCCAAGAAGGACCCTTTAAGGGTATGGCCAAATCGCCCAAAGCGGGCGATGGCGGAATTGGGAAAGGGCAGTCTCCGGTTATTCCTGACACTAATGACGACGACCCAACCTTGAACGACTGGAACGCGATCCAGGAAAAGGTGAAAGAGAAGCTTGCCGAAGGCAAGCGACGAGCGGCGGAAACGATGCTGCGAGATGCCATCGACGCGGCTCCAACGGACCCCGTGCGGCGCAAGGCGCTCATCGACTTACTCCAAGGCTCCGTGGACACGATCGACGCTGCCGTCGAAGTGACGATTGCCGCCGCGGAAGCTCTAGGCGATCCGTCCATGATTACGAAGGCTGCGCGGATTTTGATCGACAACGACAAGATCGACAGGGCAAATGAAATCGTGAAGGATGCGATCGTTTCGCAGCCCAACAATCCCGAGGTTCAACTTCTTCAAGCTGAACTTCAACTGAGAACATCCAAGCCTGACCAAGCATTGGCGCATGTCGAAAATGCTTTGAAGGTAAAGGGAACCGCCGAAGGATTTCTATTGCGAGCGATATGCCGAGCCTTGCTGGGATCGGCGGAAGGCGCAAAGCTCGATATCGAACGGGCAACCAAAGAAAATCCACAAATTCTTAGCACCAATTACATCCAGATTGCGAGCATCGTCGATTCCGCCTTGGAGGTCGAGGGCCCCGATCTCCGCTCCTTGGTCCAGAAAGCCGAGCTCAAGCGAACGGCCGACGAGGTTACCGAGGGGTTGGACGCCCAGGACCGAATGGCCAAAGCATGCCTCCTGCTGTTTGGCGAAAACGCGATGAACCCCAAGTTCGAGAAATCGCACGGTATCCGACTTTTGGCATTGAACTTGCTCGTGCAAACCATTGCTGAGCTTCGACACTTCTCCACCCAGGGTGACGCCGGATCGCTCTCCGATGCAAAGAATGACATCGCAGAGATCGTGAAGACCCTGGCCGAAGCAAAAGAAGCCTTCAGCAAGGATCGCACGGATGCAAGAATTGATCACGTTTCTGGCTAGTTTCGCCGGTGTTTTCGCCGCCGGATTGCTGTTGGCCCGCCTTCACGCTGGACGGAAGTTTTCCTTTAAGCGATCGAAGTGCCAACCGACCGAGAACGCCAAAGTACGGATGAAAACATCCGATGCGCTCTACCGATGCCGATTGATTTCGCACTCCGACACCGAATGGGTCTTCTCGGCTCCCATGCAGCGAGACATGTATGTCCCAATTCGAGTAGGTGAAACCGTGAATTGCGAAGTCGTTGGCAATGAAGGATTGATCATCTTCCAAAGCCAAATTATCGCCCGCCGAGCAGGTGAAGCCGCCATTGTCGTCGCGGCGCCCAAAGCAGTTTCGGTTGAAAATCGGCGAGACAACGATCGACGAGAAGGAATTCCGATGGACGTCGTCGTTGGTGGCAAAACCGGATCCGTCATGGATCTGTCGCCGGGAGGAGCCAAGGTCCGCATTCGAGGTTTCGAGCGAGAAGGAAACATCGTGCGGATCGACCTCCCCTTTGGCGAGTCTCGCGGTGCAACCGTCGTGGATAGCAAGAACGATCACGAAGGCAGCATCATCCGTCTGCGATTCGACGAGCCGATCCTCGTTCCTACCGAGTCCTAAGTCCCCCTCCTGGGACAGCAAGCAGTTCGTGGCCGTGTGAACCTCTGTGGTCACACGGCCACAGACATGTACCAGGAGAAGACGATGAAAACAACATCTACCATTCTTGCCCTCGGCATCTGTGCGATCGGATTTGCCCAGAACCACCCGGCCCCTTCGAACCTCAATCGGCTCGGAAGTCTGATTCGAAGTAACGCTCAAGGCGACTACAAATATCCGGGTGCCTCGAAGTTCTCGCACGACGGAACTCGAAGCTACGTATTGCACTTCGCAACCAAGCTCGCTAGCAAGCAATCCGACATTGCCACCTACGAAGACGTAATGATGCAAGGCATCATGAGCTGGGAGAACCAATTCCAGGACAAAGGATTTAGCGGCGACTTGGCTTCCGCGTTCGCTCTCTACACGCTCACCAATGTGAACCTCGCCAAAGGCGCCGATTACAAGGATTACCTACTGCCCAACTTGGTTGCTCAAAACCGAAAGGCATTTATGAGCGGCTATGTGGCGTCTCTGCCGAATGCGAAAAAGCAGGAGATGTACGATTATATGATCGCCGAGTCGGTGTATCTGCGAGCCGTCGCTTCGACTGGCCACGACACCGCGACTGAGCAAATGCTGAAGTCGGCGGCTTCGAAGCAGGTGCAAGCCAGCTTCGGCCTCGACGCCTCCAGCATTAACTTTAACGAGACCGGGACGATCTTGTAGTCTCGCCGCGAGAAAACGTCATCCAAAACATCCAGAGTACAACCAAGATTCCGAGAACCGAGAATGGATCCATACTCGAATTATCTGAGGAATCTTGGTTGTTCAGGTGTCAAGATCCCGTCGATTCGCGTCAAGAAAAGGTCAAGAATATAACTCGACCTTACTTACCATTCGCTTGCCCAGGATGCAGGTGCTAAAGCTTCAAAGTTCTTGAATTCGAATTCTTTTACTATTAATTCTGAACCGTCAGTAGGATTTCGAACAATAATTCTTTGCGCCATAGCAACGAGTTCTCGTTTGTGCACATGGTCGTAGGCAACATTTCCGATCACCCGACGGACGATTCCATCTTTGGTGACAGTGAATGGACAGTCTTCAAGAACATGCTCCTCAACATCCGTCGTATTGTCTGAATTAACAAGCAAGGACCCCTCCTCCATGAAGTTGATCCCCGCTCGCGAGAAACGGCTTGTGGGAAAGAACGCTAGGGCCGTGAAGTTGGGCGGTCGCGATACACATATGTAACGTTGGGGCCGACGATAATGAGAGTAGGCAGTGTAGCTCACATATCGGCCGTCCTTTGAGATGTCTTGCAGGGCGGCGTCTGCCTTAAGAAACTGCCCCGGCGTCATTCGGTCGGTTTCCAAGTTCCACAGGTAAAGTTGGCTGAGTCCCGCCTTCATCACGATGCAAACGACCGCCACCGGGGCTTGCGTAGCGATGACGATACTTGATCGGATTGGAGGACGTGAAGCTGTCATCGAAGGGTGTCGCCAAGTCTACCGGGATAACCGGAACTCTCCCAATCAAGCAATTCTTGAGCCGTCTTCGTTCGGTGATCCATCCGCTCCGATTTGCTTCTGCCTCACCCGGTGTGAGTAGTCAAGTTGCCCAAAAAAAGCCCCGATCCCTTTCGAGATCGAGGCTCTTTCACTAGAGGCTAGTGGCTCGTGGCTAGCGGCTTATTTGTCCCTCGTATGCGCGCCCGACTTTTCTTGAATCGCCGCTTGCGCTGCCGCAAGTCGTGCAATCGGAACTCGGAACGGGGAACACGAAACGTAGTTCAGGCCAATCTTGCTGCAGAAAGCGATCGAGCGAGGCTCGCCGCCGTGCTCGCCGCAGATGCCGAGCTTCAGGCCAGGCTTGACGCCGCGACCCTTCTGGACCGCGATCTCCATCAGCACGCCAACGCCGGTCTGGTCGATCGACTCGAACGGATCGCCGGGCAGGATCTTGTTCTCGACGTACGGCTTGAGGAATTTGTCCGAATCGTCGCGCGAGAAGCCGAAGGTCATCTGCGTAAGGTCGTTGGTTCCGAAGCTGAAGAAGCTGGTCTCAGCCGCGATTTCATCGGCGGTGAGGGCTCCTCGCGGAACCTCGATCATCGTGCCGAACTCGTACGGAATCTCAATGCCCTGCTCTGCCACGACCTTCTTGGCCGTCGCCTCCAGCCGGTCGCGGACGAACTTCAACTCGTTCACGTGGCCGACGAGCGGAATCATGATTTCCGGCTTAGCTTGGCCGCCCGATTTGATCACCTTGGCTGCACCTTCGAGGATGGCTCGAGTCTGCATCTCAACGATCTGTGGGAACACAATCGAGAGTCGGCAACCGCGAAGGCCCATCATCGGGTTGATTTCGTGCATGCTTTCGACCGTCTTCAGCAATTCTTCCTTTGCTGTATCGGTGATGCCTTTGGATCGGTTCACCGCCACTTCCTCGATCAACGTATCGAGGGAAGGAAGGAACTCGTGCAGCGGCGGGTCGATCAATCGAATCGTGGCCGGGAGACCCTTCAGAGCGGTGAAGATACCTACGAAGTCTTCGCGTTGGAACACGAGCAGCTCATCGAGAGCGGCTTGTCGCTCGGCGTCGTCGTCGCTGAGGATCATGCGCTGAACGACCGGTCGTCGCTCACCTTCGAAGAACATGTGCTCGGTTCGGCAAAGGCCGATACCCTCGGCGCCAAACTTGATCGCCAGCTCGGTGTCTTCCGGAGTGTCGGCGTTGGTTCGAATTCCAAGCTTTCGAGCTTCGTCGGCCCAACTGAGGAATGTGCCGAATTCGCCCGTCATCTGCGGTTCTTCCACCGGAACGCCGCCCTTGATGACTTCACCCAGGGTGCCGTTAAGGGAAATGAGATCGCCTTCCTTAATCACGCCACCTTCGTAAGTGAACTGCTTGGCGTGTGCATCGACGGAGATGTCGGAACAACCAGCTACGGTCGGGATGCCAAAGCCTCGAGCAACCAGCGCCGCGTGCGAGGTCATACCACCTTTCTCGGTAAGAACGCCCTGAGCGGCCAGCATGCCCTTCAGATCATCCGGCGAGGTCTCAGCTCGAACCAGAATGACGTTCTGACCCTTGCCACCCTTACCGAGCTCGGCTGCGGTGTGGGCATCAAAGATGGCAATTCCGGTCGCGGCGCCAGGACCTGCGGGCAGACCCTTGGCAATCGTGTCGTACTTCGTTCCCGGAGCAATAACCGGAAGAAGACAGTGGTTGAGAAGCTCAGGATCGACGCGAAGGAGAGCCTGCTCTTTGCTGACCAAACCTTCGTTCACGTTGTCAACCGCAATCTTGATCGCAGCTTGACCCGTTCGCTTGCCGGATCGGCACTGGAGGATGAACAGCTTGCCATGCTCGATCGTGAACTCGATGTCCTGCATGTCCTTGTAATGAGCTTCGAGCTTCTTGCAGACATCGTCGAACTCTTGGTAAATTGCAGGATTCTGCGACTTCAGTTCGGAGATTGGCATAGGCGTTCGAACACCCGCGACCACGTCTTCGCCCTGGGCATTCATCAGGTATTCGCCAAAGACGACGTTTTCGCCGGTTGCTGCGTTTCGCGTAAAGGCTACGCCGGTACCGCAGTCGTCGCCGAGGTTTCCGAAGACCATCGATTGGACGTTAACCGCGGTTCCGATATCGTCGGAAATCTTTTCTTTGCGTCGGTATACGATCGCTCGATCGTTGTTCCAAGATCGGAAGACGGCTTCGATAGCGGCGACCAACTGTTCGGTCGGATCTTGTGGGAATTCGCTGCCGGTCTGAGTCAGGACGTGCTTCTTGTATCGCTCGCACAGGTCCTTCAGGCCATCGGCGTTTACATCCAAGTCTTCCTTAACGCCGAGTTCCTTCTTGAGGTCGGCGAAGATGTGCTCGAAATCGTGCTTGGAAATGTGGCTGAACTTGTCGGAGTATGCGACGTCGGACAGCATCATGATGAAGCGGCGGTAGCTGTCGTAGACGAAGCGAGGATCGGTGACCTTGATTAGAGCGTCGACGATTTCGTCGGTAAGCCCAAGGTTCAAAACCGTGTCCATCATGCCCGGCATCGAGAACTTTGCGCCCGAGCGGACGGAAAGAAGCAGCGGGTTGGATGGATCGCCAAACTTCTTACCGAGGGCATTTTCGACGTGGGCGAGAGCCGTTTGGATTTCTCCGAGAAGGCCGGAAGGAAGCTTTTGTCCGCCTTCATTGTAGGCAGTACAGACTTCGGTGGTGATGGTAAACCCAGGGGGGACAGGAAGGCCGATGTTCGTCATTTCGGCGAGGTTTGCACCTTTACCGCCGAGGAGGTCACGCATGGTCGCGTTACCCTCATGAAACAGCCAAACGCGTTTGTTGCTCATAAGCTGGTTGTCTTGCTCCGTAACGTTCAAACCCAGCGGCATCGTTGGCGCGAGGAAGATCAATTTCGAGGCTACAGTCTACCCGGGATGGCTATAACGATAGCTCGCTTCTTAACATCTCTGGCGGCGCAAGGTGGAGCGCCAACACATGCACTGAATAGGCATCTTACACAATAAACGCGCACACGGTCCGCAGGAACTAACCACGCTCCGCCCCTGGGGGAGGTGGCTCGACAAGCTCGAATGGGTCCGATATGCAATTTCGAAAGCAAAGCGTAGTCGAGACGGAGGGAGAAGTCCGATCCGACTTGGATATCTCGATTAGGCTGAATTGGCCTCTAACCATGTTCACAGTTTGGGGAGAAGAGCTACCCCCTCCGCCCGTCGACAAAGTCACCGCCGGGTACCTCCCCCAGGGGCGGAGCGGGGGTTAGACAGTTCGGTCAGAATCTGCACCCGACCATACTTTCACATCTTATTTCTCTTGCACTTGCTCTGCTCGCTTGCACTTACTTCACCAAATCCTCAAGTGTCAGCGACACTTCCATCGCCTTCCCGCCGCGCTCAAACTTCACCCGAACCATGGCTCCCGATGGTAGCCGCAGCGGCTCGGTAAACAGCAACGGCTCAATCTCTGACGACTTTCGACCATCGATTTCTACCACCACATCGCCGGGCATGATCCCGGCCTTCGCCGCCGGAGATCCCTTCGCAACTTCGATCACGGTCTCCACGCCGTTCACCGGCTCGATACGAAGACCAGATCGGTCGACCCGTAGCGGTGATTCAAATCCTCTCGACTTCGCAAAGAACGCCTTGTTGGCTGGATAGTCCAATGTCATTCGGAAACGGCGGATATGCTCCGCTCCGACATTCGCCATCACTTCCGTATCCGAAAATGCCTGAGCGCCGCTGGCATCGAGCGTCACTTGCCCCGCGGGCAGCGTCATTCCCTGAACTTCGAATCCCGGCGAAATCGCAACGAAGCCTTTCAGATCGCCGCCAACGCCCTTACCGACGATACGCTCGCTGGACGTATGCCACTTCGACACCAGGTTCTGCTTCGTCACCAACCACTTCAAGATATTGGTCGTGCCGCTGTTGCCCGTATCGAGAAGGAGCCAGCCCGACTCACCTGCGATCTGACCCTTCACATGCGGATGATTCGACCGTATTTTCAAGTCCCCCGTCGTCTCGGAGGCCGCCGGTTTGTACGCGCCACTCTTTCGCACGGTCAAAGTGTTTGTGTCGTAGTCGAACGTGGTGGCAAAGTGCCGCAAGAACGAGTAACCGACGAGACCATCGCAATGCAGAACTTCCGGCAGAGTGAGAACAACCGCGGGCTCATTCTTAACCACGGCATCCCCGAGTCGGAACTCGGGCAGAGTCACCATTTTTGCGGGCGTCGTCTTTGTCCCCGCTCCGCTCGCCTGAATATTTTGTCCGCCTTCCGCTCCCACGAGCTTTGCGGCTTCCCAAGTCAGCACATTCAGCCCTGCCCCTGTATCGACGATCAACTTCAGAGGCTTGCCGTTTACGACCGCATTCACACGAAGGTAATTCCCAACACGCTCGGCGGGAATCACGGTCGATTCGTGATCGAGAATCGCTCCTGATTGAATTGGAATCAAGGCAAGGGCTAGAAAACTGGTGGCGGCGAACATCTTGTGCAATCTTACGACGCTTTGCATAGATGGGTTCCGTGCTAGTCGGTGTTCTCCAAGAGGAATTGCCGACGAGTTCGGTTGTATAGGGAATCGCGCTTGCGCCATGTCTCTCTGGCAAGAGAGACCGGTGAGCCGCTACATTATCAGGAGTTCAGTAATTGTGCGGCGAACCGAGAGAGTCGAACCTTTCAAGGAATAGCGAAAATCGTCCTCAGGGTATCTGGCAATGGTGGCTCACGTGTTGGCTTCAATCTCCTATACTAAAGCCACATGCTCAACTGGGAGAACACCGACCAATTTGGCAACCTAAAAGTTGCCGAGTCCTCGGCAACGAGCCTCGATGATGTCGAAGGGGATCTTCGCGACATGGTTCGCGCTGTTCTGGATGAGCACGAAAAGGATGCGACCTTTGCCGTCGACGCGGCTTACGCTGAAATCTCAGCGCCGCGAGGCGACCAAGTCTCCCATATCCTCAACCTCCCGTTCGTTTCAAACCTCATCGCAAATGGAATGGACAAGCACCAGATTCAGAGCGAATTGATCGAGAAACTCCACCGCATTGTTGATGACGACGCCAAAGTCCGCGGCCCTTGGGATTGATGCGAATAGCCTAATCCAGCTAAAGTAACGATATGCTCTCGCTCCTCGTCGCCGCAACGATGCCGACTGCGCTGGCCGTGCCCAACCCACGCGTGCTCATTTTTAGCAAGACCACCGGCTTTCGGCACGACAATATCCCAAGCGCCATCGCCGCCATCAAGAAGCTTGGTCAGGAGCATAACTTCACCGTCGACGCAACCGAGGACTCCAACGCATTTACAACCCAAAATCTTCACAAGTACGATCTTGTCTGCTTTGCCAGCACCACCGGAACCATCCTGGACGATAGCCAAAAGAAGGCGCTTGAGCAATTCGTGGAAGGCGGCAAGGGATGGATGGGAATTCACTCCGCCTCGGACACCGAGTACGACTGGGCCTGGTACGGCAAGCTGGTCGGGGCTTACTTCAAAGGGCACCCGCCTGGAGGTCAGCGCGTTTGGGTGAAAATCGAGAACCGAGGTAATCCGAGCACCAATGCCATGCCGAAGTTTTGGGTGCGGCCCGACGAATGGTATGACTTCCGCACCAATCCCCGCGAAAACGTAACCGTACTCGCATCGCTCGACGAAAGCTTCTATCGGGATAATCCGCAAGATCACCCTATCGCCTGGTGCCACTGGCAGGGTCGGGGCCGCTCTTGGTACACCGAGATGGGGCACTTCCAAGAGGCCTACACCGATCCAATGTACGTGCAGCATTTGTATGGCGGTCTCATGTGGGCCGCCCAAGGCAATGCCATGCCCGCCGGTGCGCAACCATTTCCCACCCAAAAATCTGGCCGCGGACTAGTGGCTCGGGGCGGTGCAGGCGGAAGCTATCTGCACTTTAACTTCCAGCTCAAATCGGGTGGAAAGATATTCTTAAAGTTCGGCGGAGATACGATTTCACTCTCTGATGACGCGAACTGCGGATCAATGGGCAGCCTGAGTCCTTCGACGAACGCTTACGCCGGATCAGGAACGACGAACGTATTCGACGCGATATATCAACCTGCCGGCGAGGGGCATCCGGCCCGAATCTTAGAGGCTCGGCTTAACGGAGTCATCATTCACTCGAATGATGATTTTCCTAAGTCCGACCGTACTAGCCGGGCCTACGACGTTTCAATCGAATCCACTGGCGGGTCGACGCTAATCACGGAGCCTTGGATCAAACCCATGTAAATCCGGAAACGAACCTAACCACGGAACGTCTGAATAACTATGATTCACCTAACCATTGCTGCTTTGATTCTCGGTTCTCCACCCGCGTCGGACAAAACGATGTCCGATCTCGCGAAGAGTGTCTCCGAAATCACCAAACGTCCAGCGATCTCGGTTGTCCCAACTTATCTCAAAATCGCGATGCCCGAGACACCGAAGACGGTCGACGACATTGTCGATCCGCTCAAGAAGGATGGTTTTGTGGCGGTGCTTTCGGATGTGGGTGTTGTGTATCAACTCGGCATTCCTCGGTCGCACTGGGGCATTCTCAAGGGCCTCATCGAAAAAGAGCCGAAGCCTAACACGACGCCGAAAATGGTTGCCATTCCGCAAACCGCAGTCAAAGACAACTTCATTACATTCGAAACCAAAGATACTGAAGTCGTACGACTTGGCTCTCTGCCCGAGTTGGACCTTCCTCGGCGGTTGATCATCTCGCCCTACTTCAACTTCGAAGGAAACAACGACTTTCCGCTCACGATGACGGCCAAGAATATGGACGCGGGTGACTTTGCCAAAGCTCTGGCTCGCGGACTTGGGGCCAAGCTCAAGGTCGATCCAAAGTCGTACACGCTTGCTTTCGATCCCCAGTCCTTCCGAATCAATGCGAACCGCCTCATCAATCAGGCACTCCAAGGCGTCGATGCTGGTCGCCAGCCATCCGCACAACAAGGGCAGTTTCAAGAGGGTGGAAGCTACGAACAGTACCAAGAGTATCAAAACGCCAATCAGCCAACTCAATCGAATTCGAAGCCTGCTCTCAAGGCGGCTCTGAATCTGCTTAGCCAGACGATCAATCAAATGAACGATCAATTGCTCGAGCAGACTTTCGCCTACAAGAGCAGCTCCACTCGCCTCAACCTGGGTTCTTTCATGAGTCTTCAGAATTCGGCTGTCACCTATATGGAAGCCGCGACGGCGCAACAAGCGCAAAGTGGTGCGGACAATCGGCGACCTGGTCAAAATCAGCAAAACTTGCGGGCGCTGGTCCGGCAAGTCGATCCTCGGGACCCCGGCAAGCTGATCATCACGACCGACTTCCGGCTCACGCTCGAATTGAACGTTCGTCGCCCTCAGAACCAAAGAGTTCTGACCAGCGTGGACAGCGGCGGCGAGAACACGGTAACGATTCAGGTCTTGTAAAGAAGGGCCAACGCTTTTCGGTGAGGTGCTGGTAACGGTACCTCACCGATATTATTTCTCTCGATCCACTCGAATCCGTCGATTTCTTGATCAAGTCGAGCGAAGTTTACGAGCGCGGTGACGCGGTGATGGGTAACCGTATACGAGATTACACCCAGACTCTCGCCCCAGAGCCCCAATTCCAGCGGTCGGTCGGGCCGAGAAATCGGCAGCAACCTCAGGTCCTTCCACCAGTCGAAAGTGTGGTGGCTCGCCACCGCAATCCGCTCTTCGACTTGCAGAATCCAAATCTCTTCCTCTATGTGCACGGTCTTGGCCCGCGGCTTCGGCGTAGGGAACTCGTCGACTCGATTGGTCTGAAAAGCAACGCAAGATTCGTGAATAGGGCATTCCCGGCACAAGGGCTGATTCGGTTTGCAAACAGTCGCCCCCAACTCCATAACCGCCTGATTCCATTCTCCTGGTTCGGGAGTGTATAAATGGCGGTCAGCCCATTTCCAGGCATTTGACTTTAGCGCTGAACCGGTAGCTGGGTCGCAAGTTAGCCGAGCGTAGACCCGCTCGACATTGCCATCGACGACGGAACTCGGCTCGCCGTAACAGATGCTCGCGATTGCCGCGGCCGTATAGTCTCCCACACCGGGAATCTTTCGCCATTCGTCGCGGCTCTTAGGTGTTCCCTCGGCTGCAACCTTCTCGGCTCCCTCCTTCAGCATTCGGCAACGGCGATAATATCCCAGCCCCTGCCACAAAGACATCGCCTCTTGAATATCGGCATCCGCGAGAGCCTGGACGGTTGGGAAGCGTCGCATCCAGCGTTCATAGTAGGGAAGCGCGGTTGCGATTTGTGTTTGCTGGAGCATGACCTCGCTCACCCAAATCGCGTACGGGTCCTTGGTTCGCCGCCACGGAAGGTCGCGAAAGTGAGCCTTATACCAAGCGAGGAGTTCGTGTTGGATGGCTTATTGTAACCCTCGAAGTCGGTTGTAAACCTGCTCCGTTCCCCGCAACATACTTGCGATACTGAAGTGGGATTCGGCTCTCTCTTTGGCTCGCTGGCCATACGCGGCAATTCCTTCGCCGACGATTCGGAGAGCTTCCGTCGCCATAGCTTGGGGGTCTTGGGCAGGAACAAGGGCGCCAACATCAGGCGTCACCACCTCTGGCAACCCCCCAACATTGGTGGAAACGACGGGAAGGCCCATCGCGAGCGCTTCAACCACCGAGATTCCCATCGCCTCCTTTAGACTCGGAAACAGGAAGAGGTCCATGGCGGCAAGGGCATCGAACACCTTTTCTTGATAGCCAAGAAAGAGAACCTTATCTCCGATGCCAAGGAATTTAGCAAGCTCACGATAGTTCGACGCTTCGTCGCCGTCTCCCACCAGCGCATACCAAGCGCGGGGCTGCTGCTTTCGAATTTCGGCAAACGCGCGGATCGAGTGCTCAACCCCTTTGAGCGCGGTGAGACGAGCGACCGTTCCGTAGACGATTGCGTCGTTTGGGATGTCGAATTCCGCCCTTGCCTCGGCTTTTGAAGGGACGTCGGCCGGAACCTGAACGCCGTTGTAGACCGCGGTCACCCGATCGGGCTTGATGCCTTGGTCGATGAGGTGCCGGCGTACGCCTTCCGAGACACCAATCATGTGGTCGGCAAACATGAAGCTGAGCTTTCCGCTCATCCCGTGCACGGTGGCAACCGATGGGATCTTTGCAAGTTTGGCGGCAAAACATCCATTAATCGACGAAGTGGAAAGGTGGGTGTGCACGATGTCGAACTTTTCGCGGCGAAAGAACTTGGCGAGTACGGGCGCCGTGAAAGGGTCGATCTTGAATCGGAATCGGAACTCGTGCACCGGCCAGCCAAGGTCTCTCAGCTCTTGTCCGAACTCTTTGCCTTGAAAGGTAACGAATTGAACATCGTAGCCGGCATCTCTCTGGGCGTTGGCGAGGGTGAGCATGCTGTGCACCGCGCCGTAGACCATTCGGCTGGCGCTGGTGACATGCACGACTTTAACGGCCAAGCCGGAATGCCCTCCAAAGCTTATAGACAAAGACGGGTTGGGAAGTGTCGTGCCGCACTGCAATGCGCTTAAGCTTCAGAGGATCTTCGCTGCCGTCGTTCAGGCCCTTCTCACACGTCGTGGCGAACTTGTAGCCAGCTTTCCGAGCTAAGTTCACGCTGGTCTCGTTGTAACTTCCGTACGGGTAGCAAAACGTCTCGATCGGGAATCCTAACTCGCGCTCCAAAACGGTTTGGCTATCGACAATCTCTTCTTCCTGATGGGCGTCGGTATCCGAAGTCAAACGCGAATGGGTTCGTGTGTGCGAACCAAACTCGGTTCCGCCTTCATGCAAACGGCGAATGGTATCGACCGACATAAGCGGGTATCCAACGTCGCCGATCTTCATATCCCACTCATTCTGCTGACCCAGAAGGTCGGCGACGAGGAAGACGGTTCCGTTGAATCCATATCGCTGGAGTGCAGGGTATGCCGTCGTCGAGTAATCCTGAAACCCGTCGTCAAAGGTGAGGACTATCGGCTTGGCGGGCATGGAATCTCCGAACAGCGAGACGAGGGGCATGGTCTCGAAGCCACTACGGGCAAGATGGCGCAGGTGCTTTTCGAACAAAGCCGGTGGAACGAACGTGCCGGGATAGATCGACTGCTTGTCGACCGGGGAAATCTTATGGTAGGTAAGGATAGGGACCTTGACTGCCACCGAGCTAGTTTACTTAAGCTCTCGAACTCTCCGAGAAGTGATGCGACGAGCGAATCGAATTCTCGTGACAAAGCCTCTTGAAATGCGAACTCAAAAAGCTTAGACTTGGTGTGCTATGAAGTTTTTTGGGGTGGTTTTATCATCGGTGTTTCTCGCATCAAGCGCTTTAGCATGGGATGCCGGAGGACACCAGGTCGTCGTTCAAATCGCGATGGATCATTGCAAGCCTGGTTCTGCTGCCAAGGTGAAGGCGCTGATGGCGGGTGCAACCTGGACGACGACGAACACGCACGGAACTCAGCTGTTCCGTGACTATTCGAATCCGGTCGTGGCGGCTCGGCTCGCCGATGACATTGTCGACGCGATATGGAAGCACAATCCGTTCGAGCAAGACAGCGAGAACTACAAGGAATACCATTATCTCAACGAAGAATTGAATGGCGACATCGTACACGAGCATGGCGATGGTGACGTCGTCAAGGCGATCAATGGCGCGTTGAGGAAGATTGCGGGGCAGAGTACTGACCTTTTCCCCCAAGGCAAAATGGAGGCGATGTCCTATCTTCTGCACTTCGTGGGAGACGCTCATCAGCCGCTCCACTGCATCGACGATCACGACACTGGAGGGCATTTCAAGTTCACCTTGCCCGACACAAATGGCAAGACCGATGTCTGCCACGCATGGTGGGATACGACGGCGAAACGAATCTATAAGATCAAAGCCGCCATGGCAACCCAAAGCCCAACGGAAATGTCGACGAGTCTCGATACGATTGAGTCTTGCGCAACAAAGTTATACAAAAAGTACAAGAAAGATATTAAGGCGGCAGAGATCAAGGACCTCGCTCCCGAGCATTGGGCGACCGAATCTTACACGTTCGCCCACGACAAGATTTACGGAATCACGGATAAGACTCAGCCATCCTCTGACGATATCGACGGTTGGAACGAGACGGCTCAGCGGAGAATGACCTTGGCGGGATTACGACTGGCCAAGATCTTCGATACCTACGCCGGAGATCTGTAACGCCAGCCGAAACCGACTCTACAGTTGGATTGGCCCCGAGCTCCGGGCAATCGTGTCGAAGTAATAGCTCCCACCGTAAAAGTACGACGGGAGCGATTCGAGGACGGACTTCGCGTTGTCGGCAGTTATCGACTGTTGCTGCTCGGCCGTGATTTCGCCCCGATACCACCGCCCCGAACCGGAAATCGCCTCGTGCTCATATAGGTATTGAAGCCATAGGCTCCCGCACTCGCGGCACTTCTCGATCGTCACCTGTGCGTATCGGCGGTCCATGCCGAAATCTTCAACGATGGTGAGTTGCGGCCGGGCACCACCTTGGCAGCGGCAAGGTTTGCCATCTTTCTCGTCCATAGCACGGTCGAATCGGTTCGCAATTTCCAGGAACTCATCACCCCACCCGCTGCTGATACTCAGCTCCTGAAGCGGCCCGGTCGGCAAGAAGAGAACCCCCATTCCCGAAGTCGGAATCCGTCCTTCGGCCAGAGCCTGGATAATGTGGTCGAGCTCCGTATTCGCCTCCGTGGTGTCGTCCCACCCGGAATAGTCGAAGACATTATCGAGTCGATTCACGAGGGCGCGAATATCCTCGAAGATAACCTTCAGCTTGGCGATGTTAGGCATTCGGTTATGCCTTGTCGGATTTGTGCTCTTCTCGGTAACGGCGTCGAGCATCAGAATCCTTCTCCATGAGCCGCTTGGCGTGGAGGGCCCCCGCTACCAAGAGGGCCACAAAGATCAAGGTGATCGTCGCGGTGAACAACATGCCGAGAATCTTGTTTTGAAAGATGACATCGTAGCCGCGAATCATTTTGTGAGTGTACTATGACCTGAGACTTTGAAGCAGATTCGATCGAAAACCGGCATCCGAAAGATGTTCAAAGAGTTCGCAGACCAGCGAAATTCCATCCAGCTTGCGATCATGATGCAAGACTGGGATGATCCTTATAACGTCGGGGGAATGTTTCGCGTGGCCGACGCTTGCGGGCTGCACGAACTGGTGATGACGGGGAAGACTCCGGCGGTGGGCGACTCGCCGGCCATCGCCGTCACATCGATGGGGGCGCACCGAAAAGTTCCGTGGCGGCACTTTGCTCGGCACGACTCCGCCTGCGATAAGTTGATCGAGGAAGGCTACACGTTGGTGGCGGTGGAAGTCGCTGAAGGCGCCCAGCATTACATGGAGTTCGAATATCCCGAGAAGTGCTGCTTGGTACTGGGCAACGAAGGCGCGGGAGTGTACGGAACCGTCATGAAGAAGTGCGAAGCAGCCGTGTTCATTCCCATGGCTGGCAAGGGAAGATCGCTCAATGTGCATGTCGCGGGTGCAGTTGTGGCGTTCGAAGCGATGCTGCGGACGGGGAACGGAGAACAGTAAACAGAGAGCAGAACGCCTACTCGTGGCACTGGCACGCGAGCTAGATTATTCGAGGTTTCCGTGGCCAAAGATTCGCGAGTTTGCCAGTGTGTATAGCTCAAAGCTATTTCAGCAGCACTCGAATAACCGCCATGCCGCTGACGTTGCCCGGCAATCTCGTTGCGGAAACGGCTCGCGTCTCGTTATCGATCGCCTCATTGATTTGCTTCACCACCGGGGCATCGTCGAGGAAGTCGACGAGCAAATCCTTCTGCTTCTGGCGAAGCTTAGTCAAGCGGGCAGAAAAAATGCCTTGAATTCGAGTCTGCTGTTCAGTCGCCAAGCCCTCGGCTGAGAAATCGATATTCGATCCACCGAGCGTCTCAATCTTCGCCAACGTCGCGTCGACCTTGGCGGCAGGGACTATGAGCAAAACTCCTTGAGATTCGACCGTTCCTTCTTCGCTCATGTGCGTAAAGGTTCGCGAGGAACCACCAGCAGCCGAAGCAATCGACTGAAGGGAAGCCTGACCCTTGGTCGGTTCAGGGCCGTTCATCGCAATCGAAACGTATCGCTCGTGACCCGCAATCGCAACCTTGCCGTTGTCGACTTGTGGCTTCCCACCGGCAATTGGGTTCGTCGGCAGGTTCGGATTCACCTGTCCATTAGCGGTCGGTAGGGGCCCGGTGATCTCGCCCGGATCCATCGGAGCGATGTTTCCTCGGAGCGAAGGAGGGACTGAATTGGAGCCGTAGCCCGCCGTTCCAACGACATTGGCTTGCGTGTCCTTGGGCGGCAGTGGGAATCCCTGATCGAGCGGTTCCCACGGATTAAATTGATCGAGGTCCGCGTATTCCTTGAAAGCGTTGTCAACCTTGGGAGCTTCGGTAGTGGCTGCCTCGGTCGGTTTGTTTGCGTCGGGTGTCGATACTGCCTGAACCGTGCGGTCCACGTACTTGGTTTCGACTTTGGGCTGGGTCGTCAATCGGCCACCGACGATGCCGAGCATAAGACAAGCGATGCCAATGGCCACTCGATTCTTGTAAACCGGCGCTTCGGCCTCCGGCGAGCTTGGCCTTCGTTGGCCCTCCATCACCTGATCGAACGCGCTTGGAGTGAGGTCCTCGGTCGGCTGTGCCGCTAAGGCGTTGCCCTCAACCACTTCCAATTTGGGTTCGGATTCGTGAAAATCAGGTGTCGGCTCGAGATCGGATTCCATGTATGTTTCTACCCCTCTATTGTATCGGGTTCTCGAATCCTATTCCTCAACACTGGGCGGCAATCGGGTCGGAATTCCTGCGTGATTTCTGATGAACCACAGAGTTCAACAAAAAAGGGCGGCTATGGTTCCCGACGATGGAGAGCCCACGAAAGTCTCGAAAGCCCGAGTGAGGAGGGCAACTGTGTCTCAACTTGCATTCATTAGGTCTGGCGTTGTAGCATAGAAAGGCGCGAAGGGCGCAACCGGATCCGCGGAAAGGGCTGAGTCCACCTGTCATCAAATCGCTTCAGATAAACAACCGAAGCGCCACCAGTTTGCGGATCGCTGGTTATGGCACCGAGGTTATATGACAAATAAAATCGAACCGCACCCGTATCTGGTGCAACTTCGCAAACAGGCGAAAGAGCTGCAACGCTCGCGCAACATTCCCAAACTGGCCGAAGCTCAATTCGAGCTCGCCAAATCGCTCGACTTTGCTAGCTGGCCAAAGCTTGTCCTATCCATCCAGCAGAAAGATCTGGCCGCGTCCATTGTCGAAGGCGATAAAGATCGCTTCGCTGCGATCCTGGCCGGGAATCCAAGACTGGCAAAGCTGGAGTTCGATGACGGTAGTTCGCCCGTGCTGATGGCGGCCGAGTACGACGATCCCGACATGATCTCGGCTCTGTATGCCGCGGGCGGATCGCTGAAGAAGAAGTACGCCAACTCGGCCCACACGCCGTTGTCCTGGGCGCTCACCACTTGGTCGTACCACGCCGCAGTTCGGTTGGTAGAGCTGGGTGAGAAGCCCGACTTATTCTGCTCCGCAGGGCTCGGAAGTGTCGAGTTGCTGAAGCAATTCTGGCCGGATGGTCGTCTGGTTGCAAATCCAAGTCACACAGGTAGCAGCCGCTACGATTCGGAAGGTAATCGCCTTCCTCGCCCGCCCGTTGATCCTGAGGAGCAGGTTTCGGATGCCCTCTATCTCGCGTGCCGATGCGGACGTTTGGACGCCGCCGAATTCTTGCTTGAGAAGGGTGCCGATCCGAATTACGTGGGTTATGCGGGAGCGACTTGCTTGCACTGGGCCGAGTTTGCCAACGTACCAGGTCTGGCCGATTTGCTGCGCCAGCACGGCGGCGACGACACGCTTATCGATCCTATATTCCTCGCCACGCCTCGCGTGTTTGGCGTCTTTGTTCTCTTCGCCTGGCATTTGCCAAGTTGGCGACTTCGAGTGCGGTTGAACGAGGACAGATCACTGGCCAACGCACGGGGAGGACACGGCACCGCGCTCCACGTCGCGATCTTCAATGGCAATCGCGAGGCGGTCGAGATTCTGCTGGAATATGGCGCCGATAAGACGGCGCTGAATGCCGAAGGAAGCACGCCGTATCAGCAAGCGATGGCGTTAGGGAAGCCTGAGCTGGCTGAACTGGTGAAGTAAGACCAACTAACGATTAGATGTGCCACTGTCAACGACGTCTGCGTCGAACGAAGTGACGCTGGGAGTTGGCAATGCCGCTACAGAAAAGACGACCAATGCTGGCCTGCCCCAGGCTCACTTTGTTCGAACCAGTGGCACATCTAACTGTGGTGGGGCCGTATTGACCGCGAAGCGGTCGCAGACCTTAGCTCGGGGTGCCCGCACCCCGAGGGTGAGCCCATTATTCGTCGGCCTCGAAGGGGTCGCAGATCAGGTACTAGAACCATTGATGTCTGAAAAGAAAACATGGGTAAGTCTCAGCTTCGCAGCGGACCTACCCATGCCACTCCCGAGCTAATAAAACACGGGTAACTCCCAGCGGCAAACCGCAGACGTCGTTACCCGTGCCACACCTATTGCTCTGTGCTCTGTGCTCTGTGCTCTGTGCTCTGTGCTCTGTGCTCTGTGCTCT
>CAMFIS010000042.1 GCA_945952345.1 uncultured Fimbriimonas sp.
GGCGTAATTTTTCTTTAACATAAGGTCTGGTTCGCCTGGCTGATCGTCCCGATTGGAGGTCGCCGTGAAGTATTCGATGAGTCTGGTCTTCGAATTGAGCCGAAGCGAGCCGGTGAAGAAAGACGGGAAAGACCCGTCGGGCCCCTGATACTTGATCGCAAACTTTAGTCCGACATCGCCGCTGTTGGGCCTGGTCGAGGAGGTGAGGTCTTGGCGAAAGGTGACCATGAATTTCTTGTGCTCGTCGATCTGGAGGACATATTCCTTGAGAAGCTCGGGCTTGTTGATGGTGCGTTGCGCCATCGCGACTGCCAATGCGAGCGGGCCCAAAACCTGATCGGCGGGTGAGAACTCTTCCTTATGCTCAGGTTCCATCGCGTAAGACTCTGGGTCGAAAAGGAACGTATTGACCAGATAGAAAGTAGTCTCGTCCTTACCGACAGCCTTGCGTGCACTGGAATCATTTGTCCTGTTGGGCATGAGGCTGACAATCGGCTCCAACTGCGGATTTCGCTTCCGTAAGAATTCGAAGCGGAGTCGGAATTCTTTGGTTGGCTTTCCTTCCGTCTCGTGCTTTCGAATATCCAGGGTGCCATAAAGTTTGGGGTCTTCGATATTGAGTGGGGCGGCAAACGTACCCTGAATATCGAGCTTGAACTTGAGCTTCTGGTCGGCGATGTCGACGGTGGCTTTTGGAGCGAGAAGGGAAGCGAGGATCAACGAGAGCATCTTGATATCTAAGACGCATGAAATCCTGAAAGACTACACATGTAGTCAAGATTTGTGAAATTGGAGGTGCCGGGCGGATTCGAACCGCCGAATAACGGTTTTGCAGACCGACCCCTTAGGCCACTTGGGCACGGCACCTCGTTAGGGAATTAATATTATGTCACTTATTCTTCGGCGGAATTTGGCAAGCGCGCCTTCCGAAGAGGATATATCGTACTTTTGCGACCACGGCATAGATCATTTTGAAGATCCACCGGGCGGGCCTAATCTTTCGCAACCCATAGATCCATCGCCCAAACCAAGGGGCAACCTTCATGGACTCGATCCAGCCGTCGTAACCTACGTGCGGTTGGCCATCGATCTCAAGGACCAGGCCCTCCAGGGTGTAACCCTTACCGATCGCTTCGTCGGACTGTAAGACGTCTACATTCAGCGGTTGGCCTGCCCGCTTCGCCCACTTCTCAATCTTCAATTGAGAAGTGTGGCAAAGGTTGCAGCCTCCGTCATAGTAAAGCGTCCATTGCGACATCTACTTCTATTCTACGCTGGGATGAGCCGGAAAATTAGAGGTTGGAAATTGGGATTTGCGCTGCCTCGGGCCGGATTTTCTGGGTGCAAGTTCCTGTGCTCCCATGCCGCCGCCCCGAGGCTAAGAGATTCAAAGCCTCAGGGCCGCCGATGACTCCACCGAATGATTGCGGATGCTGCTTGGACCTGAGGCAGCGAATACGTCTTCAACGCCACAAAACTTTTGCTTGACTTTGGACATACTGAAAGATATGGCGTCACGACCCACCAACTACACGAGTGACGCAGCCGCCCCGATTTCCAAATTCCAGCGGGTGTTTCGGCACCGCGATTTTCGGCTCCTTTGGCTCGGCGCTTTCTTTTCGTTTGTTGGCTCTTGGGTGCAAAACGTCGGGCAGGGCTGGTTGGTGTACGAACTCACCTGAAGCAAGAAGCGTCTCGCTCTCATCTCGATATGCTCGATGATTCCGATCACGATCTTGGGTCCGTTTGCCGGCAGCTACGTCGACAAAATGAATAAGCGGGCGCTGTTGGTTTGGAGCCAGGTTCTGCTTGCGGTGACGGCGCTCGTTGTCGCCTACTTATCTTGGACCAAGCAGGTTAAGGTGGAGCATTTGCTCATCATCGCGTTCGTCAATGGCATCGTTTCCTGCTTCGAGATGCCAGCTCGTCAGGCTACGATTAGCTCGGTCGTACCCAAAGAAGACCTCGTCATTGCCATTCCGTTTCAAGGCCTCACATTCAATCTGGCACGCGTCGTCGGTCCTGCCATCGCGGCTCTGTTGCTGGCGAAGTTTCACGTCGAAGTCTGCTATCTCGTGAACGGAATATCGTTCATCGCGCTCATCTTTGCGGGTCTCGCCATCCGATCGGATCTCACTTCGAAAGCGGACCGCAGTTCACAGATGTACGACCTTATCGTGGAAGGTCTACGGTACACGTGGCGTGAGCGGCGTCTGAGAATGCTCTTTCTGCTCGAAACTGCCTTCTCTTTCTTCTCGCTTTTCTATTTGGCTCAGATGCCAGCGATCGCCAAAGACATGCTACGTTTGGGGAAGGAAGGGGTCGGCATAGTCACTTTCGCGGTGGGAATCGGCGCAATTCTCGCCTTGGTCATTACGGCAAAGACGGCTGACCAAGGAATCAAAGGCTTTCTCATTCGAGCAAGCGTGACCTCCGCGGCGGTTGGGCTCGTGCTCTTGTCTTTCGCCCACAACATTCTCTTTGCTTTCCCAGTCCTCATTCTGCTTGGCGCGAGCAATGTGGTGATCTTTAACACCTGCAACTCGCTGTTTCAACTGATTGCTCCCGAACAATTGCGCGGGCGCGTCATCTCGATGCACATCTGGGCTTTGAGCGGAATCGGACCTATCGGCATCTACCCGTTAGGATGGTTGGCGGAGCATCGAGGATTGCCAATCGCTTTGCAAGTTTCCGGCGTAGTAACTGTATTGATTGCCATTGCCGGGTGGGCGAGCCGCCTGTCTTTAGAGGCAAAATAGAAGAGTACGATGTCGCGACGCGATCGAGATGATTTCTTTTGGCAGGGCGGAGCCGACCTAAACAAGCTAACCGAAGAGCTGAGCAGCTTTCGTCCCAAACTGGCTTCGAAGAAGTCTTGGGAGCCGCTGATCGATTTGACCGAAGAGACCGAGCGACTGGTGCTCAAAGCCGAAATTGCCGGCGTCAAATCAGAAGAAATCGACCTGACCTACATTCCCGAGCGGCACGCGATTATCCTTCGTGGCCACCGAGTCGAAGACCACGATTCCGAACAGGATCGAGTTGGCGTCTTTCAGCTAGAGATCCTGGTTGGCGAGTTTGAAAGAGAAGTGCCGTTGCCCACCGACATCGAAGTCGACATGAGCTTGATCCGCGCGATCTACCGGCACGGCATGCTCATCGTTCTCATCCCCAAGCGCTCGACCGCATCCCGACAAGTTGTCATTGAAACAGACTAATGGCTGACCTTAAGCTCCCCATCGAAGACCATATTGAGACTGCCGAAGAACACCCGCCGGTGGTGCACGACCTGCTGTCCGAAGAAGAGGAGCGAAAGCCCGTCGTTCCTGACGAGATCAGCATTCTGCCCTTGCGCGATAGCGTGATCTATCCAATGCTTATCGCCCCACTCAGCATTACGCGCGATGGCGGCGTTAAGCTGATCGACGATGCCGTGAGTGGCAATAATCGAGTCATTGGCGTTGTCGCGCAACGCGATCCCCAGCTTGATGAGCCAGGATTCGATGGTGTTTATGAATACGGGTGCGCGGTCATTATCCGCACTTTGGTGAAGCTGCCCGACGCGGTTCGGCTGATCGTTCAGGGAATCCAGCGCTTTAGGATTGTCGAGCGGATCGTCGAGCATCCGTACATGCGAGCCCGTATCGAAATCATCGACGAACCCGACTTATCGCAAGCGAACGCGGAAGAAATTGAGGCGTTGCGTCGAACGGTTGCATCGATGTTTGAGCAGGCCATCCGACTCTCTCCCGGACTTCCAGACGAACTCCGGTCGCTCACTCAGGCCGTTAACGAGACCAACGTGATGGCCGATCTCGTGTCGGCCCACATGCACCTCAACGTGCAGGATAAGCAAAAGATTCTGGAGACCGTCGATGTCGAGGAAAGGCTCAAAAACCTGCTTGAGATGTTGGTCAAAGAGGTTCGCGTTCTTGAACTGACCTCGAAGGTTCAGACAGAAGTGAACACCGAGCTCAGCAAGAATCAGCGAGAGTACTATCTGCGCGAGCAGCTTAAGGCTATTCAGCGAGAGCTGGGTGAGGGGGACGATCGCGGCGAGGAGTTGGACGATATTCGACTCAAGATCGACCAAGCGAACCTTCCGGCCGAGGCTCTAAAGGAGGTCAACCGGGAGTACGATCGGCTGCGTCGTCTCAATCCCGGATCGCCCGAATACTCGGTGGCCCGAACCTACGTGGAGACTATATTAGCTCTGCCCTGGAACGCTTCGACGGTCGACAATTTAGATCTGAAACACGCTCTCGCTGTCCTTAATGACGATCATTACGGCTTGGACAAGATCAAGGACCGCATCATCGAATTCCTTGCGGTCCGAAAGGTGAAAACAGACGGCGTTATCCGTCAACCGATCCTTTGCTTTGTTGGACCTCCAGGCGTGGGCAAAACCTCCCTCGGGCGGTCGATCGCAGACGCGATGGGCCGAAAGTATTCTCGTCTTTCGCTCGGCGGCATGCGAGACGAAGCCGAGATTCGTGGCCACCGTCGAACTTATATCGGGGCACTTCCTGGACAAATTATTCAGGCCATCCGCCGGGTAGGCACCAACAACCCGGTCATGGTTCTGGACGAGATCGACAAACTCGGTAACGACTTCCGTGGAGACCCATCGTCGGCTTTGCTGGAGGTTCTCGACCCCGAGCAGAATTCCACTTTCCGAGACCACTATCTCGATACGCCATTCGATCTCTCCAAAGTGTTCTTCGTGGCAACCGCTAACCGGCTCGACACGATTCCGGCCGCACTTCGCGACCGAATGGAAGTCATCGAGCTCGGCGGCTACACCGAGGAGGAGAAGGTCCAAATTGCGATTCGGCACCTGGTTCCGAAGCAGGTGAAGGAGCACGGACTGCGAGCGGCCCAAATTGCGTTCAAGACTGAAGCACTGCAGAAGCTGGTTCGACAATACACTCGCGAGGCGGGTGTGCGTAATCTCGAACGTGAGATTGGATCGGTGGTCCGGAAGGTTACACGGCAAGTCGCCGATGGCCGAACCGCGAAGCTGACGGTAACGCCGAAGTTCATCGAGTCGGCCTTGGGTGCGCCGCGATACATTTCCGACATTATCAGCGAACGCGAGATGATTCCTGGTGTGGCGGTTGGATTAGCGTGGACTCCGGTGGGTGGTGACGTGCTGTTCATCGAAACCACGAAGATGGCGGGAACGAAAGGACTGATCGTGACCGGCCAGTTAGGCGACGTCATGCGTGAGTCGGTCACGGCTGCGCTCAGCTACATTCGCTCGCACGCGAAGGAACTGAAGATCGATCCTGAATTGTTTGATAAAAACGAAGTTCACGTCCACGTTCCCGCCGGTGCCGTGCCGAAGGACGGACCCAGCGCGGGCGTAACGATGCTGACGGCCCTGGTGTCTTTGTTCACTGGCAGGCCGGTGCGAAAACGCCTGGCAATGACGGGAGAAATCACGCTCAGCGGTCAGGTGTTGCCGGTTGGTGGCATCAAAGAGAAGGTGCTAGCTGCTCAACGGGCTGGTGTTGAAACGCTCATCTTGCCAGAGCAAAACGAAAAGGATTATCTTGAAGAGGTTCCGGACGACATTCGGGCTTTGCTCAAGGCGCATTTTGTGACCCGAGCGGAGCAAGTCTTGCGGCACGCCTTGGATAAATAAATGCTGGAAACGCCAACACGGGGACGTTATTACAAGGAGGAGAAGTTCCTCGTTTTCGAGCCTGCGCCGGTGTACATTGGCCTCGTTTGGTCGTGCATTGTGGGTGGCTTTCTCATGATGCTTTACGGACTCTTTATGGGTGGCGGATCATGGTTTCTCCTCACAGGAATGATGGTTTTCCTGGCCGGGTGCTGGGCCAACATGTCGTTGGTACGAATTCGCTTCGATTTCAAGACGCGCATGTACCGCCGCCGCCAGGGGCCGGGTTTCGTTCCGAGGCTTTGGCAAGGTTCGATCGACGAAATCGACGCGATCCAGGTGGTGGCGTCGCCGTCCATCATGGCCGCCGGTGGCATGAACATTTACATCGTCCTGCATTGGAAACAGAACCGCGCTCCGCTCATGGTAATCGAGACGGAAACGCGGATGTCCATGGGAGGACCGGCCGCGGCCGCCCAGCCATCAGTAGCACGTGCTATGAAGTTTGGGTCGTCGCTGCGTGTTCCCGTTTACGACAACACGCAGCAGATGTCTTCTCGCCCGGTCACGATCTGGAATTAGAACTGGATTCCGTATCCAGCCATTACTCGGCGGGCGACTTCGAAGTAGATGATCAATCCCGTGGCGTCCACAAACGTGGAAATGAACGGGGCGCTCATAACCGCAGGATCGATGCCCAACCGTTTCGCGGCCATCGGCAAAATTGACCCGACTGAGGCGGCCCAAATTATAATGCACGGCAAAGCGAATCCAACGGTGAGGGAGAGATAGAGTGGCTGCGACCAGCCGACGACCGGCAGTGAGACCCTTGCCATTCCGATGAGCCCGAGGGTGACACCAATCAGGGCGGCAACACTGAATTCGCGTCGAATGACGCGGAACCAATCTCGAGATCGGACATCGCCGAGCGCCAGGGCTCGGGTGATCGTCGTGGTGACCTGCGAACCCGCGTTCCCTCCGGCGCCGATGAGCAAAGGGACAAAGAGCTGAAGCTTGGCGATCACGGCCAGCGACGCGGATGGATCGGCGTCGGCGTCCCGTCCGAGGTAGTAGCGCAATACGCTGCCGGTGAAGAACTCGGCAATGAATAGCACGACCAGCCAAGGAAGACGTCGCTTGACGAGTTCGAACAGCGATAGCGACATGTAGTTCTCCGCATCGCCCGTAACACCACCGAGCATGAGCACGTCTTCCGTTTGTGCTTCTTCAAGGATCTGTTGGGCGTCGTCGGCAGTGACGATACCCAGCATCCGGCCTCGTTCGTCGAGAACCGGGACGGCTGAGAAACCATATCTCGCGAGGGTCCGTGCGACTTCCTCTTCGGGCATGGTGGCCGGGACGGTAATGATGTCTTCGACCATCACGTCTCGGGCCAGAGAGTTCGGCTGCGCCCGGATAACTCGCTTCAATGTAAGCAATCCAAGCAAGTGCCGATCTTCGCTCAGGACATAAATATAGTTGACGGTCTCAAATTCTTCATCGTTCGTATTCCGAATTAAATCGAGAACATCCGCCATCGTATCGAGAGGAGATACCATGACGAAGTCTTCGGTCATGAACTGTCCGGCGGAGTCCTCCGGGTAGCTCAGAAGACGCCGAATTTCTTGGGCGTCTTGATCGGGAATGACGTGAAGTAATGCTTCGAAACGTTCGGGAGACAAACTATCTCTCAACCCGAGAGCATCGTCCATCGGAAGAATGTCGAGGTAGTGCGCTACGGTTGTGTCCGGCATCTCGGCGACAAGGGCACGAGAGGTTTCGTCGGGCAGTTCGACAAGGACATACGCCGCGGTTTCGGCGTCGAGTTTACGCAAAACTCCTAATCCGATTTCGAGTTCGCTGCGTTGGATGGCATCGGCAAGATCTTCGGGACGCACGTTTTCGAGCATCTCGCGGACTTTATATTTGTCCTCTTCTTGCGCAAGGGTGGGAAGGCGGTCTACTAAGGCCTGCTCATCGGTTCTCATGACGGTTCTCCTGGTTTAGGTTGCGGACCGCCTGAATTGAGCGATCCTAGTTGGTACTGCTTGGTTCCATGTGTGTAACCCCACTTCAAATTAGAATGGGTTCTGACGTTAATGTTGGCACGCCAACGGATTCAAAAGATAGTCGAACCGTAAAGTTCCGGAAATTTAAGCGAGCTCGTCGCGAATCGCTCGCCACAGATGCGGATTTGCGTCTTTGTGGATGATCTTCAAGATTGTCTTCGATTGAGCAATATAGCGCGAGAGCTTGTCGCCCCGCTTCGTGCGCTTGGCCTCCCGCAGGTTCGCCAGCCGATCCGATAGTTTGATCGCCATGGCATCGCTCGACATGCGTCGAATATCGTCAAGGAGGAGTTCGGATCGAATTTGCCAAATCTCATCTTTGGAAAGCCCTTCAATGTCTTTGGCGGCAGGCTCGGTGCGAGTTAATTCGACAACCAGGTCACCTGCGACCTTGCCGAAGCGCTTTTTGAGTTCCGATGCCGGGACCGAAGTCTCTTCTAGAACGTCGTGCAGTGCCGCCGCACACAGCATCGGCTCGTCCGTCACTCGGCCCACATATCTCAGCAGGGAAACTACCTCCACGGGGTGGGTGGCGTAGGGCAGCCCAAAGTCCCCGTCCCGGTAGGAACCCATATGCTTTTCGGTCGCGAAGAGGATTGCCTGGGATAAAAGGTCGTAGGGCATAGTTCGATTATGCAACCATTAAGGAAGCAATGGTTCGCACCTTCGCCGCCGCCGACATCGGCAGCAATACCGCTCATCTCCTCGTCGCGGCCACCGACGGCGAACTCGTCATGCGCATCGATAACGTCAACGAATGGATTCCCCTGGGCGAGGTGGTCACCCGGCACGGCGAGATTCCCAAGGATGTTATGGAAATGTTAACACTTGCGATGCGGGAGTTCAAACGCGTGGCCGCGAGCAAAAAAGTGAATGGCTTCTACGTCTTTGCTACCGAGGGCACACGGATGGCGCGCAATCACGATGCGGTGATCGAGAAGATTCACAAAGAGACAGGGGTTAAGGTCGAAATCATTTCTCCTTCGATGGAGACCCAACTCAGCTTTCGCGGCACCCAACTCGATACGCGTCATATGGGAGCGGGGATCATGTTCGAGGTCGGAGGTGGCAGCGCCCAGATCGCATCGATCGACGACGAGCAATTGTTGGAGCACGTTTCTCTTCCGCTCGGTACCGGGAGAATCATGGCTGAGACAGGTCTTACCAATCCATGTCCTCCATATGCTCTCAAAGCTGCCGAAACTTATATTCGGAGGCGACTGAAGGACTGTCCGCTAACCATGACCAGCAAAACAGCCGTGATTTCGGGCGGCGTAGGGCGGGGCTTGTGGCGCGCGCTTCATCCCGATGGCGAGAAAATGCTCCTGAAATATGAACTCGAGTATCTGCTGCGAACGGTCGAGAAACTCTCGATCGACCGCATCATCTCGCGCTTCGGTGTGAAGGCCAAACGGGCGGGAACACTCCTTCCGGGTAGCCTCGTGTACCTGATGCTCATGGAAAGGTTTGGCGTCGAGGAACTGGTGGTCAGCGAATTCGGAGTCCGCGAAGGCGCCATCCTCGAAATGGCCGCCGGCAGGATATCCGCGTGACAAAAACCGTTAAGAAGAAAAAGCCCCCGGTGGAGGAAAGTCGGTTTATAAACCGTGAAATCTCCTGGCTCAACTTTAACTCGCGCGTGCTGACGGAAGCCACCGATCCCTCCAATCCTCTGCTCGAGCGGTTGAAGTTTCTATCAATTTTTGAGTCCAATCTCGACGAGTTTTACATGGTCCGAGTGAGCGGCCTGATCGAGCAAGTGGAAGCCGGCATCGAAACCCTTTCGCCAGATGGCCTCACTCCTCATGAGCAACTTGAGGCGATCGCCGAAAGAAGCGTTCCCTTGCGTCAGAAAGCGGGCAGAATCTATCTCGACGATATCCTTCCTCAACTCGACAAGAACGCAGTCCACCTCCGGAAGTGTTCATCGCTTCGGGCGGAAAAACTGGAAGAGTTGGACGAGTACTTCACCAAGGAAGTCTTTCCTCTTTGCACTCCGCTCGTGCTGTATCCGGCGGTCTCCGTACCGTTCATCTCAAACCGGTCATTAAACGTTTTGGTCGAACTTGGCGCGGCGGGAGAGGAGCCAAGGTTGGCACGGGTCAAGGTCCCAACGGTCATTCCTCGTGCAATCCGCCTCACACCTCGTCGCCTCGATTTCGTTTTCCTCGAAGATCTCATCATCCGAAACATCCAGAGCTTCTTCCCTGGCATGCCCATTCGTGGTGCGCACCTCTTCCGAGTAATTCGCGACGCGGACATCGAGATTCGTGAACTTGAAGCTAACGATCTCATTTCGAATATCGAAGAAACGATCCGCCTTCGTCGATTTGGCGATCCGGTTCTACTGCAAGTTCAAGAGTCGATGCCAGCCGAAACCAAGGAGATGCTCCTTCGGCTGCTCAATCTTGACCCTCAAGACCTCATGGTCATTCCTGGTCCTCTGGGGATGGAGGTGTTTTGGGAGCTTGCGAAGATCGAGAAGCCGGGGCTGAAGTATGAGCCCCATGTTCCTTATTTGCCCGAGCAACTAGCAAATCATAAATCGATCTTTGAGCAGGTGAGCCAAAAAGATCTCTTACTCCATCATCCGTACGATTCGTTCCGGCCGGTGGAGGAGTTTGTTGAATCGGTTGCCCAAGATCCGAGCACGTTCGGGATAAAGATTTCCCTTTATCGAGTGGGTACCGAATCTCGCATCGTCGAGAGCCTTCTCGACGCGGCCGAAGCCGGCAAGCAGGTCGCGGCGATGGTCGAACTCAAGGCGCGCTTCGACGAGAGCAATAACCTGGTATGGTCGAGAGCGCTGGAACGAGCTGGTGTCCACGTCACCTATGGTTTTAGCGAAATGAAGACCCACGCCAAGCTGTGCTTGGTCGTGCGTCGCGAAGCCGGAGGACTCAAAACATATGCTCACATCGGTACGGGAAACTACAACCCGGTTACGTCACGTCTCTACTCCGACCTCGGACTCCTTACCTCGAATGAGGAGATCACCCAGGACATTGCCGAGCTTTTCAACTACTTGACTGGATTCAGCAACCAAACTCATTACCGAAAGCTGCTCGTCGCACCGGTTAATTTGCGCGAGGGGATTCTGGAGAAGATTCAGCGAGAAACACGCAATAAGAAAGCGGGCAAAGTTGGGCACATTATTTGGAAAGTGAATGCTTTAGTCGACCCCGAAGTGATCGACGCACTTTACGAAGCATCAGCGGCAGGAGTAAAGATCGAACTCGTCGTCCGCGGAATTTGTTGCCTTCGGCCAGGTGTTAAAGGTCTGAGTGAAAATATAACAGTTCACTCCATCGTTGGCCGTTTTCTGGAGCACAGCCGCATCTACTGGTTCGCAAACGACAAGTCGCCGGAGGTTTACATCGGCAGCGCCGACGTCATGAGGCGAAATCTCGATCGGCGCGTCGAAGTCCTTGCCCCGGTCTTGGATGAACAGATCAAGGCTTACCTGCGAACTCAAATCTTGGCCACTTGCTTGGCGGACAATGTCAAAGCGTGGACCTTAGGATCGGACGGAAACTACACCAAAGAACGAACCAAGACCGCGGTTGAGATGAACTCGCAGACCTGGTTTATGCAACACCCCTCCTCCCGTTAGGCGTTTGAATGTACGTACAATAATGTCCGTGTTCCCCTGCCTCTCCATTCTGATCACCCAGAACCCAGCCTTCAACTTCGAGGTGCTCTCGGGTCGTGGACTCGTGGTTGAAGCGAAAGGCATTCCTGTCATTCGAGGTTCAGGATTTCAGTTTTACGCCCCCGGTTGGACCAAGGGGTACTACAGCTCGAACTGGACGCTCCAGAACGTCAAGCATGTGGACGGCGATACAGTGGAGACATCATTTGCCCGGGGGGCAGCCAGCGGAAAGGCGACCTATCACCGGGCGGGAAACAAGCTTACGGTCGACTACTCGTTCAATTGGGATAGCGCGGAGCCATGCCAGATCGAGCTCAACAGCGGCCTCATTTGGGAGCCGCCCTTCCACGGTGGATTCGCGACTCTCGACCTCACCCAGCGAAATCTACCCGCGGTGCCTCCCACAGGTGACCTGGGCAAACGCCTCCTGGGGGCGAGTGCAATGACGACGTCGCTCAACGGCAGTGCGGTGAAGCTAACCACGAGATCGAGTGAAGCCCTCTCGACTTTCGATGGCAGAAAGTACGACATGGATTGGGCTCGCGAGGCTCCCGTGTATTGGCAAGGTGCCCTTGGACTAGCCATTCATCGAGGCGAACCGAAGAAGGTCCATGTCGAGTACACCATTGATGCCACGGACGCACCCGCCGCGACGCCTGCAAAACTGGACGTGCCGTTGGTTTCTGCCCCAGATGCCGTCCTCCCCGACACCAGCGTTCCGCCACTTATCCCGACGCCCAAGATGTCGCTTCTGGATTACAACCATCCCTTGGTGTTGACCAACAATTGGAGCCTGCCAGCTGGGCGTCCCAAGTTCTTCGACCTCCTTAAGTCGGAACTTGACCGACGCTTCGATCTCCCCGCGCCGTCTGCAAACGGAGTTAAGGTTCAGTTCGACGGCGGAATGTCCGACTTTAAGAAGCCAGAAGGGACTTACCATATCCGAATCGAAAAGGGCTCGATCTCAGTTTATGGCCAAGAAGCGGCGGGACTTCGAAACGGTATTTATCGACTTGTTCAATTGGCGTTCGTCAAAGACGGAAACCTGTGTATGCCTACAGGAATCTTGGAAGACGAACCCCGGTCCGACTTTCGCGGCGTCCACCTCTTCGTTGGACCGAAAGCACCGGACTTCCATCAGAAGCTTTGGACGAACGTGCTCCGTCCGCTTGGCATGAACAAGGTGGTGTTGCAGTGCGAGCGCACGAACTGGAAGTCGTTGCCGGGAGTCGAGTCGCCAATTACGATGAAGACGGAAGACCTCGCGAAGCTCTTTGCTTGGTATCGAAGCATAGAAGTCGAGCCGATCCCGCTCATCCAAAGCTTTGGCCACATGGAGTGGGCGTTTGCCAATGGCAAAAATCGCGACCTCGCCATCAATCCCAATGAGCCGTACGCCCTCGATCCGAGGAAGCCGGAAGCCAGAGATATGATCGGCAAAGTATGGGATGAGGCGGTTTCATTGCTGCACCCAAAGACCATTCATGTCGGACTCGACGAAGTCGATATGGTTGGTTTCCCTAAGAAGGACCCTGCTCTGGTCACAGAGTTGTGGAAGATCCAATTGCCGTTCCTCGGCGAGGTGGCGAAGAGGAACAATGTGAACTTGATGCTCTGGGGTGACGAGGGCCTTTCGACGAAGGAAGCCATCGACGCGACCAATGGGGACGATCCGGAAAACGCCAAGCAACGACGGGCAGCAATTCCTCGTGGCGCGACCATCGCCGACTGGCACTACAAACCCGAAGAAAGCCACGTGCCATTCCTCACTTCACTCAAGACGTGGAAGGACGACGGATTCCATCCAATTGCATCGATGTGGTACCGGCCCGAGAATATTCGCGGCTACAGCATCGCGGCGGACGTAGAGAGCGTCGGCACTCTGCAGACCACTTGGAATGGGTACGAGAGCAGCGAGGACAACATGCTCTATGGCCTTAACCAATATTCGGCCCTCATTCTAGCGGCCGACTATGGCTGGAGTGCACGGCTGGAGAAGGTGAATGAGCTACCTTATGATCCGATGGCCATCTTCGCCAAGATGTACAACCTCCGGCGGTCGCCGCTGAAGCCGACATCTGGCTCGATGCTCGGAAGTGGCGCGGCATTCTATTGCGGCGGAATTCGATTCAATCAGTTAGCCAACGGCTCGATGGCAGGTATCTCGGCCACAAACTCGACGAGCCCATCGACAATCTCGGTCGATTTGACGGGCACGGCGCAGGAGCTTGCGATTGCAATGGAAACCGCCATCGCATCTCCAGAAGGCGAATCGGTTGGCTCGGTCGCGGTGACTTACATGGATGGCTCGACCGATCAATTCCCGATTCGCTACGGGATCGATGTTCGGTCGGATTCCGATGACAAAGCGATCTTTCGGGGCGTTCGCGAGAAAGATCGCTGCTGCGCTCGGTTCACGCTCAAACCAAAGACATTGAAAGCAGTGTCGATAAGCGAGGCGAACCGATACTCGGGTCTGAAGATCGACGGGCTCACGTTGGTCCCGCTTAAAGGTAAGCGGGGTTGATCATCGCGACAAGTTCTTTCACTCGTTGAGCGCTATCGCTCGGCGCGAGTAGTACGGCGTCGTCGGTCTGAACCATGATAACGTTAGAAAGGCCGACTGCTGTCATCACCGCCGATGACGACTCGTTGTAGAACACGCTATGGTGGCAGTCTTTGGTGACGACATTGCCAATGACGACGTTTCCGGAATGATCGGTTGGCATGGTTCGGAAGAGCGAATCGAATGCTCCGACATCGTCCCACGGAAACTGGGCGGGAACGACATAAACATCTTGGGCTTTCTCCATCAGTGCGTAATCGATCGAGAGGTTTGGAATCTGACGGAATGCCAATGTTGCCTGGTCCATTTCGCCATCAGAAAGGAAGCTGGTCATCATCTGGATAATCGACCGAGCTTCTGGCTCCGCAGCAGAAAGCTCGTTCAGAAAGGCCCTCTGAGTCCAAAAGAACATGCCGCTGTTCCAAAAGAAATTGCCACTTTCGACGAACTGGATCGCGGTGGGCAAATCCGGCTTTTCGCGAAAGGTCACGACCCGCTGTGTTTGGGTCGCTTCGATATAGCCGTATCCGGTCTCCGGCCGTGTTGGAGTAACGCCCATCGTCACAAGACCACCAGTTTTTTCGGCCACCGCCAAGGCCTGGTCGACGGTCTGTCGAAACAACTCGGGATCTTCGATCTTATGGTCGGCGGTCAAGATTGCGACCGAGATGTCCTGAAGTCCCTGAGCTTGAAAGTTCGCAGCCACCCAGCAGAGACAGCCAAGCGTGTTTCTCTTGTCCGGCTCGGCCAAGACGTTTTGCATAAGCACGATATTGGCCTCACGGATGGGATCGGCTAGGTGAGTCGCGGTGGCAATGAATACATTCTCGTGACCCACGAGTGGGGCGATACGATCGACCGCTTCCTGAAGCATGGTTTTGTCGGGGTCGGTAAGGCGCAGGAGTTGCTTGGGTCGAAGTTTTCGAGAGAGGGGCCAGAATCGTTCCCCAGATCCACCGGCCATGATCACTGCGACACGCATTGCTTTATGATTATTGGCCCACCGCAGGGGAACTTTGGACGATTTGCCGATAATCTCTAAACGTGAGGGTCGAAAGTCGCTCCATAATGGCAACCATGGTCTTGTCAATTCTCGTGGGATGCGCCGCCGCGCCCGCAACGTTGCCTCCAATCACGGACCAGAAGTCTGTCGGTGAGGCTCAGCGAGTTTTGGTCGTGATGAATGAGAATGATCCGGACAGCATGCGAATTGCTGCGACCTACCTTCAGAAGCGAAAGATTTCTCGTGACCAACTGGTCTCGATCAAGACGGTCAGCAGCGATAACATTTCCAACGAGCAGTACAAGAAGAATATCGAGACGCCGGTCCGTGCGGCCCTAGCCAAGCACCCTGATGTCGACTTCGTGGTTCTCACAAAGGGTATCCCGATCCGGTTGGTCGACGAAGGCGGCTACTCGGTCGATGCGACGCTCGCGGCAATGGACCTGAAGTTCGAGCCAATCGGACAGACTCCAGGCAAATTCGGCATTACGGAAACCGATCCCGATGCTGCGATTAAGCGCTGCGCGAATCCCTACTTTAATTCGAAAGAACGGTTTAGCCACAAGAAATTTGGCATGGTCCTCGTAACGCGCCTCACGGGCTATACGGCCGATGACGCTATCAAGCTTATCGACAATTCGCTGGCGGCGAAACCAAGCAAGGCTCCTATCTTGCTGGACTCTCAACCCAAATTTACAGATGGTTCGGGCTATTGGAGCATGGAACTCACGCTTAACGAGGCGAGAAATACTCTGTCTCAAAAGGGTTTGAACATCTATTACGAGCGAACCGAAGGCTTTTCGGACGGACATGAGCCCTTGGCGGGTTATGCCAGTTGGGGAAGCAACGATCCGAACTTCGATGCAACTGCCTATCACAATCTCAAGTTCGTGCCTGGCGCAATTGCCGAAACCTTCGTGAGTACCAGCGCTCGGACATTTACACCGACCCAAGGTGGTCAGAGCCTCATTGCCGATCTTATTCACCAAGGCGTGACCGGCGTAAAGGGCTATGTCAGCGAACCGTTCACGGTCGCGCTTTGTCGGGCGGGGATCCTTTTCGATCGGTACAACAGCGGATTCAATCTAGCCGAAAGTTTCTATGCCGCGTCGCCACTGGTGAAATGGAAAGACGTCGTGATCGGCGATCCATTGTGCTGCCCGTACGGTACCAAAGACCAAAAATAAGCTATAACTGAGTGCTGTGATCATTGGCCTCATGGTTCTCGCCTTCCTATGTGGATCGGTCCCATTTGGCGTCATCATCTCAAGGTCCAAAGGTGTCGACATCTTTCGTGTTGGCAGCGGCAATATTGGCGCGACGAACGTCATTCGGGCGTTGGGACCCAAACTTGGTCTCCTCGTATTCCTCCTCGATATTCTCAAAGGCTTCGGACCCGGGATGGCGGCGCGATTCCTTATCCAGGGTAACCCGCTTGGGATCGATCATCAGGTGTGGATCTTCATCATCGGCGTCCTGGCGATGATTGGTCATATGTTCAGCCCTTGGATTGGATTCAAAGGTGGGAAAGGCGTGGCGACGGGGTTAGGAGCCGCGTTGGCGGCCATGCCCGAGACGGCTGGGCTCGCGTGCGTGGTCATGATTTTGGTCACCGCTACATCGAGATACGTATCCCTCGGAAGTATGCTCGCGGGTCTTTCAACCATCCCGTTTTCCATCTTTGTATCCAAGGATTCGTCGCAGCTATTGCCGATGCTGGTGGTTCTCAATCTTTTCCTGATCGTCAAGCATCGTTCGAACATCGATCGGCTTCGAAAAGGAACCGAAAACAAGTTCACTTTCCGCAGGAATCCAGAGTCTAAGAACGAGGATAATGAAGGGAAGGATAAGGGCGATCAAAACCGCGAGGATGATCGTCCTTAACTTGTTGCCATGCTGCCGCTTGCTGAACTTCACATTCCCATGGGATCTTTGTTCCCGTGCGTGTTGTTCCTGATCCTGCCCGGCTTTTTCATCTACCTCATGAACCGCTCGGTGATGGGCGAAATTGGGTGCGCGACGGCCCTCCTCATGGCCGGTACAGCGGTCTACCTATTTGGTGTTATTTGCCTCATCGAGGACACTTATCTACACTATGCGGCTTTGGCAGGAATCTTTAGCCTCCTCGTAGGGTTACCGATATTAACGGTCATTACCGAGAAGTGGGATGACCGTGTTATGGAGGCGGAGCAAATTAGGACCTGCTATCAGCAGATTCGAATGAATCCGCAAAATGCGATGGCAGCCTTTCGACTAGCGCAGATTCTTTACCGGAAAGGCGAGAAATTCGTCGCGATTGCCATTGCGGATGGTTGCATTCCACACATGAATGTGAATTTGTTCAAGGACGAACATAAAGAGTATCTGAAGTGGAAGAGCAAAGCAGACCCTACCGCCCCGACCGAAGTTCACTGTCCAGGTTGCCAACGAATGGCCCCGGCGGGAGCTCTCATCTGTCCAAACTGCCTTGGATCGCTCCACCTCGACCGAGCCCAGAAATTTAACCTCAGGACGAATTCGGGAACTCAAAAGATCGTTGCGATATGGATGACGATTCTGATCTGCCTGTTTGCTATTCCGCTCCTGCAGAATGTGAAGCCTATCATCGCCATTCCAAGCGTGATCGTGTTCCTTTGCGTGGGTGTCGGAGCGGTCATATCGGCATTCGGCCTGGGATTCAATAAGCGGTGAAGCGCCTCGACCGTTACGTTTTCCGAGAAATGTTGCCGCCCTTCATCATGGGTGTGCTCATCGTGGTGGTCATGTTTCAGGCCAACTTCTACATGGCGCTGGGCAAGAACGACCTCACGCGCAATGTGCCGCCGGCGGCAATTCTCAAAATCATCTTTCTCGAAACTCCGGGCTTCCTTTCTCAGACTTTGCCCATTGCGGTTTCGCTTGCGGCCTCACTGGCGGTCAGTCGATTTTCTCGGGAATCCGAACTTACGGCATTACGATCGGGTGGAACACGCGTGCTGCGCTTCCTACTTCCCGTCGTGCTGTTTGGTCTATTCGTTGGGGCCATGGACTACTGGGTGATTGACAAAGTCACTCCAAGCGCCGCGAGGAAGAGCAAGGAACTTCAGACCAACGTCAACATCTTGTCCAGCATCGGCGATTTCATGACGAACATCCAGATTCGTCTGCAAAGCTACACCGTCAACTTCGGCTCTGTCACAAAGGATAAGTCTCGGGACGATACGTGGCTGATCAAGGATGTGGTGATGTTTGAACGGCCCGAACCTGGACAGACCAACCTGATCATGGCGCCGGAGGGAACGTATCAGCGCGGACTCTGGACCTTCCAAAATGCGCGAACATTTAAGATTCACGGCACCAGCAAGTCGTTGGACATCATCGATTCGCGAGTTTTTCAGATCAATCAGAAAGTGATCATTCAAGATTTGGTCGCTCCGCCAGCCGCACCAGACCTTGGAATCTCTGCTTTAAGGCAGCGGATTAGCGACCTCAAAAAGCTTGGCCAAAACACGCGCTCCCTCGAGATCGAGTACCAGAACAAATTCAGCTTCCCCGCGATGTGCATCATTTTCTCGGTGGTGTCGCCCATCTTCTCGATTCGGTTTGCAAAGCAGGGCGGCTTTATTGGCGTTCTTATCAGCATGGGAGTGGTGATGATTTACTTCAATGCTTGGGTCATTTCGACTCAGATCATTGGTAAGAATCCCGCCGTCGACCCATTCATCGCTGCTTGGCTACCAAACTTCTTGTTCCTTGCCGCTGGCATAATCGGGCTTAGGAGTCTGGAGTGAAGTACGCCGCGCTGGCTCTCGTGCTGGGGATTGCCGCAACGAGTCATGGTCAGGCGGCTGCGTTCGAATCCCTGATGCACACCCTTCGCGAGAAGGGGATTGTGAAGTACAAGCAAGAACTACCGGTTGGGGAGAAAACTCCACCCCTGCAGAAGCCACTTCCCGCTCCGGCCGACAACCCGAAAGAAATCGAGATCGTCCACTATGGCACGGTCAACAGCAAGGGGAGCGTGGTCGAGGTCTCGGACGGTGTCGAGGTGGTCATCCGTGGATTTCGGTGCCTGGCCGAGCACATGATCGGCAACAAGGATACCGACACATACACGTTCGATGGCGACGTGCGAATCATCGGTGCGGATGAGACCGTGGTTGGCGAATCCGTAACCGTCAATTTCAAGACCAAGAGCTTTTTCGCAACGTACGGCAAAGCGGACATCCGTCCCAACGCGCTTCAGAACCAAGTAAAAGGCGACGTCTTCGTCTCGGGCAAGCAGGCGTACGGAACTTCGAGAAAGATCTACGCGACCGATTCACTGTTCACCACCTGCGACTTCGAAGTGCCTCACTTCCATTTCGATGCTGAATCCAGTACGGTCGAGCCGAACCGGGAAGCGATTCTCAAGCACGTCAAGATCAATATCCTCGGGCACAACGTCATCACGCTCCCTGTGCTCTGGATTCCATTAGGAGACCGCAGCTTCAAGTACCTGCCCCAGGTTGGCCAGTCTCCCGACGAAGGCTACTACGTCAAAAATACGTACGGCTTTCCCATGCGAGGAGACGATCGCGGCGCCATCCGGGCCGACTACATGTCCAAGCTCGGCTTTGGCTTGGGCATGAACTACTACTATCGCAATAAGACGATGAACGGAATTGCGAAAGTGTACGGCGTTACCGGCAACTCCAAGACCATGTCGATCACCAACCAACATGAGCAGCATCTGGGTTGGGCCGACCTGACGCTAGATAACGACATCCAGCGCAACAACTACCTATCAGCGCCGGGCTCGACCATCATGAGCACCAGGATGGGGCTGAAGTTTCCTAAATTCACAAACTTCACGTTCAGCGAGCAGAAGCAGTCGACTTCCGCATTTAGCAGCTACAACCAAACGACGACCATTTCGGACAATCGCTCGTGGGGCAAGACAAGCACCAACCTCGACTTCACGCTGAATCGAAGCGGCGGCTCGGCGGGCATTTCTCGGGAGACGGCCGATGTGCGGTTCATCGGAACCGAAGATGTCAAGAAGGGCACGCTTTCGCTGGAGTACCAGCGAACGATCCCGATTGGCGACGTACCAACGTTCTTCCCAAGTTCGGACAAGACGCCGGTACTATCCTTCAAATCCGATTCAACCAAGCTCTTTGGACCAAACACGTTCAAAACAATTCCGTTCCGCACAGAGTTCAGCTGGGGTGAATTCCTTGATCCCCAGCAGAAGCAGCGCTTCAGTCGGGGCCTGTTCGACTTTGGGCTCAATCGCGCCATTCGAGACAAGGGGAACTGGCGCTGGGACTTCAACGGTGACTTCCGCCAAACCGTCTATTCCGATGACGCAGCCCAATACAAGATGATGATGGGCCAGAACCTGGGCTATCAGATCGGAAAGAAACTTTCGTTCAATCTCCGCTATTCCTACCTTCGCTCGTTTGGTTACAGCCCGCTTGCGATCGACCGCACGGGAACCAGCAACGTCCTCACCAGCGATCTGTCGTTCCAGGCGAACTCCAAGTCGAGCTTTGGTATCCAGACCGGTTACGACTTTATCCGCGGAGATACAGGTCAGGTTGCCTACCAACAAGTGGGAATTCGCTCGGAGTATAAACTCGGCAACGCCTTCAGCTTCCGAACTTTGACTTCGTACGATCCGTTCACTCAAGCCTGGAGCAATTTGCGGCTCGATACGACCTGGCAGACACCGTCGTTGAATGCGACGATCGGCGCCCGGTACGACGGTTTGCGCCACACTTGGGCGTCGGTCAACGCCTACTTGGATGGTCTGGAGATCGGGAAGACTCGCTTTGGGACGACGTTGAACTTCAACGGCTATACAGGCAGATTTGACTCGCAACAGTACAACATGGTGTACGACCTTCACTGCGCAGAAGCGATTATTACGGTTCAAGACTTCGGATCTGGCTTCCGCGCTGGCCGCGAGATTGGCTTCTTTATCCGACTGAAAGCGATTCCGTTCGACTCCTCGTTTGGCCGTGGTCGGTTGGGTCAGATGCTCGGCACCGGCAGCGGCGGCCGAAGCTTCTAAAAGCGCTGTCTCGGGTCGAAAGATGGAGGTCGGCCAATCGAATTCTCACGCCGCCGCCCCGAGGCTATGAGAATTCATTAGCCTCAGGGCCCCTCATGACTCTATCGAGAATTCTCCGTTTTCGATTGGACCTGAGGCAGCGGTGCTGAGACTACGAACTCGCGCTCGAGTAGTGTCGCATCGAGTACCGCCACCAAGTTCGACTCGCGAAGAAGAACACCACCGAAAAGGCGATCCCTTGGAGCGTGAGCACTGGGTTCGCTTCCTTCACCAATTGTAGCGCTGGGTAGTAGGCGAAGAAGGCGACGGGCAGGAAGTAGGTGAGGATCCAGCGGAGCCCGCCAGGGTAGATGTCCATCGGATACCGTCCAAGACCGGTGACCGTCTCGCCAAGCACCCACAGGTTGTCGATGCGAATGAAGTAGATGCCCGTCGTCATGAGAGCGAGCTGGAAGCCGTACAGGTTCACCACCGCGCAGACGATGCCGATCACAAAGAGGAGGATTTGGTAGAGCGAGGGGTGAATG